>NZ_SCOC01000041.1:0-39868 GCF_005502615.1 Gordonia sp. ALPHA1B1 | reverse complement strand
AAGGTTCCGGACGAACTCACCAGACCACACGCCGACAGCGTCATCACGAGGGCCGCCGACGCGGCCAGGATTGCGAGTGCCCGGGAGCGCAGCGAGCGGGCCGACTGCGACCGTGTCATCATGCGATCCCCCGTGGTGTTGCGACGAGTTCGACGAGGCGGCCGAGCCAGTCGATCGTCATGGCGAGCAGGGCGACCAGGATCGCGCCCGAGACCAGCAGCTTGGGCAGGAACAGCGTGATGCCGGTGGTGATGAGTGTGCCCAGGCTGTTCGCGCCGATGAATGTGCTGAGGGTGGCGGTGCCGACCAGGATCACCAGTGCGGTCCGCACCCCGTTGAGGATGACGGGTACGGCGAGCGGTAGTTCGACCTGGACGAGGGTGCGGACGGCGGACAGGCCGATGCCCCGGGATGCCTCGACGGTCCGTTGATCGACCTGACGTAATCCGACGATGGTGTTCTGCAGGATCGGGAGCACGGCGTAGACGACCAGGCCGACGACGGCGGTGTTGAACCCGGTCCCGAGCCAGAAGGTGAACAGCACCAGCAGACCGATCGCCGGCGCCGCCTGCCCGATGTTGGCGATGTTCACCGCGATCGGGTTCAGCCACCGGAGCGACGGTCGGGTGAGTGCGATACCCAGTGGAATCGCGATCACGACGACGATGACGGTGGCGACGAGAGTCAGTTGGATGTGGTCGAGGATGGTGGCGCGCAGCGCGGCCCATGACATCGACGCGCTCTCGGTGGTGGTGAACGTGGTGTTCGCGTACCAGATGGCGAAACCCACGCCGACGACCACGATCACGAGCGGTTCGAACCACACGTCGATGGGGATACGGGAGAGCCGTCGTCGAAAGCCGCTCGGGACCGACTCCGGGGCAGGCGGTTTCGCGGTCTCCGTGATCCTCGCCTCTTCGGCGATGAAACCCGTCACCGCTCGGCGCTCGTCTCGGGCGTGCCCACCGGCGCTGTCGCGGAACCGGCGCCTGCGGCAGGTTCCAGGCCGGGCTCGTCGTCGGCCGCGACGACCGGGGTCTCGACGGGAGCCGAACCCTCGGCGTGGTCGAGATAGCCGCCGTGGTCGTCGTCCTCCCGCACCGTCGCGAGCTGACCGCGGATCGCTTCCATCACCGAGGCGATGTTCAGCGCACCGACGACCGCGCCGCGTCCGTCGGTGACGAGCACACCACCCTGGCTCGTCGCGAGCATCGAGTCGAGAGCGTCGTTCAGCGTCGAGGACTTGGCCACGACCGGGAGTCGATGGTCGAGGTAGTCGGAGACCTCCGGCTTGGCGCGGATCTCCTCGACCGACGGCCAGGCGCGTGGGCGGCCGTGTTGGTCGACGACGGCGACCCAGTCCTCGCCGGCCGCCTTCGCGCGGGTCACCACGGCGCCGGACGGTTCTCCGACGCGGGCGGTGATCACCTCTTTGAAGTCGACATCGCGGACGCGAGTGAGGGTCAGGTGGGCGAGAGTCGCGCCCGATCCCACGAACTCCTCGACGAACGGGCTCGCCGGATTGGCCAGGATCTCCTCCGGCGGCGCGAACTGTTCGATGTGCCCGCCCTCGGAGAGGATCAACACCTTGTCGCCGAGTTTGGTCGCCTCCTCGAAGTCGTGGGTGACGATGACGATGGTCTTGGCCAGCTCGTGCTGGATCGCGATCAGCTTGTCCTGCAGGCGTGCTCGGGTGATCGGATCGACGGCGCCGAACGGCTCGTCCATCAGCAGCACCGGGGGATCGGCGGCGAGGGCGCGTGCGACGCCGACCCGCTGCTGCTGGCCGCCGGACATGTCCTTGGGGAGCCGGTCGGCGAAGGTCGCGGCGTCGAGTCCGACGAGGTCGAGCAGGTACTCGGTGCGCTCGGCGATACGTTTCTTGTCCCAGTTCAGGATTCGCGGAATGGCGCCGATGTTCTTGCTCACCGACCAGTGCGGGAAGAGGCCGCCGGACTGGATGACGTAGCCGATGGACTGCCGCAGCTTGTCCGGGTTCTCCGCGGTGACATCGCGTCCACCGATGTAGATGCGACCCTCGGTGGGTTCGATGAGGCGGTTGATCATCTTCAGCGTCGTCGTCTTGCCACATCCGGACGGGCCGACGAAGGCGACGATGTCACCGGCGTCGATCTCCAGGTCGAGACGGGCGACGGCCGGCGTGGTGGCTCCCCGGTAACGTTTGGCCACGCCGTCGAGGCGGATGGACTCCCCGGTGACGTTGCGGTTGTTGCCGTTCGGCGCGGACGAGGTGGCGGAGTCGGTCATGAGAGTCCCTTGGAGATGGTGAGTCGGCCGAGCAGAACCAGGAGAGCGTCGAAGACGAGGGCGATGATGACGATCAGGATCGTTCCGGCGAGCGCCATTTCGAGTGCATTGGCACCACCGAGGCGGGAAAGCCCGTTGAAGATCAGCGATCCCAGGCCGGGGCCCAGGACGTAGGCGACGATCGCGGCGACACCGACGATCATCTGGGTCGACACGCGGATGCCGGTCAGGATTACCGGCCAGGCGATCGGCAACTCGACGGTGAGCAGGATGCGCCACCTCGAAAGCCCGATGCCGCGGGCGGATTCGACCACGGCCGGCGGCACGGACCGTAGGCCGACGACCGCGTTGCCGATCACCGGCAGCGTGGCGAAGAAGGCCAGCATCAGAAACGACGGCGTCACACCGAGTCCGAACGGCACGATCAACAGGGCCAGGAGGGCAAGCGACGGAATGGTCAGCGCCACACGGCTCGACGTCAGCGTCAGCGCGCTGGCGAGCGGGAGGCGATAGACCACGGCGGCGATGAGGATCGCCACGGCCGTACCCACGAGCACTGTCTGAAATGACAGCGACGCGTGTTGATAGGTCAGAAAAGTGAGTGATCGGGCGTTCTCGCTGAGGTAATCCCACAATTGCACTGTCGGTGTCCCATCCCCGGTGTCCCACCCCCGGTGTCTGCGTCGACATTACGCAGAGTTGAACGAGACTGCCGACATTTGGACCGATCCAGTGTGACTTTCACGCGGCGTGGGTCGATCTCCGCTCGACTCGGTGCCATCCTGGATGGGTGAGTGAGACTGCGCTGACCAGCTCGGAGGTCGGACCCGACGACGATCGGGCCCACCTGGCCGAGGCCGTGCGTTCCTGGACGCGCATCGTCGCCTGGGTGCTGAGTGTCGGCGGGGCCATCGGCTTCGTCGCGGCGTTCGTGCTGACCGTGGAACGATTCGAACTGGCGGCCGACCCCGACTACGTGCCGTCCTGCAACTTCAATCCGGTGCTGAGCTGTGGTTCGGTGATGGCGCAGCCGCAGGCGGCGCTATTCGGGTTCCCCAATCCGCTGCTCGGGATCGCCGGTTTCGCGGTCGCGATCACCACCGGGATGGCCTTGCTGGCCGGGGCGCGCCTCGCCGGCTGGTACTGGGCGGGGCTACAGGTCGGGGTCACCGCGGCGATGGTCTTCATCGGGTGGCTGATCTATTCGAGCCTCTACTCGATCGGGGCGCTGTGTCCCTACTGCATGGTCGTCTGGGCGGTCACACTGCCGATCTTCGTCCTGGTCAGCGTGCGCAACGCGCACGCGAGCGGTCTCACCTCGCGGTCCCGTGTCGCGCTCGCCCTGGCCCGCAATCACGCCCCCATCCTCGTCGCGGCGGTCGGCCTCGTGATCGTGCTGATCGCGGTGCGATTCTGGTCGTACTGGTCCAGCCTCTACTGAACCCGACCGCGCGCGACCGCTCGGAATCTCCCGAGATGCACCACTACGCTGGGTCCATGGCTATCGGGCGTCCATCGGAGGGTTCGGCGGAGGTGCAGCGCGCGCCGCGGGCGCGGATGACCGGCGCGCAACGGCGATTGCAGCTCATCGAGGTGGCGCGCGGGCTGTTCGCCGAACGGGGTTTCGAGGGCACGTCGATCGAAGAGATCGCGCAGCGCGCCGGTGTCTCGAAACCGATCGTCTACGAGCACTTCGGCGGCAAAGAAGGTCTGTACGCGGTGGTCGTCGACCGTGAGATGGAGACCCTGCTGGAGATGGTGACCTCGTCGCTGTCGAAGAACCGCTCGCTCTATCGCATCCAGCAGGTCGCACTCGCGCTGCTGACGTACATGGAGGAGCGCACCGACGGCTTCCGCATCCTGGTCCGCGGCGACAGCACCGCGAGCACGGACGAGACGGCGACCTACTCGAGTCTCCTGAACGACGCGATCAGTCAGGTCGAGCACATCCTGGCCGGGGACTTCGAACGACGCGGCTTCGATCCCGCCCTCGCACCGCTCTACGCCCAGGCGCTCGTCGGGATGGTGTCGGTGACGGCGCAGTGGTGGCTCGACGTCCGCGAACCGTCGAAGGAGGTCGTGGCGGCGCACCTGGTCAACCTGTGCTGGAACGGGCTCACCCGGCTCGAACCCGATCCCGAACTCGTCGGGCCCGACTACGTCGAATCGCGCAAGCGGACCACCGTCGACGACGCCTGACCGGGTGCCGCTCGCGACCCGGCCCACACCCGACCCGAGGTGCACGGCAGTGTGCCCCAACCGCGTCTATTGTTGATTCACTCTGCGTCCCCCGGCCGAAAGGATCAACCGATGTCGACCCCGCGCGGCGCCGGCCGGCCGGCCATCGCATCCCGCTGAGGCGCCGCGCGTGGAGACCGTCGGCATCTACCTGGTCGTCATCTTCGCGTGTGGGTTCCTCGCACGTGTGGCCCGCCTGCCGACCCTCGTCGGCTACCTCGCCGCCGGGTTCATCCTGCACGCACCGGGAATCGATGAACTGCCGATCATCGACACGATGGCCGAACTGGGCGTCACGATCCTGCTGTTCACCATCGGGCTCAAGCTCGACGTGCGGATGCTGCTCCGGCGCGAGGTCGTCATCACCACGGCGGCGAACCTGCTCGTCATCCTCGGTCTCACAATGGGTTTCCTCGGCGTCCTGGGTGCCATCGGAGTGCGGCTGCTCGCCGGCGAGGGCTGGGAGACGGTGGCGCTGTTGGGATTTGCGCTGTCCTTCTCGAGCACGGTGTTCGTCGTCCAGGTACTCGACGAGCGGTCGGAGTCGCATTCCCTCTACGGCCGGATCGCCATCGGCGTCCTCGTGCTGCAGGACATCGTCGCCGTCGTCTATCTGACCGCCATGCAGGGCGAGCCGCCGAGCCCCTGGGCGCTGGCCCTGGTGTTGCTGATCCCCGGCGCGTGGATCGTCCGGCGGTTGTGGAACACCCTCGGCCACGGCGAGTTGCAGACGTTGTTCGGGATCGTCATGGCGCTCGTGCCCGGCTATTGGTTCTTCGAATCCGTGGGTGTCAAGGGCGACTTCGGCGCGATGATCATCGGCGTCCTCCTCGCTTCGCACCCGCGTGCGGGGGAGTTGTCGCGGACGTTGTTCGGTTTGCGTGAGCTGCTGTTGGTCGGTTTCTTCGTGTCGATCGGCCTGCACGTCACACCGACGACCGAGACCGTGCTGCTCGGCCTGCTCCTGCTCATCCTGCTGCCGCTCGAGGGAGCGGTGTACACGCTGGTCCTCTCGCTGTTCGGCCTGCGTCGCCGGACGTCGATCCTCACCGGACTCGCCTTGGCCAACTTCTCGGAATTCGGGCTCATCGTGATCGCGACCGGTGTGGGGGCAGGCATCATCGGCGAGGACTGGCTGGTGGTGACATCGGTCGCGGTGGCGGGAAGCTTCGTGTTCTCCACCCTCGTCAACCGTCGCGGCACGGGCCTGGTGACCCGGCTGTCGGCGTTCGTCCCGACCACGGCCGCCGCCCGGGCGCACCCCGACGACGCGCCGATCGTGCTGGCGCCGGCGCGCGTACTCGTCCTCGGGATGGGTCGCGTCGGCCACTCGGTCTACGGCCGGCTGGTCGACGAATACGGCCTGCCCGTGATCGGCGTGGAGAACGACCCGCTCAAGGCGAGCGAACTGGCCGAGCAGGGTGTCCGGGTACTCGACGCCGACGCCACCGAGACCGACTTCTGGGACCGGGCCGTCGGCGTCGGCGAGCTCGAACTGCTCGTCCTGGCCATGCCCTTCCACGGCTCGAATCTCGTGGCGCTCGAACGGATCGAGGAGCTCGGCGTCACCGGGACCATCGCCGTCGTCGCGCAGTACGACGACGAACGCGACGAGTTACTCCAGCGAGGGGCCGACGTGGCGTTCCACATCTACGAGGGCACCGGCGTCGGACTGGCCGACGCGGCCGCCGAGGCCGCGGGTCTGGAACGCTGAGCGACGGCTCACCCCGACCCGGTGGACCAGGCCGGTCAGGCGCCCGCGACGGGAGCATCGTCGCCTTTTCAGAGGTCCTTCTGCATGTAGACGCAGTCGATCCACTGCTCGGCCTTGTGACCGATGGCGCGCAGGCGACCCACCTCGTCGAATCCGAACCGCCGGTGCAGTGCGATCGAGCCCTCACCTCCGGTCGCGGCGATGACCGCGACGATCTGGCGGACGTTGTCCGGGTCGGCGCGGGCGAGCAGCGCGGACATCAACGCGGTGCCGATCCCGCGCCCCCCGTGACCGGGCCGCACGTAGATCGAGTCCTCGGTCGACAGGTCGTACGCGGGCATCGTCCGGAACGTCCCCAGGTAGGCGTACCCGACGACGTGCTCGACCCCGTCGTCGATGGCCCGGGCCACAACGAACGGCCGGCCCGCAGCGGTGATCGCGGCGTGCTTGGCATGCCACTGCGAGACCGACGGAACCAGGTAGTCGAAGGTCGCGACGGTGTGCTGCACGTAGTGCGCGTAGATGTCCGCGACGCCCTCGCAATCGTCGATCGTCGCATCGGACACGCGGATCGGGGGCGAGGTCGCGCCGGAGGTGCGGTCGCTCATGCCGATGAGGGTAGGGCAGGGGCGCCGACGGCGAGAACTCCGTCGGCACAACTCCCGCTGACCGGGCGGGGACGGGCGGATCGGCGACCCATACAATCGACGGAGTGTCGACGCTGTCTGCCCTGTCCGGTCTGGCCGCACTCGCGTGTGCGGACAAGTCCTTCCGCGAGGTGCACAAGCACCGCGACGAGCGCCGACTGGACATCACCGCGCCGGATGCCGCGCGCCCCTTCCTCGTCTCGTGCCTGGTCACCGATGCGCAGGCGCCGCTGTTGGTCGTGTCGGCCAACGGCCGTGAGGCCGACGATCTGACGGCCGAGCTGGGCGAACTCCTCGACGATGCCGGGGCCGTCGCACAGTTCCCGTCGTGGGAGACGCTGCCGCACGAGCGGCTCTCGCCGAGCGCTGACACCGTCGGACAGCGTCTGGCCGTGCTGCACCGCCTGGCGAACCCCGGGGACACCCCGCTGCGGGTCGTCGTGACCACTGTTCGTTCGCTCGTCCAGCCGATGGCACCGGGCCTCGCCGACGTCGCCACGGTGACCCTGCGTGAGGGCATCGAGGTCGACTTCGACGCACTGCTGTCCCAGTTGGTCGAGATGGCCTATGAGCGCGTCGACATGGTCGGCCGACGCGGCGAGTTCGCGGTACGCGGCGGCATCCTCGACGTCTTCCCGACCACCGCCGATCATCCGGTGCGCGTGGAGTTCTGGGGCGACGAGATCACCGAGATGCGTGCGTTCTCGGTGGCCGACCAGCGCAGCCAGCCCGAGGTCGAGACCAGCGAGGTGCGGATTCACCCGTGCCGTGAACTGCTCCTGACCGAGAAGGTCCGTGCGCGGGCCGCCGATCTCGCGGCCGCCGACTCGGGCGACACGACCATGACCGAGATGTTGGGCAAACTCGCCGAGGGCATCCCGGTGGAGGGGATGGAGGCGCTGATCCCCGCGCTCGTCGACGGCGACATGCAGTTGCTGACCGAGGTGATCCCCGACGGCACCCGGGTCCTCATCCTCGACCCGGAGAAGGTGCGGACCCGGGCCTCCGATCTGTCGAAGACGGGTGCGGAATTCCTCGAGGCGTCGTGGACGGCGGCGGCCATGGGCGCCTCGGCGCCGATCGACGGCCGGTCGTCGGAGAGCCTCGGCATCGACCTGCAGGCCAGCGCGTACCGCTCTCTCGACGAGGTTCGGAAGGCGACGCTCGCCGCGGGCCGGCCCTGGTGGACCCTGAGTCCGCTCGCGACCGGCAGCGGTGACGAACTCGAACTGGACCTGGCTCCCGGCCCGGCGCCACGGGGCGACGACCGCGAGATCGCGGCGACATTCGCGCAGTTGCGCGCCCACGTCTCCGACGGCAAGACGGCGGCGATCGTGGTGGCGGGCAAGGGCACCGCGCAGCGTGTCGGCGAACGACTGTCCGACGCCGAGGTGCCCTACGTGCTCGCCGAACCCGGGCATCGGCCGCAGCCCGGCGAGGTGACCGTCTTCTGCGCGCCGCTGCGTGCCGGGATCGTCTGTCCCGACGCGGGTCTCGTGGTGGTCGCCGAGGCCGACCTCACCGGTACACGGGTCGCGAACGTCCGGGACGGCCGCCGGCTGCCGGCGAAGCGGCGCAACCAGGTCGACCCGCTCGCCCTGGCCGCCGGCGACCTGGTGGTGCACGACCAGCACGGCATCGGCCGGTTCGTCGAGATGATCGAGCGGACCGTCTCGGGTGCCCGGCGCGAGTACCTCGTCCTGGAGTACGCCTCGAGCAAACGCGGCCAGCCGGCCGATCGGTTGTACGTCCCGATGGACGCGCTCGACCAGCTCTCGCGCTACGTCGGCGGTGAACAACCGTCGCTGTCGAAACTCGGCGGGTCGGACTGGCAGAACACGAAGCGCAAGGCGCGCAAGGCTGTTCGCGAGATCGCCGGCGAGCTCGTACAGCTCTATGCCGCCCGCCACGCCGCGCCCGGACACGCATTCGGTCCCGACACCCCGTGGCAGCAGGAAATGGAAGACGCCTTCGACTTCACCGAGACCGTGGATCAGCTCACGGTCATCGCCGAGGTCAAGGCCGACATGGAACGTGCGGTGCCGATGGACCGCGTCGTCGTCGGCGACGTCGGTTACGGCAAGACCGAGATCGCCGTCCGTGCCGCCTTCAAGGCCGTCCAGGACGGCAAGCAGGTCGCGGTCCTGGTCCCGACGACGATTCTCGCGCAACAACATCTGCAGACCTTCACCGAACGGATGAGCGGCTTCCCGGTGCGCGTGCGCGGCCTGTCGCGTTTCACCGATGCCAAGGAGTCACGCGAGATCGCCGAGGCGATGTCGAAGGGCGAGGTCGACGTCGTCATCGGTACCCACCGACTGTTGCAGACCGGGATCGTATGGAAAGACCTCGGACTCGTGATCGTCGACGAGGAGCAGCGGTTCGGTGTGGAACACAAGGAACACATCAAGTCGCTGCGCACCCATGTCGACGTGCTGACGATGTCGGCCACCCCGATCCCGCGCACGCTGGAGATGTCGATGGCCGGGATCCGCGAGATGTCGACGATCCTGACCCCGCCCGAGGAACGGCACCCGGTGCTCACCTACGTCGGTGCCTACGCGCCCAAGCAGGTCGCCGCCGCCATCCGCCGCGAGCTGTTGCGTGACGGCCAGGTCTTCTACGTGCACAACCGGGTGTCGACCATCGACAAGATGGCCAAGGACATCGCGGCGATGGTCCCGGAGGCGAGAGTTGTTGTCGCACATGGGCAGATGGGCGAGGATCAGCTCGAGCGCACGGTGTCGGGATTCTGGAATCGTGAGTACGACGTGCTGGTCTGTACGACGATCATCGAGACCGGTCTGGACATCTCGAACGCCAACACCCTGATCGTCGACCGCGCCGAGAACCTCGGCCTCTCGCAGCTACATCAGCTGCGCGGTCGCGTCGGTCGCAGCCGCGAGCGTGGATACGCCTACCTGCTCTACAGCCCCGACCGGCCGCTGACCGAGACCGCCTACGACCGGCTGGCGACGATCGCGCAGAACAACGAGCTCGGCGCGGGAATGGCGGTGGCGCTGAAGGATCTCGAGTTGCGCGGCGCCGGAAACGTGTTGGGCGCCGAGCAGTCCGGGCACGTCGCGGGCGTCGGCTTCGATCTCTACGTCCGGCTGGTCGGCGAGGCGGTGGAGGCCTACCGCGCGGCCGCGGACGGTAAGCCCGTCGAATCCCGGGAGACGGGCGAGGTGCGCATCGACCTTCCCGTCGATGCGCACATCCCGGTCGAGTACGTCGATTCCGACCGCCTGCGTCTCGAGGCGTACCGCAAGCTCGCGTCGGCGACCGACGACGCCGCGGTCGACTCGGTCCTCGTCGAACTCAACGACCGCTACGGCCCACCGCCGGTGGAGACCACGCGGCTGGCGTCCATCGCCCGGTTGCGCTTGCGATGCCGGGAGCGGGGGATCACCGAGATCGGTCTCGCCGGACAGGGAATGAAGATCTCACCGCTCTCACTGCTCGACAGCGAGCAGGTGCGTCTTCGTCGCCTGTACTCGTCGGCCACCTACCGGGCGACGACTTCGGTGGTCACGCTGCCCATCCCGCGCACCGGAGGCGTGGGGTCGGCGCGCCTGCGCGACGACGAGCTGATCGAGTACCTGACGACTTTCCTCACCCAACTCCGGCCGGACCCTTCGTGACGCGCCCTCCGCAAGCTCCGGGCGCTCCTCAGGGAGCGGGGGTAGCGCGCCCTCCGCAAGCTCCGGGCGCTCCTCAGGGAGCGGGGGTAGCGCGCCCTCCGCAGGCTCCGGGCGCTCCTCAGGGAAGGGCGTACGACGAATGACGGTGGTGCTGCTGGACCCGGCACGGCCGGATCTGATCCCCATTCGCGCACGCTCATGTCTCGCCGGGCCGGTGCAGGTCACCGAGGACGTGCCCGCGGCGATGCTGTGGGAGTTCGACCACGTCGAACCCGTCTTCGACGACGCACCCGTTGATCCGGCATCGGTGCTCGTCAGTACGGATCCCGAACATCCGCTGGTGCAGGCGCGAATCGCGCGCGGGGAAGACGTCATCGCGGCGCAGACGGTCTCCGGCATGGCGCTTCTCGAGTCCGTGGCGTTGATGGACACATTGCGTCGGAACGGCCCGTGGGAGAGCACGCAGACGCACCACTCGTTGCGGCGTTACCTGCTCGAAGAGGTCTATGAGTTGCTCGACGCCATCGAGGCCGGTGACCCCGTGGAGCTCTGTGAGGAACTCGGCGACCTCCTGCTGCAGGTGCTGTTCCACGCGCGCATCGCCGCCGACGACCCGGAGTCGCCGTTCGACATCGACGACGTCGCACGGAGTTTCACGTCGAAGGTGACCGGCCGGACCCCGGGCGTGCTGTCCGGCGCCCACTCGGATCTGGAGACCCAGATCCGGGAATGGGAGGAACGCAAGGCGGCCGAGAAGCGCCGCGGCTCGGTGTTCGATGGCGTCGCCACGACCCAGCCCGCTCTCGCCCTGTTGCAGAAGGTCCTCGAACGGCTCACCGCGGCCGGTTATCCCGTCGACACCATCCCCGCGGAGACCCTGACCGTGACGGTCGTCGCCGGCGGCGACAGCGTCGAGGCGCAGGCCCGGGACCGAGCGCTCGCGTTGATGGCCGACGTGCGCGCGGCAGAAGCGCGTGCGGCCGAGCGAGACGTCACCCTCGACTCGCCCGAGGCGTGGTCGGCCGTACTGGGCGAGAACCCGGCCTGATCCGACCATCACGCGAGCACTGTCGCGGGGTTTGGGGGAGTGAACCGGATCGAGGCTCAGACGGACAGTGCGGCCAGCTGCTTCGTAAATTCCGCCTCGTCGATTCGCGTGTGGCGTCCGTCCTCGACGACGATCTCGCCGCCGACCATCACCGTGTCGACGATGGACCGTGATCCGGTGGTGAGCAGCGACGCGCCGGGATCGCGGACGGGGAGGGTGGCGTAGTCGCGGTCGAACCGCACCAGGGTGAGGTCCGCGGGCGACCCGACCGTCACGCCGCCGGTCACCGGCGACAGACCGAGCGCGGAGTTGGCGCCGCCGCAGGCGATGTCGAGCATCTGGGGGAACCCGAGCAGGTCCGCACGCCGGTGGACGGCACGTTGTAGGTAAGCGGCGATGCGCAGCGTCGCCAGCATGTCCTGGGTGTCGTTGCTGGCGGCGCCGTCCACGCCCAGCCCGACCGCCAGGCCGCGCTCCAGCATCGCCGGGATCGGGGCCACCCCGCTGCCGAGCCGCATGTTCGACAGCGGGTTGTGCGACACCGCGACCTTCCGGGCGGCGAGGGTGCGCTGGCCGGCGTCGTCGAGCTCGACGCAGTGGACGGCGAGGACGCGGTCCCACAGGAAGCCGTTGCGGTCGAGGTGGTCGACGGCCCCGAAGCCGGTGTGCTGCCGACACATCTGCTCGTCGGTGCCGGTCTCGAGCAGGTGGATGGAGACCGGCAGTCCACGCTCCTGCGCGAAGTCGCGGATCGTCCGCATCCCGGCGTCGGTGACCGAGCGCGGATTGGGTACCGCCAGGGCCATCGAGATCGCTGACCCGGCAACCTCGTTGCGGAGATGGTCGACGTGGTCGAGGACCTCGCCGAGGGGTTGCATCAGCCGCGGTTCGAACCCCCACTTGCGGCTCGGGTCGGTGCGGTCGGCGACCCCGCGGCCGAGGATCGCCCGGATTCCGGTGTCGCGCAGTGCCCGCACGACGGCGTCATGGATCTCGTGCGACGGGTGCGGCCACATGTGTTCGACCACGGTCGTCGTGCCCGATCGCAACAGTTCGAGGCAGGCCGAGACAGCGGCGAGGTAGGCCCGCTCGGGTGTGATCGCCACCGATTCCTCGCCCACGGCCAGCAACCATTCGAGCAACGGTGTGCATTCGGCGATTCCCCGCATGAGCGACTGCTGGAGGTGCGTGTGGGTGTTGACGAACCCGGGGATGACGTAACCGTTACCGGTTCCACCGCCCGGACGGGCGGTGGGTGCGATCGCGGTGACGATCCCGTCGACGACATGGACGTCGTGATGGGCTTTCCACTGGCCGGCCGTGTAGACGGTGACGTCGCGAAAGGCCGGGGCCGCCGCGGTGACGGCGGCCCCGGGCAATGATGTGTCGGTCACTTCGCGAAGTTCGCGGCGATGCGCTGGGCGAGGTAGTCGGCGGCGGTGATCGGCGGGTAGGTGCCGCCCGCGCTCTCGATCAGCACGTCAGAGTTCGCTTGGGCGAAATACGCGAGCGTGTAGCGCGGACCGGTGTACTCGCCTCGGCGGGGAGCCCGGACCCGATGGAAGTTCGACGGCAGTCGGTCGTCGGACCAGCGCATCAGCATGTCGCCGATGTTGCAGGTGATGGCGTCGTCGGACGGCTCGACCGACGTCCAGGCCTCGCCGTCGGCCTCGGCTCCCGGTAGCACCTGCAGACCTCCCTGACCGGACCGCTGGAACAGCAGGGTCAGTGCGTCGAAGTCCGTGTGTGCGCCGGCGCGCCAACTGTTCTCGGAGTCGATCAGTTCGTCGGGGAACGCGTAGTAGTGCAGCAACCGCAGGGTGCTCTGGTAGGTGTCCGCCGTCGGGTCGTGCGCCCGAGTGAAGAAGTCGCGGTCGAGACCCAGACGCTCGGCGAAACAGCTGAGCAAGGTCATGGCCACCGACCAGCACCGGTGCTCGAAATCCTCGATGGTGGAGCGGAATCCGGCGAGCTCGCGCTCACTCGGCCACAGTCCGTCCATGCGGGGCCGGGTGAACTGGTAGGACTCCTTCTGGTCCGGTGTGCCGATCGACGGGCGTACCTGGGTGCGGTACTCCCAGCCCGCGTTCTGGCCCTTCTTGAGCGGATACTGCTCCTTGATCGAACGGGGGAGCGCGAAGAACCGGGCGGACATCTCGAACGCGTGGTCCACCGCGGCCAGGTCGATGCCGTGGTCGATCACCTGGAAGAAGCCGATGTCGGTTGCGGCCGACCAGAGTTGGTCGGCGGTCTCGTCGCGGCGGTTGTCCAGATCGGCCAGACTGATCCGGCGGATCTCGCGGTCGGTGGTCTCGGTTCCCAGCCCGCCCATCCGGCGTTCCCGGTCGAGCTCGGCCAGGCCGGCCGAGGCGGCCGGCGATGGGGGTGTGGTGGTCTCGGTCATCGTGTGTCTCTCTGTGGTCGGGGAAGACGTGGGCGTCGGGTCAGCGGATCTGCTCATCGATGAACTGGGTCGTGAACAGCTGGTCGGCGGGCAATGCGGCCGGCAGGTCGGCGCCTCCGCCGTTCAGGATCGGCACGAGGTCGTTGATCACGTTCTGCGCCTTCACCATGTCGTAGCTGCCGTAGACACCGTCCGCGCCCGGGGCGATGACCGCGCGATCCTTCAGCAAGCCCGCCGAGTACGCCGCCTCGCCGGCCGAATACGGGGTGAAGGACACGTCCTGGGACACCCAGTCGACGATGGTGGCGTTGACCGCGTCGGGCGAGGCCACGTAGTCCTTACCGGTCTGCTGGATCATCGGGACCAGCTTCTCCAGACACGGCGACATCTCCTCGACGTCACCGGCGCGGACCGAGACGTTCGACGCGTAGACGTCGTACCCGGCGTCCTTGACCATCGCGTAGGCGACCGGCTTGTTCCACGACGGGGTCTCGTTCTCGTAGGTGTAGGGCTCGGAGTTGGCGAACCCCTGCTGGGTGATCGACGGGTCGCCGACGAAACGTGCCGGGGCGCCGTCGTAACTGGTGTCGAGCTGATCCTGCTGCAGCAGCCCCTTCGCGACCAGCCACTGCGGGAAGATCTGATCCTTCGACACCACCACGCTGGCGTCGGATCGGCCGATGTCGGCGATCGTCTTCACGTCCGGGTGGGTTGCGGGGTCCCACATGATGATCGAGGGGTTGTACTGCAGCAGGGGCGTCACACCGACCACGCGTTGGTCCTTGGCGGCGGAGATCATCTGGTCGCCGTGGACGAGACCGAGGTGGATGGAGTCGTCGGAGTACATGGCCGAGGGCACCGACTGGAATCCGATGGCCGGGCCGCCGGCGCGCAGCGTGATGTCGACGCCGGTGTCCATGCCGTCGAAGACGAGCGGTCCGGAGACCGACTTGTTGTCGGTGTCGACGGTGTACCCGGGTCCGAGAAGTCCGATGACCCCGGCCATGTCCGACTGCGGTTGCCACTGCAGTTGAACCACCACGTTGTCGGGGCAGGTTCCGGCGAGGGTGGATTCGGCCGGCGCCGAGGGGAGGCTCGACGACGCGGTGTCGTCGGACCCGGAACTCGAGCAGCCGGCGAGAACCGCTGCGCAGATCGTCGCCGCCGTGGCGGCCACGGCCAGACGCGACGTGCGGAGGCGGGTCATCTAATAGCAGAAAGACTGCAACAGTTACATGTAGACATGCACAGGGCGGGAAGGCCGGATGAAACTCTACGACACGGTGAGGGATGTGGATGCGCGTCATCTCACCAAAGATGTGGTCGCGTCCGTCTCCGGGGTGACGAAGCGATTCGAGTCCGGGACCCAGGCGCTGGACCGGGTGGACCTCGACGTGCGCGCCGGCGACTTCGTGGCCGTCGTCGGACCGTCGGGTTGTGGTAAGTCGACCCTGCTCCGGATGGCCGCCGGTCTCGAGAAGCCCACAGAGGGAAGCGTGGCACTGTCCACGGAGTCGGTCGGGTTCATCTTCCAGGAACCGACCCTCCTCGCCTGGCGCAGTGTGCGGGGCAATGTCGAACTCTGCGCCGAGATCGCCCGGCTGCCGCGGGGTGAACGACGACGCCGGGCGCAGGCCGCCATCGACGCGGTCGGTCTCACCGGGTTCGAGTCGCAATTGCCGCGCATGCTGTCCGGTGGCATGAAGATGCGTGCCTCGCTGGCCCGCGCGTTGACCTCCGAGCCCGAATTGTTGCTCCTCGACGAGCCTTTCGGCGCTCTCGACGAGATGACCCGGCTCGACATGCAATTCGAGCTGCAACGGCTCTACGCCGAACGCCGGTTCACCGCGATGTTCATCACGCATTCGGTGTCCGAAGCGGTCTTCCTCGCCAACCGGGTGATCGTGATGTCCGCACGCCCCGGGCGGATCGTCGCCGACATCGGCATCGACTTCGCTCACCCACGCCACCCGGATCTGCGCTACGACAGCCGTTTCACCGACCACGTCGCCGAGATCTCCGAGACCCTCCGAGGTGCACGATGACCACCGCCGCCCGATCTCGTCCCGCCGCCGGCGAGCACCACGGACCGGTTTCCGCGCCGCAGCCCGAACCCACACGCGGCGAACGGTCGTCGCGGAAGAGTGGCGCCCGCCGCATCACGGCAGCCGTGCTGAGGTATGGGGCACCCCCGGTCCTCTCCCTCGTCGTGGGGATCGCCGCCTGGTACGCGGTCAGCTATCTCATCCTCACTCCGGAACGGCGTTTCCTGCTCCCGCCGCCGCACACCGTGCTGACCGAGTCGCTGCTGGACCCGGACAGCGTCGGCCCCATGCTCGACGCGCTGTGGGTCACCGCGAAGGTCTGTCTCGTGGGCTTCGCGTTCGCCGCGCTGGTCGGGGTCGCCATCGGCGTCCTGATGAGCCGGGGGTCCTTCCTCGAACGCGCAATCTACCCCTGGGCCGTTGTGCTACAGGTGATCCCGGTGCTCGCGATCGTTCCGCTGATCGGGCTCTGGTTCGGCTACGGGATGGTCGCCCGCACGATCGTGTGCGTGATCATCGCGATCTTCCCCATCATCGCCAACACGCATTTCGGGCTCGTCTCGGTCGACAAGTCCTCACAGGAGCTGTTCACCCTGTCGAAGGCCTCACCGGTGCAACGCCTGCTGATGCTCGAGTTCCCGTCGGCGCTCCCGTCGATGATGACCGGCTTCCGGACGGCCTCGGGGCTGGTCGTGGTGGGCGCCATCATCGGTGACATGTTCTTCGCCAAGGGCGAACCCGGTATCGGGACCCTGCTCGACATCTATCGGGCTCGCCTCCAGTCCGACGACCTCATCGCGGCGATCGTCCTGGCCTCGGTGTTCGGCATCCTCGTCTTCGGCGCCTTCAGCATTCTCAACGCCGCCGTGAACCGTCGTCGCTGACGACATCTCCGCGCTCGCAACCCCTCGACCCGAACCCATCCGGAGGATTCATGTTCACCGTTCCCACCATCGACATCTCGCCCTACCTCGACCCGGAGAGCTCGGTCGCGGCCCGGGACGGCGTGGCGCGCGCCCTCGACGACGCCTGTGGCGGAGTCGGTTTCGTCCAGGTCGTCGGCCACGGGATCGCCCCCGGCGTGATCGACGGACTGACCGCGGCGCTCGACGAGTTCTACGCGCTGCCCCTCGAGGTGAAGAAGCAGTACGCCCGACCGGGGCAGAATCGTGGCTACAGCCCGCCGAAGAGTGAGTCGCTGAGCATGAGTCTCGGTGTGGCCGCGGCGAATCAGATGAACGACTTCTACGAGGCGTTCACCGTCGGCTCGGAGGGTTCCTGGTTCCCGGGCCTCGACCTGCCGGAGTCCAGCTACCCGACGAACACGTGGCCGGACGCGGCGCCGGGATTCCGCCCGGCGGTCGAATCCTGGTTCGACGCGGCGCGGGGCCTCTCGCGAGTTCTGCTCACTGCTTTCACCGATGCGCTCGGTCTGCCGCCCGGTTACTTCGACGGGATGACCGATCACTCCATCGACGCGCTGAAGCTCAACAACTACACCCTCCCCGAAGGCGAGATCGAACTCGCCGGGGAGCTGACCGGGATGGGTGCGCACACCGACTTCGGCATCCTCACCGTGCTGTGGGCCGACCAGGTGCCCGGGCTCCAGGTGCTCGATCACGAGGGGCGGTGGCACGACGTGGCACCCGCCGACGACGCGCTGCTGGTCAACCTCGGCGACGCCATGGCGCGGTGGACGAACGACCGGTGGCGCTCGACTGTCCACCGCGTCGACCCGCCCGTCGTCGACGGCCGGATCCTGCGTCGTCGGTCGGCAGCGTTCTTCTTCGACGGCAACGCCGATGCCGTCATCGAGACGCTGCCCGGGTGCGCGCGTACCGACCACCCGGGATATCCGCCGATCACCGTCGCCGAGAACATCGATGCGAAACTCGCCGGGATGAAGAGCGGAATCGCACCCGTCGGCGCCGAGCGCGAGGCGCAGCGCGTGATGGCCGCGGGATGAGGCCGGGGCATCGGCCTTCTACGCTGGGACGATCATGACGGGAAACGGAGACGACGGCGCGCTGCTCATGCAGTCGGTCCTGCGCCGGATACGCGACGAGATCTTCGACGGCACGCTCGAACCCGGTGCGTCGCTCTCGGTTCCGGGTCTGGCCGCCCGACTGGACGTGTCCCGCAGCCCGGTGCGCGAGGCGGTCCAACAACTCGTCATGGACGGGCTGGCGGTCTACACGCCTCGTGTCGGTGCGAAGGTGGCCGTCCTCGACGACGAGATGCTGCGGCACGTCTTCGAGGTTCGTGAGGTCCTCGACGGACTCGCCGCGCGCCAGGCCACCATCCGGGTGACCCGTGCCGAGCTGACCGGGCTCTGGGATCGGGTGCGTGAGCAGGAACGTCTGCTGGAGACCGAGCCCGATCACCGACGCGACGCCGAACTCGATCTCGACTTCCACATCGCGGTCCGGTCGCTGTCGGGCAACGCCCCGCTGTGCGACGCACTGCTGAAGCTCGACACCCAGTCACATCTCTACCGATCCGACATGTGGTCGCACGCGGACAACCGTCGACACGCCGTGACCGAGCACCGCCGGATAGTCGCGGCATTGGAGGTCGGTGACGCCGACGAAGCCGACCGGGCCGCGCGCGCCCACGCCGCCGGCGTGCTCGTCCGGTTGCTCCGTACCTGATCCGGTGCGCGATCGCCGTGACCCCGGTCACCGGACTTTCGCCCACGCTGATTTGATCTCGTCAGGCGGTGCGGCGGCGGGAGAGAGCGCATCCGCCGCCCCGGGTGGGCCCCGCGAGGGGAATCGTCTGCGCCATCATGGGTGGATGGTCTCTTCACCCGGTGCCGCGCGCCGCGACAACGTGATCCTGGTGCACTGGCACGACCTCGGTCGCCATCTGCGGTGTTACGGCGCCGATGGCGTCGAGAGTCCCGTCCTCGACGACCTCGCGGCCGCCGGCATCCGGTTCGCCGACGCACACGCGACGGCGCCGCTGTGCTCACCGGCCCGCGGTTCCCTGTTCACCGGGCGCTATCCGCACGGCAACGGGCTCGTCGGCCTGGCCCACCACGGGTTCGAGTACTTCCCGGACGTGCAGACCCTGCCGGCTCTCCTCGCGCGTGCCGGCTACCGCTCCGCACTCTTCGGGATGCAGCACGAGAGTGCGGACCCCGGCCGGCTCGGTTTCGACTCGGTGGACGTGTCCGACTCGCGCTGCGACTACGTGGTGGACCGGTCCCAGGACTGGTTGCGACGACATGCGCACGACGATCGGCCGTTCTTCCTGACGGCAGGCTTCTTCGAAACGCATCGGCCCTACCCGGTCGACGAGTACAAGCCGGCGGACACCAGCACGATCGCGGTGCCCGGGTTCCTGCCGGACACCCACGACGTGCGCGACGATCTGGCGGGTCTGCACGGCTCGATCACGAAGGCCGACTCGGCCGTGGGCCGGCTCCTCGACACCGTCGCCGAACTCGGTCTCGACGACTCCACCTGGATCGTGTTCGTCACCGATCACGGTCTGGCGTTCCCACGGGCGAAATCGACGCTGTACGCAGAGGGCACCGGGATCGCATTGATCATGCGCCCGCCGTCGCGGCTGGGGATCACGCCGACGGTCTACGACGATCTGTTCTCGGGGGTCGATCTCACGCCGACGCTGCTCGACCTGGTGGGCGTCGACATCCCGGACACGGTCGACGGTGACTCGCACGCCCCCGCGCTGGTGGGAACCGAATCCACGGCCATTCGCACCGAGGTGTTCACCGAAAAGACCTACCACGATGCCTTCGATCCGATCCGGGCCGTGCGCACCAAGGACTTCAGCTACATCGAGAACTACGCGGCGCGGCCGGCGTTGTTGCTCCCGCTCGACATCGCCGACAGTTTGTCGGCGCGGTCGCTGGATCGGCAAGAGGTGCAACAGGATCGGCCGCGGGTCGAGCTCTACGACCTGCGTTCCGATCCGCATGAGCGCAACAACCTCGCCGACGACCCGTCGTATGCGCACGTCCGGGACAAGCTCGCGCGGGCGTTGGCCGACTGGCGCGAGCGCACCCATGACGACTTGCCCGATGAAGCGGCCGGCACGGCGACGGCGGAGGCCTTCATGGACGCATTCCACGCCAAGGCGGCGCAGGTCGAGGCCGAGGAAGAGGCATTGCCGTCCCGGCGTCCGCTGGGTGCCCGTCGCGAGTTGGCCGGGGACATCACATCGGGCGAGCGCTGAGGGGCGTCGGCACGAAAGCGTCATCTCGGACACGCGATCTCACGACACCCACAGCGCGGTCTCGGTGTCAATGGTTTCGACCCGGCTGCGCGTAAAAGGCCAGCTTGCGGTGCTTTTCCCGCTCGCTAGACTCGTCTTTCATGTCAGCGAAGTCCTCGTCGGGACCGGCAAACTATCTGGTGTGTGCCAGCCAGCGCAGCGGCAGCACGCTGCTGGTGGAGTCGCTCGCCGCGACCGGCGTCGCGGGTCGTCCGGAGGAGTTCTTCCAGTACTTCTCGGATTCCTCGGCGGCTCCGCAGCCGCGTGAATGGTTCGCCGGTGTCAGCGATCCCACCATCCTCGAGCTCCTGGAGCCACTCGATCCCGGCGTGGTGGACACCCGCGATTCGGCCACCTGGCACTCGGACGTGCGGGCGGCGGGTCGCACGCCGAACGGGGTGTGGGGCGGCAAGCTCATGTGGAACCAGACGCCGCTGCTGATCTCGCGCAGCCGGGTCGCGTCGGGTTCGTTGCGCGGCGCCGTCCGCTGGCTGTTCGACGGAGCCGATCCGCTCTACGTGCACGTCCATCGAGAAGATGTTGTGCCGCAAGCGGTGTCGATGTGGCGCGCGGTGCAGACCCGCGTGTGGCGGCACGACGGCTCGGACACCGACGAGCACGACGAGGCGGTGTATCACGCCGGCGGTATCGCCCATCTCGCCGGCATCTTGAGCGACCAGGAACGACAGTGGCGCAACTGGTTCGCCGCCGAGGGGATCGAACCTCTCGAGATCGGGTTCCGGGACCTGGTCACCGATCCCACGAAGGCGACCGCACTGGTGCTGGAGAAGATCGGGCAGGACCCGGAGCTGGCGCCGCCGCCACCGCTGAAGCCACAGTCCAATGCGCGGTCCAAGGAGTGGGCCCGACGCTATCGAGAAGACGCCGAACGAAACGGATACCCACTGTGACCGCTGTAGACGAAACCTCGCTCGACCCGGCGACCGGCGACCGGGCCCGGCCCGGGGACGCCGACGACTTCGACCATGTGACCGCCATCCGGGTGCTGGAGGCCGAGGCGGTGCACATCATCCGCGAGGTGGTGGCGGAACTGGAGCGGCCGGTGCTGCTGTTCTCCGGCGGCAAGGACTCCATCGTCCTGCTCCGGTTGGCCGAGAAGGCATTTCGGCCCGCGCCCCTGCCCTTCCCGATCATGCACGTCGACACCGGCCACAATTTCGACGAGGTGATCGAATTCCGTGACCGACGGGTCGCGCCGACCGCCGAGAATCCCGAGGGCATCGAACTCATCGTGGCCTCGGTCCAGGAGTCCATCGACTCCGGACGGGTCGCCGAGTCCACCGACCCGTCGGGTTCGCGGAACCGCCTGCAGACCCGCACCCTGCTCGATGCGCTGGAGGAAGGCGGATTCGACGCCGCGTTCGGCGGCGCCCGCCGCGACGAGGAGCGTGCCCGCGCCAAGGAGCGCATCTTCAGCTTCCGCGACGAGTTCGGGCAATGGGATCCCCGCGCCCAGCGACCCGAACCGTGGTCGCTGTACAACGGGCGGATCCGTCGTGGGGAGTCGGTGCGTGTGTTCCCGCTCTCGAACTGGACCGAGACCGACATCTGGCGCTACATCGAGCTCGAGGGCCTCGAGCTGCCCTCCATCTATTTCGCCGCCGAGCGGGAGGTCTTCGACCGGGACGGCATCCTGCTCTCGGTCTCGGAGTACTCACGGCCCCGCGACGGTGAGGAGGTACGGACCGAGTGGGTGCGCTACCGCACCGTCGGTGACCTGACCATCACCGGGGCGGTGCGCTCGCGGGCCACCACGATCGCCGAGATCATCGCCGAGATCAGCGAATCAACCGTCTCCGAACGCGGGGAGACCCGCGCCGACGACCGCACGTCCAGCGCCGCCATGGAAGACCGCAAGCGCGAAGGATACTTCTGATGACTCTCACCTCGCCACAGCCGGTCGTCCCCACCGGGGACGAAACAAGCACGTCCACAAGGCAATTCCTGCGGATCGCGACCGCGGGCAGTGTCGACGACGGCAAGTCCACGCTCATCGGCCGGATTCTGCACGACACCGGCAGTCTGCCGACCGATCATCTCGCCGCGGTCACCGACGGCGACGGTGATGTCGACCTGGCCGCCCTCTCCGACGGCTTGCGCGCCGAACGCGAACAGGGCATCACGATCGATGTCGCCTATCGCTTCTTCTCCACGCCCACACGGAGTTACGTCCTCGCCGACACCCCCGGACACGAGCGGTACACCCGAAACATGTTCACCGGGGCGTCGAACGCGCACGTGGCGATCCTGCTCGTCGACGCCCGGCACGGCCTGCTGCGGCAGACCCGACGCCACGCCCGGATCGCAACTCTCGTGGGCGTGCCGCACGTGATCGCGGCGGTCAACAAGATCGACCTCGTCGATTACTCCGAGCACCGTTTCGACGAGATCCGGGCCGACCTCGCCGAACTCGCGGTGCAACTCGGGATCGGGGAGATCCCGGCGATCCCGGTGGCCGCCAAGCACGGGGACAACGTCGTGCACCGCTCGTCGAACACCCCGTGGTACTCCGGGACAACGCTGTTGGAGTACCTCGAGGACGTCGAGCTCCACGCGCCCGCGCCGGTGACCGAGGAACTGCGCCTTCCGATCCAGTGGGTGTCGCGTCCCAGCGAGTCGAACCGGCGTACCTACACCGGCCGGCTCGCCTCCGGGACACTGCGCGTCGGTGACGAGATCGTCGTGCTGCCGTCGGGAAGCCGGTCGACCGTCACGGCGCTCGATACCCTCGATCCCACGAGAGACGTTGCGGTGGCGCCTCTCTCGGTAGGAGTCCAGGTCGCCGACGACATCGACATCGGTCGCGGCGACGTCATCGTGAGCGGTGCGGACGGAGCGCATGTACCGGTCCTGGCCCGCGAGATCGATGCGCACGTGTGCTGGTTGTCGAATTCGCCGCTGCGGGCCGGTGACCGCGTCGCCCTCAAGCACGGCCCGTCGACGGTCCGCGCCACCGTCCAGTCCCTCGAGCGGCGCCTCGACCCGGACACCCTCATCGAGCATGTCGCCCCCGGTGAGCTCGTGCTCAACGACATCGGCACCGTCACGCTGCGGACGTCGTCGGTGGTGCCGGCCGACCCCTATGCGAGCAACCGCGACACCGGCGCGTTCATCCTCATCGACGAGGCCTCGAACGACACGGTCGGCGCGGGGACGATCCTCGAGCCGCGCGAGGTCATCCCGGGTAAGGCGACGCGCAACGACATCAAATGGCATCCGAGTTCGCTGGCGCGTGCGGAACGATGGGCGCACACCCAGCAGCGCGGAGCGACGGTGTGGCTCACCGGTCTACCGGCGTCGGGCAAGTCCACCGTCGCCGTCGCGCTCGAGCGGGCCGTCGTCAGCCGCGGGCGCGTCGCCTACCTCCTCGACGGCGACAACATCCGGCACGGGATCTCCGACGACCTCGGCTTCTCCGCCGGTGACCGCGCGGAGAACATCCGCCGTGTCGGCCACGTGGCCCGACTCTTCGCCGACGCCGGGGTCATCGCGATCGCGTCGATGGTCTCGCCGCTGCGTTCCGACCGGGAGATCGCGCGTGAACTGCACCGCGCCGCCGACCTCGACTTCATCGAGGTCCACGTCTCCACGCCGGTCACCGAATGCGAACGCCGTGACCCCAAGGGCCTCTACGAACGCGCGCGTCGCGGCGAACTCCGCGGGCTGACCGGCATCGATGCGCCCTACGAGAGTCCGGAGAGCCCCGATCTGCGATTCGACACCACCGGCGCGGACATCGACCGGCTGGCGTCGCTCATCCTCGGTGCGCTGATGGATCGCGGCATCATGGCGGGGTGAGTTGCTGTCATCCCCCGGGACCCGCGCACGGCGGCCCGGGTGCGCCGTTCCCGCCGGCCGAGCACGCCGGTGGCGGTCCCGGAGTGCACCCGATCGAGACGGTGGACATCCCGGCCGGGGGCTTCGCCATGGGCGACGCCTTCGACGAGGGGTACCGCACCGACGGTGAGCGACCGGTGCACGAGGTCGAGCTCGGTGCGTACTCGATCGACGCGACGACGGTGACCAACGCCGCGTTCGCCACGTTCGTCGCGGCGACCGGACACCAGACCGATGCCGAGCGATTCGGTGGTTCCGCGGTGTTCCACACCTACGCCACCGCGCCGGGCGAACCCGTGCCGGGAACGCCGTGGTGGCTCGCCGTCGAAGGTGCGTCGTGGCGCCACCCGGCGGGTCCCGGCAGCCGGGTCGACAATCTGGCCGACCACCCCGTCGTCCACGTCAGCCACCGCGACGCGCAGGCCTATTGCGTTTGGGCCGGACGTGTCCTGCCCACCGAAGCGCAGTGGGAGAACGCGGCGCGGGGTGGGTTGCGCGGGGCCCGATACCCCTGGGGGAATGAACCACCCACCGCAGAAGCGCCCCGCTGCAACATCTTTCGCGGCGAGTTCCCGGATGCGCCGACCGCCCGGGTCGGTACCGTGCCCGTGCGAGACTTCGAGCCCAACGGCTTCGGCCTGTACCAGTGCGCCGGCAACGTCTGGGAATGGTGCGCCGACACGTTCAGCGCCCGGTACTACCGCGTGTCCGACCGCAGCAACCCGCTGGGGCCGGGCCGGGGAAGCGCTCGCGTCCTGAGGGGCGGCAGCCATCTCTGCCACGACTCGTACTGTCATCGTTACCGGGTCGCCGCGCGATCGCACAACACGCCGGAGTCGACGGCGAGCAACATCGGGTTCCGGACCGTCGGTCCCGCGGCCGGCTGACACCCGTCCGGCCGACAACCCGTCCGCAAGTCCCGGGACACAGGGCCCGCTCGCTGCGCTCCCGGCGCCCGGGACACAGGGCCCGCTCGCTGCGCTCCCGGCGCCCGGGAACCGAACTCCGCCGTGGTCAGTTGGATCAGCAGACTGTGTGTCGATTTCCGGGAGACCCGATCGGCTGTGCGATCGTGGTTCCCCTCGGGCGGTGTCCGCCCGAAAGTCGTCGGACCGGAGAGGGGAGTAGGGCAGGAATGCGTGTGGAGGGCCGGGATGCGGTGCGTCGGGAGTCGAGGCGGCCGAACCCGTGGAGGAACGGCCTCATGGCCTCGGCCGTGGCGGTCGCGTCGTCGGTGCTGCTGGCCGGCTGCATCGACCTGCCGTCGCTGACCAGGCCGGACATCCCGGAGGGCATCCCGCCGGGGGCAGGCGTGCCCCAGCCCTATATCGACATCAACGCACCCGGGCGTACCGCGGACAGGATGCACGACTGGGCCGTGCCCATCGCGGAGTCCACCGGTATCCCGGTCGTCTCGCTCCAGGCCTACGGCAACGCCGCCGAGATCCAGCGCCAGCAACACCCCGAGTGCGGACTGAACTGGACCACGCTGGCGGGGATCGCCGGCGTCGAGAGCAAACACGGCCACTACCGCGGCTCCGACGTGGCCGACAACGGCGACGTCAACCCGCCCATCCGGGGCGTCAAACTCGACGGCACCCGCGGCAACATGGAGATCCTCGACACCGACGGCGGCGCACTCGACGGCGACGCCACCCACGATCGAGCGATGGGGCCGTTCCAGTTCATCCCGGAGACGTGGAAGCGCTACGGCGTCGACGCCAACGGTGACGGCGTCCCCGACCCCGACAACATCGACGACGCCGCCCTCTCGGCGGCCCGCTATCTGTGTGTCTCCGCCGGCAACGACATGACGACGCCGGAGGGGTGGGAGAAGGCAGTCCGGACCTACAACAACTCGATGGCCTACGTCCTCGACGTGCGCGATCACGCCAACGCCTACTCGATCAACGTCCGCTTCTGAACCCTGCCGGGAAGGGCTTCAGCGCTTGCGTCGACCTTGTCACGTGCGGCTTCGGCGCAGCCACTAGGCTCTTGCCTATCGGCCGGCACCAGAACCGGCCGTCGTCGGCGTAGGCGGCCCCGTCGGAGGACACATCTCCTGGGATCACGCCGACGAACTCGTCCACCGAGATTGGGGTGCAACCGTGGCAATCATCGAGCAGGTAGGTGCGCGTGAGATTCTCGATTCGCGGGGCAACCCGACGGTCGAGGTCGAGGTCGTCCTGGATGACGGCACCTTCACCCGGGCCGCCGTGCCGTCCGGGGCGTCGACCGGCGAACACGAGGCCGTCGAACTGCGCGACGGTGGCGACCGGTACCTGGGCAAGGGCGTCACCAAGGCCGTCGAGGGTGTCCTCGGGGAACTGGCCCCGGCTGTGATCGGGATCGAGGCCGAGGAACAGCGCCTGGTCGACCAGGCACTGCTCGACTGCGACGGCACCCCCGACAAGAGCCGTATCGGCGCCAACGCGCTGCTCGGTGTCTCGCTCGCGGTCGCCAAGGGCGCGGCCGAATCGGCCGGGCTGCCGCTGTTCCGTTACATCGGCGGACCCAACGCCCACATCCTGCCGGTGCCGATGATGAACATCATCAACGGTGGCGAGCACGCCGACAACGGCATCGACTTCCAGGAATTCATGATCGCCCCGGTCGGCGCGCCGACCTTCAAGGAGGCGCTGCGGTGCGGTGCCGAGGTCTACCACGCCCTCAAGGGCGTCCTGAGCAAGCAGGGCATGAGCACCGCACTCGGCGACGAGGGTGGCTTCGCCCCCGACCTGCCCAACACCGAGGCGGCCATCGCGGTCATCGGTGAGGCGGTCGGCAAGGCCGGCTACAACTTCGGCCGCGACGTCGTCATCGCGCTCGACGCCGCAGCGACCGAGTTCTTCTCGAACGGTGCCTACAAGCTCGAGGGCAAGGAACTCGGCGCCGACGAGATGGTGTCGTTCTACGAGAAGCTCATCAGCGACTTCCCGATCGTCTCGATCGAGGACGGTCTGTCCGAGGACGACTGGGACGGCTGGGCCAAGCTGACCGAGTCGATCGGCGATCGGGTGCAGCTCGTCGGTGACGACCTGTTCGTCACCAACCCCGAGCGTCTCGAGGAGGGGATCTCCAAGGGCATCGCCAACGCACTGCTCGTGAAGGTGAACCAGATTGGCACCCTGACCGAGACCCTCGACGCCGTCGCACTCGCGCACAACAACGGCTACAAGACGATGATGAGTCACCGGTCCGGTGAGACCGAGGACACCACCATCGCCGACCTCGCCGTCGCCTGCAGCTGTGGACAGATCAAGACCGGCGCCCCGGCCCGCTCCGAGCGCGTCGCCAAGTACAACCAGCTGCTGCGGATCGAGGAAGGACTCGGCGACGCGGCACGGTACGCGGGCGACCTCGCCTTCCCGCGTTTCTCGTTTGGTTCGTGATTAGCTGTCTGCATGGCTTCGCAGCGACGTCACCGCGGTGACGGGCGTCAGCGTGGGCGCGATCGTCGGGTAGACGCGCGCTCACGCGAACGCGCCCGTCGCACGCGGCGGCACGCTCGTCCTGCGTCGTCGGCGGCGCCCGAGGAAGCGGTCGAGGCGGCCGGGCACGAAGTTCCCGCCGATCTCGACGCACCGGTCGCCGACGAGACCTCGGATTCCGGGGTCCGTCGGGTGGCGCCGGAGCGTGTGCCGCGAACCCGCCGTCGTCCGACCCGCGCCGGCATCGGCGCCCGCCTGCGTGGTGTCGAGATGACCCCGGCCGGCCTTGCGACGCTCGTCATCACCGTCGTGGTGGTGTGCGTGGTGGCACTGACCCTCGCGATGCCGCTGCGGACGTACTTCAGTCAGCGTTCGGAATTCCGTCAGCTGACCGCGTCGAACGAGCAGCTGCAACGCGAGGTCGCGGACTATCAGCAGAAGGTCAACGAGCAGAACGATCCCGCCTACATCGAGGCCCAGGCGCGGACGCGTCTGCAGTTCGTCAAACCAGGAGAGATCCCGCTCGTGATGTTGTTCCCCGCCGACGAGGCACGGCGCGAGGCCGCCGAACGTGCCGAAGAGCGCGCTCGCGCACCGTGGTACGGAAATCTGTGGGACACCCTGTCGACCCCTCCCGGCGTGCAGTGAGTTCCTCCTCCGGCCACGGTGTCTCCGCGGAGGATCTCGCCACGGTGGCCGCCCAGCTCGGACGCGAACCGCGCGGGGTCCTCGAGATCAGCTACCGCACACCTGACGGGAAGCCCGCGGTCGTCAAGACCGCGCCCCGGCTGCCCGACGGCACACCGTTCCCGACGTTGTACTACCTGACCGATCCGCGTCTGACCGCCGAGGCGAGCCGCCAGGAGTCGGCCGGTGTCATGAAGGGCATGACCGCGCGCCTGCACGACGACGCCGAACTCGCCGCGGCGTACCGCCGTGCGCACGAGGACTATCTCGCCGAACGCGACGCGATCGAACCCCTCGGCACCGATTTCACCGGTGGCGGTATGCCGGACCGGGTGAAGTGCCTGCACGTCCTGATCGCGCACTCCCTCGCCAAGGGTCCGGGACTCAATCCGCTCGGTGACGAGGCGGTGGCGCTCGCGGCCGCGAACGGGTTGCGCGGCACCGCGATTCCGGAGGACTGGCCCGAGCCGTCGGACGCGGGGACCGACGAGTGACCGTCGTCGGAGCCGTGGACTGCGGCACCAACTCGATCCGCCTGCTCGTGGCGAAGCCGGGCCCGGACGGGCGCCTCGTCGATCTCCATCGTGAGATGCGTGTGGTCCGACTGGGTTACGGCGTCGACGCGACCGGGATGTTCGCCGCGGAATCGATCGAGCGGACGCGCGTCGCCCTCAGCGACTATGTCGACACGATGGAAGCGCTCGGCGTCGAGAGAGTGCGGATGGTCGCCACCTCCGCGACCCGTGACGCGTCGAATCGCGACGAGTTCTTCGCCATGACCGCCGATCTGCTCGGGTGCGTGTCCACCGGCGCGATCGCCGAGGTCATCACCGGCGACGAGGAGGCGCGGCTGTCGTTCCGCGGGGCAGTCGGCGAATTGGATGCGGCGGATGGGCCGTTCGTGGTCACCGACCTCGGCGGCGGTTCGACGGAAGTCGTCCTGGGCGATGCGGACGGGGTGACCGCGGCGTACTCGGCCGACATCGGGTGTGTTCGGCTGACCGAGCGTGCTCTGCCGTCCGACCCGCCCACGCCGGCCGAACTGGCCGCGGCGACCGAGTTCGTGCGCGAACGTCTCGCCGAGGCGTTCGCCGCGGTGCCGGTTCAGTCCGCTCGCACCTGGGTGGGCGTCGCCGGCACGATGACGACGCTCGCCGCGCTCGGTGCCGGCCTCCCCGAGTACGACTCGGACGCGATCCATCTGTCGACGATCTCGCTGCCCGAACTCGACCGGGTCTGCCGGAACCTGATCGGTATGACACGCGCCGACCGCGCGGCGCTCGGACCGATGCACCCCGGGCGCGTTGACGTCATCGGCGGCGGATCACTGATCACCCTCGAGCTCGCGAGAGTGCTGTCGGAAAGTGCCGGTATCGACGAACTCGTCGTGAGCGAACACGACATCCTCGACGGGATCGCGTTGGGAATACTCGACTGAGCGGTGCTCGATCCAGTTACCATGCGTCGCATGGCATATAACCTGCGTTGCCCCTGCGGTGAGTCCATCACGGCCCTCGAAGCCGACTTCGTGCCGTCGGTCCAGGCCCACCTCGCCGCCGAACATCCCGGCCGCGACTACAGCGAGACCGAGATCATGATGATGGCCATGACCGTTCCCGACCGTTCGGTGAAGTCCGACGGCTGAGCGGCGTCGGATCAGACGGCAGCCGGATCGCGCAGCGAGATGTTGTTGCACGCCTCGCAGACCGACTCGGGGATGACACCGCGGCGCTGCAGGAATCCGAAGATCGTGCAGCCCAGGCAGAAGCCGAAGACGGCCTCGAGCGTAGCGGCGGCGATCAGCACGCCCGTGGCGAGTTGGGCGGCGAGCCCGTAGCCGAGCAGGCTGAGCACGAAGGCGGTCCCGCTGACGACGAGGCCGATGGTCTGGGCGAACCGCTTGGGCGGCCCAGGGACCAGCTTCTCCTTGCGGATGATCTTCGGCACGAGGAAGCGCACCGAGAGTTGCCCGAAAGGCGACAGGGTCGGTCCCGATGCCACACGCAGCGCGAACCCCAGGGCGAGGATGCCATAGAGCACGGGCGTGTTCACCGACACCGCGATGATCGCGAGGACGACGACCAACCCGGCGGTACTGCGCGCGGCGTAGTCGTTGACCGGGTTCGGGAACGTGAGGACAGAGCGCACCGACATCGGGCAACAACCTCCGGAGAGCGGGGACAATCGCCGACCAAGGTACGTGCGACGGCCCCATCGGGCAACGATTGCGCCCAGGGTGAATCGATCGGTGCCGGTCAGGACCCTGCGGTCGGGTCCATTCGCGGCTCGGACGCGGCGATGTCCCGCGGGTCGTCGACGTCCGGTTCGTCCTTGTCGGTCTCGCCGCCGTCGGAGGCGAGTTCCGCCTCGCGGAAGACCTCGCCCTCTTGGTCGATACCGGTCTGCTCACCGACGTCGATGCGGTCTGGCAGTTCGTCCATGTCCACTCCGGTCACCTCTCTGGCCTGTTCGGATTCGGCGTACGGGGCCGAGGTGTCCACCTCGGACGATGCGTCCGCGAACTCGGCGTCGATGATGCCGCTCGCGTCGTATCGCGGGTGGGCGTCGGCTTTGGCCTTGCGGGCGGCCTCGCGCATCTCGAACCCGTCGGTCACGATCTCACCGATCTCGCGGGTCACGCCCGCGACGGCTCCGGTGATGATGGTCGCTATGCGGCCGACGTGGGTGGCCGTGGACTCGATCAATTCCTGGAACAGATCCTTGTTGCGTTCGATGCTGTCGACCATCGCTTCGGGAATCCCCCTGCAGTTGGTTGCGGCTGGAGCCTGATCGGTGTGCCCAGAGCCTACCCCCGGGGCACACCGATCAAACCGGCGTCAGGCGACCGAGGCGGGCTTCTCGCGCTCGACGATGACGGTGAGATCGTTGTCGTCGCGCGTCATCCAGTTGGGCAGCGACAGCTTCGCGATCTTCTTCCAGGTCGACGCGAGCTGGTGGCTCAGCGAGCCGGTGTTGTACGGCAGTCCGTAGCGTTCGCAGATCTCCTGGACCTCCGCGGACATCTCGGGGTAGCGACTGGCGGGGATGTCGGGGAAGAGGTGGTGCTCGATCTGGTGCGAGAGGTTGCCGCTCATCACATGGAACAACGGGCTGCCGGTGATGTTGGCCGAACCGAGCATCTGCCGCAGGTACCACTGGCCCCGCGTCTCGTTCTGGCACTCCTCGGACGTGAATGTCTGCGCACCGCTGGGGAAGTGGCCACAGAAGATGATCGAGTAGGTCCACACGTTGCGCACCAGGTTGGCGGTCGCGTTACCGATGAGGGTCGGGACGAACAGCGGGCCCGTGAGCGCGGGGAAGACGACGTAGTCCTTGAGGACCTGACGACCGGCCTTGCGCCACATGCCTTTCACCAGGCCCTTGATGTCACTCCACTTGCGCTTGCCGGCGATGACGTTCTCGGCTTCGAGGTCGTGCAGCATGACGCCCCACTCGAAGAGCAGCATGAGTGCGGTCGCGTAGCCGAGGTTGCCCAGGTAGTAGGGGTTCCACTTCTGGTCGCGGTCCATTCGCAGGATGCCGTAACCGATGTCGCGGTCCTCACCCAGGATGTTGGTGAAGGTGTGGTGCAGGTAGTTGTGGCTGTGCTTCCACTGATCGGCCGGACAGACGGTGTCCCACTCGAACTCGCGGGAGTTGTAGGTGTCCTCGCGCATCCAGTCGTACTGACCGTGCATGACGTTGTGGCCGATCTCCATGTTGTCGAGGATCTTCGACACCGAGAGGGCGCCTACCGCGGCGATCCACGCGGGCGGGAAGAACCCGAGGTACATGAGCGCGCGTCCGCCGATCTCGAAGCCGCGCTGGGCACGGATCACCGAGTAGAGGTAGTCGCGGTCCTTCTGACCCAGGTCGGCGACGATCCGGGCCCGCAGGGCGTCGAGGTCCCGCCCGAGCGCCTCGACCTGCTCGTAGGACATGACGACGGTGTTGGGATCGTCCACGACCTTCTGGTCGGCGCCGACGCGGTGCAGCGCGGGCAGGTTGTCGTCGATGGTGGTCTCGATGTCACGGCTGATGTCGATGGTCATGGCATTGCCTCCTTCTCGGAGAGGAGATGTGGCTGGGAAGGGTGGATCTGGGGGATCAGCTCGTGGACATCAGATGTCGATGTCGACCGAGCCGACCGGCGCGCTGATGCACAGCTGGATCTGGGTGTCGGACTCGTCGTCGATCTCGCCGGTGAGGACGTTGCGGGTGCACCCCGACTTCTTCGTCGCGACGCAGGAGAAGCAGATCCCCATCCGGCACCCGGATTCGGGCGTGAGCCCGGCCGTTTCGGCCTGGTCCAGGATCGGACGGCCGTCGTTGGTCGCCGACGTCCCCGACGAGGAGAACGTGACCTCGCCCTCGACGGAGTCGGGGTCGACGGCGGGGATGACCGGCGCGAAGGCCTCGCTGTGCAACGGCTGGCTGATGGCGAGTTCGGCATGGACCCGTGCGACCTCGTCCATGAGGGCGGCGGGGCCGCAGACGAACACGTCGGCGTCGGACAACCCCGGGATTCCCTCGAGGTGGTCGGCGCTGAAGTGTCCGTCGTCGCGCGTGTGGTACACGCGCAGGTCGAACCGGGGATGGCTGTCCGCGAGCTCACGCAGCTCGTCGCGGTAGGCGACGTCGGCCGGGGTGCGCGCATAGTGCACGAACGTGATCGGTCCCGCGTACCGTCGGGCGACGAGTGTTCGCGCCATTGAGAGTACAGGTGTAATCCCGCTGCCGCCGCTGACGAAGACCGCCGACGTCGGGTCGGTGTCGGGAAGCACGAACTCGCCGTCGGCGGCGGACAGCCCGACGACGTCCCCGGCGCGGGCGTGCTCACGAAGGTGGGTGGACACGAAACCGTCGTCGTGTGCGGTGATGGTCAGCTCGATCTCGCCGTGCGGGCCCGCGGCGGCGTTGGCCGGCGAGAAGCAGCGGGTGTGCCGAACGCCGTCGATGACGACCTTGAGCTGCACGAACTGGCCGGCCTCGTGGCCTCGCCACTGACGGGTCGGACGAATGGTGAGGCGGACGGTGCGCGCCGTGGGACGCTCGACACGGGTGATCTCGCCGCGCAGATCGCGCCAGGTGATCATCGGATCGAGCAACTCGAGGTAGCGGTCGACCGGATGCGGCGACAGCGCTGCCTCCACGATCGAACCGACCAGACGGCTCCACCGGCCGGGCTCGGCGCCGGTGTCGGCGCGGGTCTGGTCCTGGGGTGTGCGGATGCTCATGGGCTGGGCTCCGTTCGGTCTGTTTCGGTGTACATGTGTACACCGGCAAGTGTGACACAGCGCGATGGTCGATCGTCAAGTGTTCGCTGATGTGACTGCCGTCACGACACCGCCTGTGCCTCTCCGCCGCGTCGGCCGACCCGACGCATAGACTCGGATGCGTGACACGCACGCGAGAGCCGAGCCGGCGCGATGCGCAGACCCGTGCGGACCGCAAGAACCAGACGCGACAGGCGTTGCTGGACACCACGCGGTCACTGGTCGGCGAGCGCAGTTTCGGCAGCATCAGCCTCCGTGAGGTCGCCCGTGGCGCCGGGATCGTGCCGACCGCCTTCTATCGCCACTTCGCATCGATGGAGGATCTCGGGGTCACCGTCGTCGAGGACTCGATGCGCGTCCTGCGACGGGCGCTGCGTGAGGGACGACGCGACCTGGCGGCGCGTGACGCCCTGCCCACCGCACAGAACTCGCTGGCCATCCTGCTGCGGCACGTCCGCGAGAACGAGTCGCAATTCCGGTTCCTGGTGCGCGAGCAGCGGGGCGGCATCGCCGAGATCCGTCGTGCGATCGACACCGAACTCCGGTTGTTCTCCAAGGAACTCGCGATCGATCTCGCCCGGATGCCGGACCTGGCACGGTGGCAATCAGACGACCTCGAACTGGCAGCGGAGCTGATCGTCATCATCATGCTCACCGCGGTGGCCGATCTGCTCGACGGTGAGTATCGCGGACGTTCCGCCGAGCAGGAGATCGTCGAGCGCACCGAGCGGCAACTCGTGATGGTCTTCCTCGGCATGGGTCAATGGCGTCCATCGACCGACTGAGCTGCGGGGATCGGACGCCCTGGTAGTCGCCGACCTACAGGTTGTCCGCGCTCTCGGTGAGTCCCGACCCGCCGGGCGGGAGTAGCGGGCAAGGTGGCAGCGGGGAGGAGTAGACCACATTGGTGGTGACGCTGCCGAGGGTTCCGACCATGCCGCTGACCCGTTCCAGGTGCTTCATGTCGGTGGCGACGACCTTCATGATGAAACAGTCGTCGCCGGTGACGTGATGCGCCTCGATGACTTCGGGTAGCCCTGCGAGCAGGGTGTGCAATGGCTCGTACCTGCTGCTGGGATACCGCAGCCGTAGGAAGGCCAGGATCGCGAACCCGAGCCGCTCGGGGTCGACGCTGGCGCTGTAGCCGCTGATCACCCCGGATTCTTCGAGGCGGCGCACGCGCTCGGCTGTGGCGCTGTGACTCATCGTGATCTGCCGGGCCAGTTCTGCAATGCTCTGCCGTCCGTTAGCTTGAAGCGACGTCAGGATTGCCGTGTCGACCCTGTCGGATTCGAAAGTGAGATTCTTCGCCATCGAGCGAGAATGCCATGAAAGTACCGGCGACTGCGACAAGGTACCGGGATGTCGCCCTTCCGTTGGCGAACGGACGTGAATAGCGTCGAGGCATGCCAGATACGCCGTCATCAGACCTCTTGATATCCCACTTCGCGCGCAAGCTCGGCTTCGAGACCGATGCCTCCGACGTGCACGCCGATCAGGAACGCGGTGTGAACTTCGTCTTGATCGACTCACGAGGTGAGGCGGCGTGGGCGCAGGGGCGCATCGTCGGAGCCGTGCACATGCCGACGGCACAGATCGCCGCGCGCGCCGTCGACGAGATAGCAACGAGCACACCGGTTGTGACGTACTGCTGGGGGCCCGGATGCAATGGTTCGACGCGGGCCGCGCTGGAGTTCGCCAAGCTGGGTTACCGGGTCAAGGAGATGATCGGCGGTTACGAATACTGGGCGCGCGAGGGCTACCCCGTCGAGAATGGTCACAGCCGGATCATCCGGTCCAAAGACCCGCTCACCGCGCCACTGGACTCGGTGGTCTGCGACTGCTGAAACAGTCGTATCCGCCGACGCCTAGCGGCCGGGCCCCGCGGTTGTCGATTTGCCCTCAGGGCGATTTCAACTGTGGTCCGTCGACGCGATGGTGCCCGACACTGGGCCGAGGCACCGCGCCGGCCCACTCGCCTCGAGGCGGGAGTCGAGGCGGTGTCGTGCTCGTCACGTGCCGACCCGACCGAAAGGTGCCCTCGCGGTGTCTCTGCATTTCCACTGGTTCCTGCCCACCTACGGCGACTCGCGCAATCTGATCGCGGGCGGCCACGGCAGCCAGATGACAGGGGACCGGCCGGCCGATCTGCGGTACCTCAAACAGCTCGCCGGCGCCGCCGAGGCCAACGGCTTCGAAGCCGTCCTGACCCCGGCAGGTCTCTGGTGCGAGGACGCCTGGCTGACCACCGCCGCTCTGATCGACGCCACCGAGAGCCTCAAATTCCTGGTCGCGTTCCGCCCCGGGCTCATCTCGCCGACGCTGGCCGCCCAGATGGCCGCCACGTTCCAGTGGCATTCGCAGGGCCGCCTGCTGGTCAACGTCGTCACCGGCGGCGAGTCGAGTGAACAGCGCGCCTTCGGCGACTTCCTCGCGAAGAACGCGCGGTACGAGCGTTGCGACGAGTACCTGGAGATCATCCGCCGGCTCTGGACCGAGGAAGAGCCCGTCGACGTGGTGGGGAAGTACCTGCGCGTCGAGGGTGCGCAGCTCGGACGTCGTCCCGATCCGACGCCGGAGATCTTCTTCGGCGGATCGTCGCCGGCCGCCGGTGACGTCGCCGCCAAGCACGCCGACACCTACCTCACCTGGGGCGAACGTCCGGACGCGGTGGCTGAGAAGATCGCGTGGGTCAACGGTCTCGCGGCCGCGCAGGGCCGGGAACTCTCGCACGGCATCCGTTTTCACGTGATCGCCCGCGAGACGTCGGAGCAGGCCTGGGCCGAGGCGGCCCGTCTGCTCGGTGCGCTCGATCCGGCGCAGGTCGCGACCGCCCAGCAGAATCTGGCGCGCTCGGAGTCCGAGGGCCAGCAACGTATGTCCGAACTCCACGGTCGTGGAGCCGGTTTCGCCGACCACAACGATCCGCACTCGCTGGAGATCCACCCCGGCGTGTGGGCCGGGGTCGGACTCGTCCGTGGTGGTGCGGGTACGGCGCTGGTCGGCTCCTACGACGAAGTGGCCGCACTCATCGCCGAGTACGCCGCGCTCGGACTCGACCACTTCATCCTGTCGGGCTATCCGCATCTCGAAGAGGCGTACCACTTCGGCGACGGGGTCCGGCCCGCTCTCGCCCGGCTCGGACTGCTCGACCCGGCGTCGGCCGGCCCGTCCGAGGCCGTGCGCACCGCGTTCCTGCCGCGTTTGCAGGCCGCATCATCCTGATCGACAACACTTTTCACCTTCACCACGTCCCTTCTCGCCTTGTAACCGACACCTCGCGGAGGTAGCCATGTCCACCGAGTCCATCGCGGACCAGATCAAGTTCGCCTACTGGGTGCCCAACGTCAGCGGTGGCCTGGTCACCAGCACCATCGAGCAACGCACCGGCTGGGACTACGACTACAACGTCAAACTCGCGCAGACCGCCGAGAACAACGGTTTCGAGTACGCGCTGTCGCAGGTGCGGTACGAGGCGAGCTACGGAGCCGAATACCAGCACGAATCCACCAGTTTCAGCCTCGCACTCCTGCTCGCCACGCAGCGGCTGAAGGTGATCGCGGCGGTGCACCCGGGGCTCTGGCATCCGGCCGTCCTGGCCAAGCTCGGCGCCACCGCCGACCATCTGTCCAAGGGTCGCTTCGCGATCAACGTCGTCAGCGGCTGGTTCAAGGACGAGTTCACCCACCTCGGCGAGCCGTGGCTCGAGCACGACGAGCGGTACCGGCGCAGCGGAGAGTTCCTCGAGGTGATCCGCAAGATCTGGACCGAGGACGAGGTCGACTACCGCGGCGACTTCTACCGCATCCACGACTTCACGCTGAAGCCCAAGCCGCTCAACACCGTCGAGCGTCCGAACCCCGAGCTGTTCCAGGGCGGGAACTCCTCGGCCGCCCGCAACAACGGCGGACGGTACGCGGACTGGTACTTCTCCAACGGCAAGGACTTCGACGGCGTGACCGAGCAGCTCGACGACCTCCGCGCCGTCGCACGTGCCCACGAGCGCGAGGTGAAGTTCGGGCTCAACGGCTTCATCATCGCGCGGGACACCGAGAAAGAGGCCCGCGACACTCTGCGCGAGATCGTCGAGAAGGCGAATCGCCCTGCGGTGGAGGGCTTCCGGGACGCCGTCCAGCAGGCCGGGAACTCGACAGGCGACAAGAAGGGCATGTGGGCCGACTCGTCGTTCGAGGACCTCGTCCAGTACAACGACGGCTTCCGGACCCAGCTGATCGGCACCCCGGAGCAGGTGGCCGAACGCATCGTCGCCTACAAGCGTCTGGGCGTCGACCTGATCCTCGGCGGCTTCCTGCACTTCCAGGAGGAGATCGAGTACTTCGGTGAGAAGGTGCTGCCTCTGGTGCGCGAGATCGAGGGCGCCCAGAGCGACACCGCCCCGACGCCTGCGGGAGTGGCGTGACCGCAGTGAGCCAGGCGCGGGTCCGGTCCGCCGTGCGGATCGGGTCCGAGGCCGAGGCGCTGTCGATCGCGCGCGAATTGGCCGCCGAATTCGCGGTCGGGGCGGCCGAGCGCGACCGCGAACGTCGGTTGCCCCATGCCGAGATCGACCGTCTGTCGCAGTCGGGGCTGCTGGCACTCACCGTCCCGGCTCGGTTCGGCGGTCTCGACCTGCGTCCCAGTGCGCTCGCCGAGGTGGTGTCCATCCTGGCCGCCGCGGACGCGAGCATCGCGCAGATCCCGCACAGCCACTTCGTCTACCTCAACCTCGTCCGCCTGTCCGCGGGAGAAGTGTTGCAGGAGCGCATCTTCGCCGACGTCCTCGCGGGTGGACGGGTGGCCAACGCGCAGTCCGAGCGGGGCGGCAAGACCATCGCCGACATCTCGACACGGTTGAGTCCGGTGGCCGATCGAGCATCGACGCGTTTCGTCCTCGAGGGTGAGAAGTTCTATTGCACCGGTTCGTTGTTCGCGGACACCCTCGCCGTCCTCGCGCGGCTGGACGTCGCCGTCGGCGACCTCGCACCCGGGGAGTACGTGGCTTTCGTCCCGGCCGATGCCGACGGTGTGAAGATCGTCGACGACTGGGATGCGGTGGGACAGCGCACGACCGGCTCGGGGACCGTCCGGTTCAGCGGGGTCGGCCTGGGTTTCGCGGATCTGGTGGCGCGCGCACCGGCAACATCTGCGCCCACCGGTTACGGCGCCTTCGCCCAGCTGCTCCATGTGGCGATCGACGTCGGTATCGCCCGCGGTGCGCTGCGCGCGGCGTCGGAGTTCGTGCGTACGAAGTCGCGACCGTGGTTCGAGGCGAATGTCGAACGAGCAGTGGATGATCCGCTGTTGGTGCAGCGCTTCGGCGAGTTGGAGGTCGAGGTCGCGACCGCCGAGGCGACCCTCGCCGCGGCCGGTCGAAGAGTCGACGCGGCGGTGGGAGGTACCCCGGAATCGCCCTCGCGCGAGTTGGTCGCGGAGGCCTCGATCGCAGTCGCGACGGCGAAGGTGGTGGCCGACCGGGTGGCCCCCTCGGTGGCGTCGGCCCTGTTCGAGGTGAGCGGGACCCGCAGTGCCGCCGGTGGCGGGGGTCTGGATCGCTTCTGGCGCGACGCCCGGACGCACACGCTGCACGACCCCGTGCGATGGAAGTACCAGCACATCGGGCGCTGGGTTCTGCGCGGCGAGGAGCCGCCCCTGCACGGCGTGATCTGACCGGGGGGCGTCCGGCGTCGGCGTCAGAGGTAGCGGCCGACGAGCGGCACGGCCTTCTTCGGGGTTTTCGCGTTGAAACCGTCGCCGATCGCACGCAGTTTCCACTCGCCGCCGTCGCGGGAGATGACCGCCATCGCGACCGCGGTGAACGGCATCCCGCCCTTGAGGGTGTAACGGGCCAGCTCGGCGGAGGTCGTCTCGTCGACGAGCCGGCAGTAGGCGTTCTCGATCTTCTCGAACGTGTGGCCCCGGTACGACGTGACGATGAACATCAACGCGTCGATCTGGGGTGGGACCGACTGCAGCGCAACGCGGATGACCTCGTCGTCGCCCTCGCCTTCACCGGTGAGGTTGTCGCCGGAGTGCAGGATCGAACGGTTCTTGCTGTTGAGGTGACCGTAGTAGACGGTCTCGACGCATTTCCCGCCCGAGAACATGAGCACCGAGGCGTCGAGGTCGATCGAGCCCCCGCGCCCGAATCCGCCGCGCACCGGATCCCACCCGAGTCCCATCTGGATGTCGGTGAGTGCCACGCCACCCTCCTTGCGGAGGGTGACCTTCTGGCCTTTCGCCAGGCTCACCGGGGCACCCTTGCGCAGGCTGACCTCGGCGGGCTGCGCCGGGGGTGCGGGAGCAGGCGGTGCGGGTGCCGGGGGCGCGGGAGTGGGCGGCGCCGCCGGCACCCGCACCGCCTGCTCC
>NZ_SCOC01000040.1:0-41206 GCF_005502615.1 Gordonia sp. ALPHA1B1 | reverse complement strand
GCGTGGGACCGGTTCATTCCGTTCTTGGCGTTCCCGCCCGAGCTCCGCAAAGTCATCTACACCACCAACTCGATCGAGTCGCTGAACTACCAGCTCCGCAAGGTCATCAAGAATCGGGGACACTTCCCCAACGATCTCGCGGCGCGCAAACTGCTGTGGCTGGCGATCTGCGACATCGAGGACAAACGGGCCCGGCAACGCGAGAAGGAACGCGGCAAGCCCGCCGCCACGCGCAGAGCCCCCGGCAGGCTCGTCGAGGGCCAAGTCGTGACGAACTGGAAACAGGCCCTCGGGCAACTAGCCCTGGCCTACCCCGACCGCATCGAACCCCACCTCAACTAGACCCAACCAGCAACCACAGGAAACCCAGGAGTCACGTTCTTACACAGACATCTTGACAAGCTCCGCCGACCCAGCCAGGTCGGCGGCATAGTCGTCGATCGTCGTCGCGCTACTTCTGAAGCCAGATGCGCGGCCCCGCGATGAGTTCTGACGAGCAGGCATGTCTATCCCTGCACAACACACTCGCACCACTCGCCAGGAGAACATGATGAGCCGCAACACCGTCACCGCAGGCACCGCCGACCCGGCGGGCGCAACTGACACCACCGCCTCCGATGAGGCGCAACCGACCCGCAGGAACTGGCGTCGCACAACGGGAATCGTCATCAGTGTGCTGATCGGCGCCTTCTTGGTCTTCGACATCGTGATCAAGCTGACGCGTCCGCAGGAGGTGGTCGATTCCATGGCGAAACTCGGTTTCCCGATCGACCAGGCGCTTGTCATGGGTATCGTCCTGCTGGTCTGTCTCGTCGTGTTCGCAATCCCGCGCACCGCAGTCCTCGGCGCCCTGGGGATCACGGCTTACCTCGGAGGCGCGGTCACCGCCAACATGCGAATCGAGGCACCGCTGTTCGACACGGTCTTGTTCGCGGTCTACACCGGCGTGCTGATGTGGATCGGGCTGGTCCTGCGCCGCCCTGAGTTGCTGAAGGTGGCCGGCCTGAAGCGCTGAGCGTCGCCGCTGCCCGGCCCCGCACCCGTTACTGATCTGGGATCGGACGGGTGCGGGGTCGTTGTGCATCTCTCGTACCGTTACGCGAGTGACTGGTGTGACCAGAGTGAAGCGCAGGAAACTGGCGGCGGCAGCGACGATCGCGGTCGCCGCCCTCGGCGGGGTGGCGGTCGGGACGTTGCCCGGACCGGACGCCTCGGTTGTGACGACGGCCTCCGCGATCGACCCGGCCGGCCTGTACAACAGCGCGCAGTCGAAGTTCGCCGGAGGTGACGTCGCGGGCGGACTCGAACTCCTCCAGCAAGTCCTTGCGGTGGCGCCGGCCGATACCGACGCGCTTGCACTCCAGGCGATCTGGTCGGACCAGGTCGACGACGTCGTCGCAGGACGCTCGGCCCTGAACCGGTTGTCGATGATGAATCCGTCCCTGGCGACAACGGCCCGCAACATCATCTCGGGCGTCGCGACCGCCGCGCAGATCGTCCCCGACACCACTCCCAAGGCGGTGTCGGGACGCCCGGCGATCGTCGTGCTCGGGTACGGCCTGAACGCGAACGGAAAGATGGCGCCGGAGCTCGTCAATCGCGTCTCCGCGGCGAAGGCACAGGCGGAACTGACCACCAACACACCGATCGTCGTCACCGGAGGGGTGCCGAAGAAGGGCATCACCGAAGCAGCCGCGATGCGGACCTGGCTCGTGGACAACGGTGTCAGTGCGGACCGGATCCTCGTCGAGGACAAGTCCGGGTCGACGGTCGCCAATGCACAGAACACCGCCGAGATCCTGCGCGCACAGGGAATCCGGGACATCGTTCTCGTCACGTCGCCCAACCACATCCGGCGCGGGGCGGCAGACTTCGGTGCCATGGGTCTGCGCGTCGTCGGGACACTCACCACCGCGACGGACCTGGAGAAGTACCGGACACCGCTGGCCAAGGCGCAGCAGACCGGCATACGTGTGGAGGCCACCCGGACCGCGCGTATCCCGGCTACCCATGAGCCCGGGCTCCTGCCGCAGAACCTACCCGAGACCGGCCCCGGATTGATCCCGGAAATCGGCGGCCGGATCCTCCAAGAGCTCCTGAAGGCGGGATCGTCGGCCTGACGGGCCGATCTCCTCGCACCGGGCGGCCGAGTCCGGTGAAGTGAATCACAGTGTTGCGCTGCTGCCCTGCGGTTTCACAGCTTCCCGATGGCAGAGTTCATCTGGAGTCAACAAACCGTCGGTAAGTTCGGACATATGCGAACAAAGGGGAGTCGGGGCCCCCGAATTCGCGAGGTGGTGCGGTACGACCTACCGGCATCTCTCGTCGTTTTCCTTGTGGCCCTGCCATTGTCATTGGGCATCGCGATCGCATCGGATGCCCCCGTGCTCGCCGGTCTCATCGCCGCGGTCGTCGGCGGGATCGTCGCCGGTCTGATAGGCGGTAGCGCACTCCAGGTTTCAGGACCGGCCGCGGGCCTGACCGTGGTGGTCGCCGACATGGTCGCCAATTTCGGTTGGCGCGTTACATGTTTCATCACCGTCGGTGCGGGTGCGTTGCAGATCCTGTTCGGCCTGAGCCGGGTCGCAGGTGCCGCGCTGGCCATCGCTCCCGTGGTCGTCCACGCGATGCTCGCCAGATCGGCATCACGATCGCGTTGCAGCAGATTCACGTGCTCCTCGGCGGCAGCTCGGCCAGCAGTGCATGGGAGAACGTGACGTCGCTGCCGGCCGGGATCGCCGACATCGAGACGTCGGACGCGCTCGTGGGAGGCACCGTGATCGCGCTTCTCCTCATCTGGCCACTGATGCCCTCGGCGGTGCGCAAGGTGCCGGGACCGCTCGTCGGTATCGTCGGGGCGACGGCACTGACCATCGTCTTCGGCCTGGACGTCGAACGGATCAGTATCGACGGCAACTTCTTCGAAGCGATTACGCTTCCGGAACTACCGGACAGCAGTTGGGGCGCAGTGCTTCTCGGAGTGTTGACGGTCGCCCTGATCGCGAGTGTCGAGTCCCTGCTGTCAGCGGTCGCGGTGGACAAGATGCACACCGGCCCACGCAGCGATCTCAACCGGGAGCTGCTCGGTCAGGGCAGTGCGAACATCACCTCCGGGATGCTCGGCGGGTTGCCCGTCACCGGAGTGATCGTGCGCAGCACCACCAACGTCAACTCCGGGGCGCGAACGTCGGCCTCGGCGGTGATGCACGGCGTGTGGGTGCTCGTCTTCGCGGCACTGCTCACTGGTCTCGTCGAGCAGATCCCCATGGCCGCGCTGGCCGGCCTGCTAGTGGTCATCGGTATCCAGCTGGTCAAGCTGGCGCACATGAAGATCGCGCTGCGGACGGGCGACCTGTGGGTGTACGTCATCACGGTGCTCGCGGTCGTCTTCCTCAACCTGCTCGAAGGCGTCGCGATCGGTCTGGCAGTGGCGATCGGACTCGTCGTATGGCGGGTGGTTCGCGCCGAGATCACCTCGCAGGCAGGCAGTACCGACGACAAGCGTCAGTGGACCGTACGTGTTCGCGGCTCACTGAGCTTCCTGTCGCTGCCGAAACTGAACAAGGCGTTGTCGCAGGTGCCGGACGAGGCGCACCTGACACTGGAACTCGACACCGACTTCCTCGATCACGCGGCGATGGAGATGCTCGAGGACTTCCGTTGGGCGCACGAGGCCGGCGGCGGCACGGTCCTCCTGGTGGAGAAGGGTCGCGCTCGGCTCGTCGACGCCCCTCGACGGCCACCGCGGCGCCACACGTCCGGATTCGCCGGTCTGACGCCGTGGCGTAACCGAACCGGGTCGCAGGCGTCCGCGTCCCCGGACCGCCCGGCCGCACTCAGATCGGTTCTCGGCGGCGTCGACGAGTACGAGAACGAGCACGCCGACGCCCTCCGCGCCATGCTCGCCGATGTCACCGAGTCTCAGGATCCCGACTCGTTCTTCGTGACGTGTGCCGATTCGCGATTGATGCCGAACATCATCACGGCGAGCGGCCCGGGGGACCTCTTCACGGTGCGCAACGTGGGCAATCTGATACCGACCGACAGCGACGACGACGTATCCGTGGAGGCCGCACTCGAATTCGCCATCGGCGAGTTGGGTGTGTCGTCGATCGTGGTCTGCGGCCACTCGTCGTGCGGGGCCATGCATGCGCTGCTCGACAGCGAACAGGTCGATGTATCCGACCTCCCGGCCGGATCCGAGAGCACGCCGATCCAGCGATGGCTCAAGCACGCGATCCCCAGCCGGGTGGCCTTTCGGCACGGACACCCCGCCGGGCGCGCCGCGGCCGAGCTGGGACTGGCCGAGGTCGACCAGCTGGCCGTCGTGAACGTGGCCAAGCAGATCGAGACCCTGGCGCGGCACCCGCTCGTCGGGCGCGCCGCAGCAGAAGCGCGGCTACGCATCGTCGGTCTGTACTTCGACATCGCCACCGCGCGGGTCTACGAGGTCACCCAGCAGAGCATCGCACCGGTCGTCGAGGCGGCAGCCGCGCGACCGTGAACGCCGGTCGGAAAGGCGCCGTCCGTGGACGAGTGTGGGCTGAGGCGCCGGTGTCGACGGTCTGTTGCTACGAGCCGACGGCCGCCTGCACGGCCGCCTGCACGCCGTGGCCGGCAACGACGATCGGTTCGATGGAGCGCAGGGTGCGGCACAACACGAACGCACCTTCCAGCGCGGTCAGCGTGATCAACGCCAGCCGACGACGCTCCGGCTCGGTGATCTCGAGTTGTCCGAACCACGTTGCGAGGCCGGTCAACCAGCTCTCGAAAACCTCGGCCGATTCCAGCCTGAGACGCTCGTTGGTACTCGCGACCTCCAGTGCGATGGTCTCGATGGAGCAGGCCTCGCTGTAGTCCTGCGACTCCAACAGTTTTCCGGCGTTCTCGAACAGCGTCGGGATGCCGGTCAGGGGGTCGGTCGTCTCCAGCTGGGCGCCGACGAACGCGCCGTAGCGCAACCCTTCGCGTCGGATGACCTCGACGCTGATCGCTTCCTTGCCGCCGGGGAAGTGATGGTAGATCGAACCGTAGGGCGCTTCAGCCGCCGCCGAGATCTGTTTGATGCCGGTGGCCGGCATGCCCTGCCGCCGGTACAGCTCTGCGGCTGCCTCCAGGATCCGGTCGCGAGTAGCGGAATCTGCCATGACGTCTCCATCCCTTGCGCATCGTGCCGATGCCAGCCTATCTTGCTTCTAAGTAGAACGATCTATCTAGGAGGCGACGTGCCCACAGTCGACGTGCCGGCCGGCTCCATCTCCTACGAAGACACCGGCGGTCCCGGGCCGATCCTGGTACTCGGCCACGGGTTGCTGATGGACGGGCGGCAGTGGCGCAAGGTGATCCCGCTGCTTCCCGAATTTCGTTGCATCACACCGACGCTCCCGATGGGGGCGCACACGGAGCCGATGCACGCCGACGCGGACCTCACTGAGACGGGTGTGGCATCGATCCTTGCCGACTTCCTCGATGCCCTCGACCTCGATGACGTGACGCTCGTCCTGAACGACTGGGGCGGTGGTCAGTTCGTGATCTCCCAAGGCCGGGACAAACGCGTTGGGAGATTGGTGTTGGCATCGTGCACGGCTTTCGACAACTATCCTCCCGAGCCGGCGCGTCCCGCGGCGCTGTTGTGCCGAGTGCCCGGCGGCGGGTGGATTCTCACCCGGATGCTGGGCACTCGATTCTTCCGGCACAGCACGCGGGCGTATGGCGCGCTGACGAAGTCGGGGATCCCGGACTCGCTGTTCGACGAGTGGTTCCGCCCCGCTGTCGAAAACGCATCGATCAGAAGGGATCTGGTCAAATTCGCCACAGGCGCGCCCTCCCGCCGGAGGCTGCTCGAACTGTCGGACATGATGCGGCGGTTCGATCGCCCGGTGCTCGTGGTCTGGGCAATCGAAGACCGGATGATGCCCCTGGAGCATGCGGACCGCCTCGTCGAGCTCTTCCCGGACGCATCCAAGGTCGTCGTCGACGATTCGTGGACTCTCATCCCGGAAGACCAGCCGGAGGCGATGGCCGACCTGCTGCGCGGGTTCGTCAGATGACGCGTCGTCGTCGCCCCGCCGGGGGCGGTACCGAGTGTGCCGTGTCGCCGACGATGTAGCTCGCCTGCCTTTCGATGCCGAGCGCCGAAGCGCAACGGCCGATTGCCGGCACCGTCCTGAATGTCAGAACATCACCGATCGGAAGTGGGTGACGAACCGCTCGTCGTCGTAGAGATGGAACGCGATCCCCGGCGGCTGACCGCGGTTGACGACCTCCCGGCCTTCGAACGGCAGGTTCAGTGTCGACGACACACCCGGTGCGATGCACAGCGGGCGGTCGGCGAACGTGGTCACCGCCGGGGTGTGGGCGTGTCCACACAGGAACGCGACGATGTTCGGGTGCTGATCCACCAGGGCGGCGAGGCGGCCCTCGTCGCGCTGGCGGATCGAGTCCATGAACGGCATCAGCAGGTCGACCGGCGGATGGTGAAAGGCGATGAACACCGGTGTCGCCACGGACGTCGCGGTGAGCCGGTCCGACAGCCAGGAGATGGTCGCGTCGTCGAGACGACCGTCGTTGCGTCCGGGCATCGAGCTGTCGCACATCAGGAAGAGGACGTCGGAGCCGTCGCGCCCGCGCACCGTCCGCGCGTGATTGATCGGACCAGAGGTCTCGGTGCCGATCAGGGCCGCGCTGAACGGTTCCCGGACATCGTGGTTGCCGGCGGTGATGAGCATCGGCAGCGGACTCTCGAGCACCCCGTACGCCTCGCGGTACTCGCTCGCGGCACCTTCATCGGCGATGTCACCGGTGACCAGCAGGACGTCGATCCCGGCGGCGCGGGCGTTGATATAGCTCAACGTCGACTGGATACGGGCCCGATTGAACCGCGTCCCGTTGAAATGCAGGTCGCTGATGTGGGCGACAACGAACACGAAGAGCTCCTGTCACGGTTCCTGGCTCCCACGAGGCTAACCGCAGGCAGGGTCCGACGACGCATCGCCTCAGGGCCGCGAGGCGCAACGCACTCCCATGACGTCGGTGTGGTTCAGCCCGCTCGGGTGCCGGCTCCCCTGTAACGCACAGCGGCCGGCGAGCGACATCGACGATGAGTCGCCGACCTGCCAACCCCCGACCTGGCAGGTCGGCGACCGTCTTTTGTCTCCGTCGATGCAAGACTTCGGCGCTGTTTGCATTCTCCCGAGTTCGCGCGCACACTGGCGAGCGGTGTTAGTTGCGCTCTGCAACTAATTGCAAAGAGCAAGTAAAACTTCTCGGGTAGGCGGTGAGGACAGTGCTCGATCAACACGCGATCGACGACCTCTTCGAGACCCTTCTGCGCTTCGTCCGCATCCGCGAACGGGCGGTCCACACGACGTTCCGTACGCGTGAGGGCGAGTTCGAGGCCGCGGCGTTCAAGGCGCTCTTCCCGCTCGCGCGACGGTCGATGCGATCGCGCGACCTCGCCGAGACGATGAATGCCGACCCGTCGACGGTGAGTCGGCACGTGGCTCAGCTCGTGGAGCACGGCCTGATCCGCCGCGAGGCGGACCCGGACGACGGGCGCGCCACCATGCTCGTCATCACCGCCGCCGGACGGGATCGCGTCGTGGCCATGCGCGAGATGCGTCGCGCCGCCATGGCCGATGTCATGGCCGACTGGACCGACGACGAACTCCACACCCTCGTGACACTTCTCGGGCGGTTCGTCGATGCCGCCGACGCAGCCCTGCACCCGGCGTGCCCGGACCGCAGCCCGGACACAGATGCGAATGACCCGAAAGGACGACAGTGACAGACTCTTCGGCCGCCGACACGGTGAACCACGACGAGGAGGTCGCCGGCGCCGGACTGACCCATCGCCAGATCCTGACCATCCTGGCCGGACTCATGCTGGGCATGTTCCTCGCCGCCCTCGACCAGACCATCGTGTCGACGGCGATCCGGACCATCGCCGACGATCTGCAAGGGTATGACCTGCAGGCCTGGGTGACCACGGCCTACCTCGTCACCGCGACGATCGTGACCCCCTTGTACGGCAAGCTGTCCGATCTCCACGGCCGGAAACCGTTCTTCCTGCTGGCGATCTCGATCTTCATCGTCGGTTCGCTGCTGTGCACGATCGCGTCGTCGATGTATCAACTCGCCGCGTTCCGCGCCTTCCAGGGGCTCGGCGCGGGCGGCTTGATGACGCTCGCACTGACGACCATCGGCGACATCGTCCCGCCGCGGGAACGCGCCAAATACCAGGGCTACTTCCTCGCCGTATTCGGCACCTCCAGCGTCCTCGGACCGGTCCTCGGCGGTCTGTTCGCCGGCCAGGAGACGATCCTCTGGGTGTCCGGTTGGCGTTGGGTGTTCCTGGTCAACGTGCCGATCGGACTCGTCGCGCTGTTCGTGGTCTACAAGGTGCTCAACTACGACCAGCAGAAGGGCGTCGGCGGGCGCACCGACTACTGGGGGGCGACGGCACTCGCCGTCGCCGTGGCTCCGCTGCTCATCGTCGCCGAACAGGGGCGCCAGTGGGGATGGACCTCCGGACTGTCGTTCCTCTGCTACGGGATCGGCGTCGCCGGCATCGCCGCGTTCATCTGGATCGAGCACCGCATGGGCGACGACGCTCTCATCCCGTTGCGCGTGTTCACCAACCGGGTGTTCAGCCAGGGCATCATCATCTCGGTCATCATCGGCGCCGTCATGTTCGGCGGGATCTCGATGCTGCCGCAGTATTTCCAGGTCCTCCGCGGATCGAGCCCCATGATCGCCGGCCTCCAGATGTTGCCGATGGTGCTCGGTCTGATGGCCGGTTCGATCCTGTCGGGCCAGCTGATCTCGCGCACCGGACGCTACAAGATCTTCACGATCATCGGCGCCGTGCTGATCACCGCGGGCACTTTCCTGCTGCACCTGGTGGGCACCGAGACACCGCTCTACCTGGTCATGCTGATGGCCGCGCTCCTCGGCTTCGGGCTCGGCAATCTGATGCAGCCGATCACCCTGGCGATGCAGAACATCCTGCCGCCCAAGGACATGGGACTTTCCACCGGCACCGCCACCTTCTTCCGTCAGATCGGTGGAACGCTCGGTGTCGCGGTCTTCTTCTCGCTGTTGTTCTCCGTCATGGGGCCGAACATCAAGGACGAGATGGTCGCGGCGGCAGCCCAACCCGAATACCGGGCCGCGGTCGTAGAGGCCTCGCAGAGCAGCGACCCGCAGGTCAGCGCATTCGGGCACTCGCTCATCGCGGCCGCTCAGAATCCCGGTGTTGCAACCGGATCGTCGGACAGTGTCATGAGTGACACCTCGGTCATCGAGAGGCTGCCGGCCGAACTGGCCCAACCCATCAAGGAGGGGTTCGCCGACTCGATGGACCGGGTGTTCTTGGCGGTGTCGATCGTCGCGCTGCTCGCGATCATCGGAACGGTCACCTGGAAGGAACTCCCGCTGCGTCAGGGACGGCCGATCGGCGCACCGGAGTCGTCACCCGCGTCGTGAGCGTCAGTCGGAGCGGACCCACCTCACCCCGACAACGTCCGCCGGAAGAGAGCCTTGAGCTCATCGAAGTGATGTTCGCAGGCCTCGTGGTGATACGCTGCCAGATCGGACATCGTATACCCGTGCGGCGCACCGGGATAGACGGTCGCCGAGTGCGCCACGCCCCCACCGGTCAGGGCGTGCTCGAACTGCGCGACCGCCATCGCGGGCAGTGATGAATCCTTGTCGGCGTGGATGGCGAGGACGAACGCGTCGATGCCGACGAGATGCAGGTGCGGACTGTCGCGGTCGTCGGTCACCAGGCCGCCGGTGTGGAACATGCCGACCGCGGCGACGTCGTCGGGCCGGGCGGCGGCGATGTTCAGCGCGAGCCGGCCGCCCATGCAGTAGCCCGTGACACCGACACGTCCGGGTGTGACGCCCGGGAGCGATTGCAGCGCGTCGAGGTAGGCGACGAGATCGGGACGTACCGCCTCGGGCGTGAGGGTCCGTGCCCGCGGCATCGCGGATCGGAAGAATGCGGTCCGCGCCTCGGGCAGCAGCAGATCCTCGGTGGGCGCCCACTCGGCCGCGGACCCGTACCGGTGGAACAGGTGCGGCACCAGCACGACGTAACCCCAGGACGCAATGCGGTCGGCCATGGCCTCGATGCGAGGTCGTAGGCCGATCACATCGGTGAGGAACAGGACTCCCGGTGACGTCCCGGATGAATCGGGCCGCGCCACATAGGCTTCGGTCTCTCCGTCGGCCGCCGAGATGGTGATCGTCTCACCCGTCATGTCCACGCTCCTCTGCTCGGTTCACGCCCCGGGTCACAGATCACCGGGCAGTTTGTCCCTCCGGATCCCCCGCCAGCTGGGATGCCGCAGATGCCCGGCCGTCGTCCAGTCCATGAACCGGACCTCGCCGACGATCTTCGGCAGGACCCACACCGCGCTGGACTCGACGGGCCGGTCGAGTTTGTCCAGGAAGGGCGACCGCGAGATCTCCAACGGTCCGAGTTCCTCTGCAAGCGAACGCAACTGTGCGTCGGTGAAGCCGGTTCCCACGCGACCGACGTAGCGGAGTCCGGTCTCCTCGGGCAAACCGATGAGCAGGGAACCGATGGTGTGCGCGCGGTTGCCGCGGCCCGGCCGATATCCGCCGACCACGACCTCGATGTCGCTCCAGTTCTTGTGTTTCAGCCAGGTCGTCGACCGGCGTCCCTGCTGATACACCGAGTTGCGGCGCTTGGCGACAACGCCTTCGAGATTGTGTTCACGGCTGTACTCGACGGCGGCCGATCCCGGGCCCGGAAGCAGCGGCGGCACTTCGACGAAGGCGGAGTTGCGGAACGCGGGCGCCAGCTCCTCGAGGAGTTCGCGCCGAACCGACCATGGCTTGCGCAACAACGACGAACCGTTCAGGAACAGGATGTCGAACAGGTGTAGCCGCAACGAATACGGCTCGTCGGTGTGCCGACGTGAGGTCAGCAGCGTGAAATTGGTGCGGCCCGACGAGTCGATCGCGACGACCTCGCCGTCGAGCACCACGTCCATGAGGCCGAGATCGTCTGCGAGGCCGGTGAGTTCGGGGAAGTCGGCGGTCATGTCGATACCCGATCGGGAGGTGAGCCGGAACTCGCCGCCGACCGAACGGATGAGGAGCCGATATCCGTCCCATTTGCCCTCGAACGCCCAGTCTCGACCGTTGAGTCCGTCGATCGACTCGTCGGTCGCGAGCATCGGGCGCGGGTCGGTGAGGCTGTCGGGGACGATCGGACGCGGTTCGTCGCTCATCAGGTGGGCAAGCCAGTTCTTCTCACCGGTCCGGATCAAGGCGTACCGTCCCTGCACGCGCTCGCCGTGGAGGCGGACGATGACCTCCTTGTCCCGCCACTTCTCGAGCTCGAATGTGCCCCTGTCCCAGATGGACACGTGACCGCCGCCGTATTCGCCCGCCGGGATGTCGCCCTCGAAGTCGGCGTAATCCATCGGGTGGTCCTCGGTCTGCACCGCGAGCCGGTTCTGGTCGGGGTCGGTGGGCAGGTTCTTCGGTACGGCCCACGACACCAGGACCCCGTCGTGTTCCAGCCGGAAGTCGTAGTGCAACCGTCGGGCGTGGTGCTCCTGGATCACGAAGATCGGTGCCCTCTCGGTCTGCGTGTCCGAGGAATCAGGTTCTGCAGCAGAGCTCTCGGCTTCGATGCGCTGTCGATGCGCTTCATCGCCGAAGGGTTCGGGTGTCTTCGACTGGTCGCGCTTGCGCCGGTACTCCTTCAGGTTGATGACCTGTCCCGCCGCGGGCTCGACGACGACCTCCGGCTCGTCGTCGTAGGGGTCGTCCAGGCCGTCGAGGAGATCGCCGAACTCCTCGACGCGGTCCAGCACCTCGGTGTAGAGCAGTTGGGAGAGTCCGGGGTCCTCCATCTCCTCCCAGGTGCGCGGCGCGGCCACCCACGGCTGCTCGCGTCCGCGCATCGAGTACGGCGCGAGAGTGGTCTTGGCGGCGGTGTTCTGGCTCCAGTCGATGAAGACCTTGTCGTCGCGCAGCGATTTGGACATCTTGGCGGTGATGAAATCGCTGTGCTGACGGGCGAACTCGTTGGCGACCTCCTGAGCCACCTTGCGCGCCGCATCCGACGTCACGGGCTTCGGGAGCCGCGCGTAGAGGTGGATGCCCTTGCCGCCGCTGGTCACCGGGTACGTCGTCGCCCCGCCGAGCCAGTTGCGGATCTCGCACGCCACCTCCGCGGTCCGGTGCAGCGGCACCCGTGGCCCGGGATCGAGGTCGAAGACGATGCGGTTGGCCATCGGCGCGCCGTCGGGCCCCATGGGAAGCCGCCACTGCGGCGTGTGGATCTCGAGCACGGCCATCTGCGCGAGCCAGACCAGCGTGGCGCGATCGTCGGCCATCGCATAGTTGATGACCCGCTCGCTGTGCTGGATGCCGTGGCGTCGGATCCAGTCAGGTGCGCTCTCGGGAACGTTCTTCTCGAAGAACGGGGTCGACTCGACGCCGTTGGGCCACCGCTTACGGGTGATGAGGCGGTTGCGTACGTGGGGGAGGAGGACATCGGCGATCCGCGAGTAGTAGTCGATGACCTCGAACTTCCGCGTCCCCGTCGCCGGATAGAGCACCTTCGAGAGATTGGTGATCGAGATCCGCCGACCGTCGACCTCCAGTGTCTCGCCGCCTGCCATGCTCCTATTGTCCACAACGCCGGTCAGAACGTCGTGCAGCTTGCCGCCATCCGGCCCGGATCCCTGGCAGAATGGCCCCCATGCGCTCGATCTGGAAGGGCGACCTCAGCTTTGGCCTGGTCAACGTGCCGGTCAAGGTCTATTCCGCGACCGAGAGTCACGACCGGAAGTCGTATCAGGTCGACTCGTCGGACGGAACCCGCATCCGCTATCGCCGCGTGCGCGAGGGCACCGACACCGAAGTCGACTACGGCGACATCGCCAACGCCTACGAATCCGAGTCCGGCGAGACCGTGATCCTCACCAAAGAAGACCTCGCCACGCTGCCGGTGCAGAAGAGTCCCGAGATCTCGATCCTGGAGTTCGTACCCGCCGAGCAGGTCGATCCGATCTACTTCGACAAGCCTTACTACCTCGAACCGTCGTCGAAGTCGCCGAAGGCCTACGTCCTGCTGGCCAAGGCGCTGGAGGAGACGGACCGGCTCGCGATCGCCTCCTTCACTCTGCGCAACCGGACACGCGTGGCCGCGCTGCGCGTCGTCGACGGGGTGATGACGCTGCAGACGCTGCTGTGGCCCGACGAGGTCCGCAAACCCGACTTCGGCTTCCTCGACGACGACACCGAGATCCGCGATCAGGAACTGCAGATGGCGGCCTCGCTGATCGAGTCGATGGCATCGGACTACGACCCCTCCGAGTTCGAGGACACCTATCAGAACGAGCTGACGAAGCTCATCGAGGCGAAGTCCGAGGGTGGCGAGGCGTTCCCCGAATCCGACGACGAAGACAAGGACACCGAGGACTCCGACGTCGCCGATCTCCTCGCCGCGCTGCGCGCGTCGGTGAAGGACCGCGGGGGATCCGATTCGAAGGATTCGGACTCGAAGGACACCGCGGCCAAGAAGGCACCGGCCAAGAAGGCTGCGGCGAAGACGGCCGCGAAGAAGGCGCCGGCCAAGAAGACCGCTTCCAAGTCGACGGCGAAGAAGACCTCCTCGGGGTCCGGCGAGTCCGGGAGCAAGTCCACGGCCAAGAAGGCGCCCGCCAAGAAGTCCTCGCGCAAGGCGAGCTGACCCGCACCGCCGGGCAACGGCGGTCCGAAAAGGGTTGGCACCACGCCCACGGGTTCGGGCAAGCTCGAAGGGTGACTTCCGCCGCCGACTCCCGACTGCCCCGCGCGCTGCTGCCGTTCGCGCGTCGACAGTACCGGCTGCTCGCGTCCGGACTGATCCTCGCCATGTTCGCCGACGGCGTGTGGACGATCGCGGTGATCTGGCAGATCATCGCGCTCGGCGGCGGTCCGGGCCAGGTGTCGCTGGCCACCGGCGTGGCCGCGGTGGGAATGCTGTTCTCCACGTTGGCCGGTGGTGTGCTCGCCGACCGTATTTCGCAGCGCCACATCATGATCGGACTCGAGGTCGCGAAGATGATCGCGTTCGGTGCGATCGGTCTGGCGTCGATCGCGGGCGTACTGCAGCTCTGGCACGTGGTGGTGGCGTCCCTTCTGGGCGGCATCACCACCGGGATGTACTACCCCGCCTACTCGGCGTTGCTGCCCGGTGTCGTCGCGCCGTCGGAGCTGCAGGCGGCCAACGGGATCGAGGGCTTCTTCCGCCCGGTCGTCTTCCAGGCGGTCGGGCCGATGGTCGCCGGCGCGGTCATCGGTGCCTGGGCGCCGGGACCCGCGGTGCTGATGGCGGCGATCGCGGCCATCCTGTCGGGGGTCTGTTATCTCGGGATGGCCCCGGTCACCGCGCGTCGGTTCGGCGAGACGGGCGAGGACGCGCCGGAGGTCGTCGAGGGTGCGGGTGCCCGCCGGATCGTCGGCGACCTGGCCGAGGGGTTCGTCTACATGGCCCGGACCCCGTGGCTGTGGGGGACGCTGCTCTTCGCCTGCGTTTTGGTATTGGCGACGCTCGGCCCCATAGAGGTGCTCGTCCCGTTCGCATTACGTGAGCGCATCGACGGCGACGCGACCCAGCACGCCTGGGTGCTCGCTGGATTCGGACTCGGCGCGGCCGCGGCGTCACTGGTATTCGCCTCGATCCCGATGCCGCGCCGGTACCTCACCGTCATGTTCTCGCTGTGGGCGTTCTCCAGCCTGCCGCTGGTGCTGATGGGTCTCGCCGATTCGACGTGGATGTTCGTCGCCGCCGGTGTGATCATGGGCATCCTCTTCGACGGCCCGATGGTGCTGTGGGGAACGCTCTTACAGCGTCGGGTGCCGCCGGCACTGTTGGGTCGCATCGCCAGTCTCGACTTCTTCGTATCGGTCGCGCTGATGCCGGTGTCGATGGCGATCGCCGCCCCGGTCTCGTCGGCGATCGGCCTGACCGCCACGTTCGTGCTGGCCGGGTTGCTCCCGGTGCCGATCGCGTGGGCGTTCTACTTCGCGGCCGGCATGTGGCGCGACGAGATCGAGAACCCCCTTGTCGACGAGTCGAATCCGAAGTTGGTCGACTCCGCTGCGGTCCGTTGACGTGACCTGGAGCACATACTACGGTGACACATCATTCACAGGGCACGACGTGACGTAGCGGAGTGGGCTCGGCGGCTCGGCGCAGCCATTGCAGGAGGCGAAGACGATGGCGGTCTGCACGCCGGGTGACGTCCCGTCGATCATCACCGGCTACCTGGGGTTCGAGTGCGAGGGCGCGAATCCGATTGTCACGATCCGGAATCCGGCCGACCTCGAGCACTGGACGCAACCGGTCCTCGAGGTCACGATCATCCTCGGTGCCGTCCTCGCGCTGATCCACGCGATCCGCCGACTGCGTCGCGACGGCGACCCCACCAACCTGACGGTGTGGATCGGATCGTTGGTCTACCTGTTCGTGATCGAGCCGCCGCTGTACTTCCCGAACTGGTTCCACGCCGAAGAAGCGATGGGATTCATGTTCTCCCACAACGTGTTCACGGTCATGTTCATGTACGACCGGCTGTCGTTGTACATTGTTGCGTTCTATCCGGCCGTGAGCCAGGTCGCCTACGAGCTCGTGCGGGCGTGGGGCTTCTTCGACGGGTCGAAGCGCTCGGCGCTGCGCGGCTCGCTCGTTCTGGCCCTGGTGTTCCAGACCTTCTACGAGATCTTCGACCAGCTCGGCCCGCAGCTCAAGTGGTGGGCGTGGAACGTCGACGCGCCGTACTATCGCGACACCCTCGCCCAGCTCCGAGCCCAGGGCGTCGCCCCCGACGAGCTCGGCAATCCCGCCGCGGAGCCCACACTGGCCGCGGTGCCGTGGGGGAGCGTCTGGCTTTTCGCGACCGTCTCGTTCGCCGTGCTCGTCTACGTCGCGGTGCGCTTGGTCCAGATCCCCACCTCCCGAGGACGCGCCCCGCGCGGATGGTCGTTGTCATGGCGCGTCGTCGTGTCCGGTGTTGTGGCCGTTGTCAGCATGCCACTCCTGTCCATTCCGACGGCGCTGTTCGGCCGTGACGAGAACGCGAATCACGACGCGCAGACCGTCGTGTACTGGGTGGAGATGGCCCTGGTGTGGGGGATCGGACTGACACTTCTGTACGTGCAATGGCGACGCATGCGCAGCGACCCGACGCTGGGCGTCGACGACGCTCGCAGCGCTCGGCCCTTCCTCGTCGTGTTCCCGGTCCTGTTCCTCGGGGTGCACCTCGTACTGTGGTGCGCCGCGTTGCCCGCCTACCTTGACGCCGAGGACGGAATCACCGCCGACAACACACCGATCGGGAGTCTCCCCTACGTGATCGCCTGCCTCGTGGTCGCTGTGGGCGTGCTGGGCGTCGCTGTCGTTCGGGGCCGGCGCACGGTCGACGACAGCCCGGCGGTCGCGGGAACACCGTCGACCTCAGGCGTGTGACAACGTCCGATTCGTCCATAGCTGGGTCTGCCCGTCGTGGACGGCGACGAGTCGAGCGCGATCAGTGCTGGAGAACCCGCGCGGCGCCGTCGACGACGCTCGTCGTGAGTGTCTGCAGCAGAGGCGAACTCAGCTTCCAGTGCTGCCAGTACAGCGGGACGTCGATGTGGTGGTCGGCGATGAGGCGGACGCGACCGGTGTCGAGGGCGTCCGCGATCTGGACGACCGGGACGGCGCCCCAGCCGATGCCGAGCGCGACGGCGCGGTGGTATTCGGTCGACGCCGGGATGTAGACCGCGGGCGGGTCGACGGGCCGGCCGGCGAGGGCGGCCGAGATGTTCCGCTGGATGTGATCGTTGCGGTCGAACTGCACCATCGGGGCCCGGGCCAGTGCATCGGCATCGGGCCCGTCGGGTAGCCATGTGTCGATGAATTCCGGTGTGGCGACCGGCAGATAGCGCATCGTGCCGAGCGACTGCAGTGCGCACCCGCGGATCGCCAGTGGTTCCGAGGTCACCGCGGCGAGCACGTCGCCGGTGCGGAGCAGGGTGCTGCTGCGGGTTTCGTCGTCTCGGAAGACCTCGACCGCCACTGCGTGCTCCCGGTGGAATCGCGCGAGCACGGGCAGTAACCAGGTCGCGAGCGAGTCGGCATTCGTCGCGACCGGGAGATGGACACGGGGACGTTCGACCAGCGGCAGATCGTCGTCGTCGGGCGCGCCCACGAACTCGGCGCGGGTCTCGGCGAGCAGTAGTTCCCACTGCTTGGCCAACCGCACCAGCACCTCGCCATCGGGTGTGGCCGTCGCCGGCTTGGTCCGCCGGAGGAGTACCCGCCCGGCAGCGGACTCCAGCGCCTTGATCCGCTGGCTCACCGCCGACGGGGTGATGTGCAGGGCGGTGGCCGCGGCGTCGAAGGTGCCCTCGCGCAGGACCGCGGCCAGCGTGCGCAGGCCTTCCTGACTGATGTCCACGAGCCGAGGTTAGTGGTGTGTCCCGCCGGACAGTCGAGACACACCACCGCCGGCCGGATCAGGCGGGGACGGTGTCGCCCGCGGAGTCGGCCCGCCGTCCGCGCACCATGCCGAGTGCGAGGAGCGCGGCGCCGACGGCAATCCACCCGAGGAGAACGGCGACCTGTCCGGTGATGCTCGCCGCCGGGAAATACGCGACCGAACGGAGCAGCGTGCCGCCGGCGCCGGGCGGCAACCACTGGCCGATCGTTCCCCACGGCGCGGGCAACAGGTACGGCGACGATGCCAGCCCCGACAGCGGGTTGGAGATCAGCACCATCACCAGCGCGGACACCCCGACCCCGGCGGGTCCGAGCAGGCTGCCCGCACCAACCGTGAACCAGGTGATCGCTCCGATCATCAGGGCTGCGGCGAGTCCGACGGGGCCGATACCGCCGTCGATGACGCCCAACCATGACCACGTCGCCGCGAAACCGAACCCGGCCACGAGCGGCCCCAGGACCGCCAGTGTCGCCTGCATGGCGACTGGGCCGCGCAGCCCGATCGCGGCGGCTCCGCCGAGTGCCATGCCGGCGATCAGCAACGGCAACAGTCCGGCGGCGAAACCCGTTCCGCGTGTATCAGTCTCGGGAGTGGGGACCACGGATTCGACGGCGACCGGTACACGCTGGGCGGTGGCGATGCCGTTCCCGACCCCGGCGACGACCTGCGCCAGCACCGGCGAACCCGCCTCCGCGGTCAGCACCGTGACCCCGCCGGGCCCGACCGCGATCGCGCCGACCAGGTCGCGCCGTTCGATGGCGGCACGCGCGTCCTCGGTGTCGGCGAATCGTTCGACGGCGAAGGCGTCTTCACCGGCCCGGTCGGCGAGCGCCGTCTCGATCGCCTGTGCCGCGGGCGGCGGTGCGACGAGACCCAGTGGGGCTTGATGCGGCTCGGGATCGACGGCCAGTGACACGAACGTCGCGGCGATCGCGATCACGAACGTCGGGATCAGCAGCGCCATCACCGCCACGAGGCGCCAACTGGGTGCCCGCCCGGTCGGGGGCGCACCGTCGGCCTCCGCGGTCGCAACGGGCGCCCGATCGCGCGAATCTGTCGAGTGCAGTTCAGTGCTCATGACCACTCCTAAAAAGAACGAATCTTCGTTTTTCTGAGTATGCGCGGAGGGCCGCGAGGAATCAAGAACGAATATTCGTTTTAGACTGTCGGCATGCCCAAGATCAGCGACGAACGCAAGCTCGAAAGAAGCCGGCAGATCCTCGCCGCCGCTCGCCGATGCTTCGTCGACAAGGGGTTCCACCGTGCGTCGATGTCTGACGTGATCCGGGAATCCGGGCTCAGTGCGGGTGCCGTCTACTCGTACTACTCGTCGAAAGAAGAACTGATCGCCGCCGTTGCGCGGTCGATCTTCGCCGCCTACGAGTCGGGGATCAGCAGCTTCGACGACCCGGTAGAGCAACCCCCGTCGCCTGAGGCGGTTGTACGCGCGCTGGCCGAACGGGTCCTGCTGGAGATCGCGCCGATGACCGACGGCTTCCGGATGGTCCTGACGGTATGGGGTGAGGCCGCCAACAACCCGGAGCTGCGCGAGACCGTGCGCGACATCATCCGTGGGCTGCGGGGCGTCTTCGAACGCGTGCTGACGGCCTGGCGGGCCGCGGGCCACGAATTGCCCGCGGAGCCTGCGGTGCTCGCGCAGGTGATGGTCTCGGCGATGCAGGGGGTGGTCGTTCAGCAGGGCCTGGTCGGCGACGTGGACGTCACCGACTACATCGAGGCCTTGTGCGCGGTTCTACGCGGCATCGGACTGGGCGACGATGCGTCCACAATCTGAAGTTCAACTGTTTATTCGTGAAAAAGTTTCGCTGTACTGACCGGGGCGTGTCGCCCTAGCGTCGTCCCGGTGACCGCCTACCTCGTACCGACACTTGCCGGGCTTCTCACCGGCGCCGGTCTGATCATCGCCATCGGACCCCAGAACGTTTTCGTGCTGCGTCAGGGCGTCGCCCGCAGGCACACCGGTCAGATCGTGGCGGTCTGCGCCCTCTCCGACGTCGTACTCATCGTGGCAGGGGTGGCCGGCCTCGGCGCGCTCGTCGCCGCGCACCCGGAGGTGGTGACGTTCGCGAAAGCGGCCGGCGGACTGTATGTCGGGGCGTTGGGCGTCATGGCCGCCAGACGCTGTGTGCGCAGTGACGAGGCCATCGCAGCCGCTGACGAGATCGGGGCCGAGTCCACCGGCCGCTGGGTGGCGGTGGGTACGGCCCTGGCTCTGACCTGGCTCAACCCGCACGTCTACCTCGACACGGTCATCACCATGGGTGCCATCGCCAACGGCCACGGAAACGGCAAGTGGGCGTTCGCCTTCGGTGCCTGCATCGCGAGTGTCCTCTGGTTCACCGCGCTCGGCGGCGGAGCTCGGAGACTGTCCGGATTCTTCGCGAGTCCGCGGGCGTGGAAGATGCTCGACGCGGTGGTCGCGGTCATCATGCTGGGGATGGCGATCGCGCTGTTCGCGTCGATCTGACACGCATTCCGAGCATGTGCGGGGCGCTCGTCGGTGACCGGTGTCGTCACCCGGGTTCCCCCGGCAGCCGGACGGGTGCAGGACAGCGGTGGAGGCGACAGTGTGATCACGCTGGAGTCACCGAGGACTCAGATCGGACACTGCTGCGGCGCGAGTGGGGTGTTTCGGGTATCCCGGAGGGGTGACACCGCGCCGATCGGCCCCGACGGTGACTCGCGACACCACGATCCGCGAGCAGACGACGACGTTCGACGTGCGTGCGTTGGTGACCGATGTGCGCCATGTACTGGGCCGCGGCGACCTCGCCGCGGCTGCTGCCACCCTCACCTACTTCGCGGCGATCGCCGTCGTGCCGTGGGCGCTGCTGGGGATCTGGTCGACGACCTGGCTCCGCGGCCCGTCCGCCGAGGAGTCCCTGGCGGAGCTGCGCGTCCTCATCCCACCGGCCATGGGCGGCCGTGGCGTGTTCGACGAGGCCGTCGCGGTCGGTACCGGACTGACGCTGATGGGCGCACTGGTGTTGCTGTTCCCGGCGTCGTTCTACGGCGAGGGTCTTCGCCGCGCGTGTATGACGTTGTATCCGCGCGAGGACCGGTTCACGGGATGGCGGTCTCGGATCTGGGTGCTGGGATTGGTGGTCGTCGTGCCGCCACTGGCGTATGTGGTCGTCGGCGTCGCGGGCACACTCACGACGTTTGCGCCCGAGGGAGGCGGAACGGGTGGTTTCGGCGACCTCGTGGTCCGGATCGTGGTCGAGTTCATCGTCGTGTGGATGCTGGTCACGGTGGCCCTGACCTGGGTGTACTGGAAGGTGACGCCCGGTGAGCCATCACTCGGGGTGGCGGCGGCCAGCGCTCTCGGCACCGCGTCGTTCATCGCCGGATTCACCCAGGGCTTCCTGCTGTTCCTGTCCCTGCCGATCGATGTCGGGATCCCGTACGGGGGTCTCCGGGTGATCGGCGGGGTGGTCGCGGTCGGTTTGTGGCTGTACGTCGCGCACGTCATCGTCATCATCGGATGGGCGTTCGGGCAGGCGATCGAGAAGCAGAGGAGGGGACGTGTCCGCGGAGCCTGAGCGAGCGGGCCGGAGCCTCACGGCGGCGTCGGGTGCGGAGCGGACGACGAGCGCCCGGGACGAGGCACTCGACTCGTGGTCGAAGCTCCACGGAGGGCTCGATCCGCGCGCGAGTTTCTGGGTCCGGAACTGGGTGCTCGTCAGCCACGCCTGCGCGCGACCGTTGGCCCGACTGGGCCTCACGCCGAACACCGTGACAGCTCTCGGAGTCATCGCCACCGCGATCGCGCTGTGCCTGACCATTCTCGGCGACTGGTGGCCGCTGCTCGCCGCACTCGTCATCGTCCTGGCGGCGCTCCTCGACGGGATCGATGGTGCCATCGCGGCCCAGACCGGAACGGCCTCGCGGTGGGGGCGTATCAACGACTCGGTGGCGGACCGGTTCTCGGACGTGATGCTCGTCGGCATCGTGGTGGTCGTGGGTGCACCGCCATGGCTCGGCGCGACGATCGCGGTGCTCACCCTCATCCTCGAGATCACCCGCGCCACGGCCCAGGCGGTGGGCATGAAGGGGCCAGGGACGGTCACCGTGTGGGAGCGGCCGTCGCGGGTGATACTGGCGGTCGTCGCCACTGTGAGTGCGGGTTCGTGGTGGTGCTCGGGACTGAGCTCAGCCGTCGCGTCCGGCCTGGCTCTATTCATCGCGGCAATCGGCGCGGCACTGGCGTTGATCGGGACGGTCCAGTTGGGGATCGCGGTGCGGAGGCAGACCCGACGGCTCGGATGAGTTCTCGTCGCGGGCGGCTCCCATCCGGTTCGCGCTCCGGTGACGAACAATGGTGCGAAGAGCAGCTCGCCCGATCTCGATGCGATGAGGAAATGTCGATGACGAACGACTCGGTGGTTCTCGCCGACGCCGACGGCCGCCCGTGCGGCACCGCCGACCGCGAGGGGGTGCACGGACCGGACACCCCGCTGCACTTCGCCTTTTCGTGCCATCTCGTCGTCGACGGCCGCATCCTCATGACACGCCGGGCGTTGTCCAAGCGCAGCTGGCCCGGGGTGTGGACCAACTCGTTCTGCGGTCATCCGCGCCCCGGCGAGGACGTCGTCGACGCCGTGCACCGGTATGCCCGGCGCGAGCTCGGTATCGAGGTGGCCGATGTCCGCTGCATCCTGCCGGACTTCCGGTACCGGGCGGTCGACGCGAGCGGCATCGTGGAGAACGAGATCTGCCCGGTGTTCGTCGCACGTCCGCTGGGAACACTTCGACCGGATCCCGATGAGGTCGCCGAGCACGCCTGGGCCGACGTCGCCGACGTGTGGTCGCTCGTCGCGAACACCCCGTGGGCGGTCAGTCCGTGGTTCGTCGAGCAGGTGCGGCAGCTGCCGACCGACGACCCCGGTTCGGTCTACGACACCCATCCGGTGATGTCCCGGGCGTCGAATTCATGACGTCAGGCAATTGGCGTTCAGTCACCAGGTCGAGGAGCGGTCGGATGATGCACATTCCCGGTCACACTCAGGTGATCCCACCGCACCGGCGATACGACGAGGTCGCGGAAGCCTGTGCGGCGATGGTGATCAGGTCGTACTCGAGTTCGTTCGGACTCGCTTCGCGTCTGCTCACGCCGCGGATTCGGCGCGACGTCCAGAACATCTACGCGCTCGTGCGGGTGGCCGACGAGATCGTCGACGCCCCGCGCCCGGAGCAGGGGCTCGTTGACCGCAGCAATGAACTCGACCAGCTCGAGGAGCAGACCAGCGTCGCGCTCGTCACCGGGTCGAGCAGCAACCTCGTCGTCCACGCCTTCGCGCAGACCGCCCGCCGGGTCGGCATCGATCTTGATCTGGTCGGCCCGTTCTTCGACTCGATGCGCAGCGATCTGACCCAGGTCCAGCACGACTTCGAGTCGCTGGCCACCTACATCTACGGCTCGGCCGAGGTGGTCGGTCTGATGTGCCTGCGGGCGTTCCTCGCCGACGAGCCGAAATCCGCCGCCCAGTACGACCACCTCGCACCCGGCGCCCAACGGCTGGGCGCGGCCTTCCAGAAGATCAACTTCCTCCGCGACTTCGGCGAGGACAGCGACGGGCTGGGGCGGCGCTACCTGGTCGGCCTCGATCCCGACGATCCGGCGGACTCCGCCTGGTCGCTCTGGCTGGACGACATCGACCTCGACCTGACCGCCGCTGCGGCCGCCATCCCGCACCTGCCGGCGAGCAGCCGCGTCGCGGTGTGCACCGCGCACGACCTGTTCGCCGAGCTGACGGCCCGCCTTCGCGAGTCGTCGGCCACCGAGGCCCGCCGTACCCGCGTCCGCGTCCCGAACGCCGGGAAGGCGAAGATCGCGGCGGCCGCCGTCGCCCGCCGCGGTATGCCGCGACCCGCACGTGCCGACGCCGCCGGTCTGAACAGAAGGAAGAGCAACGTATGAGCGAGTCCCGACGCGTCGTCGTCATCGGTGGCGGAGTCGCCGGCCTGGCCACCGCCGCCCTCCTCGCCCACGACGGGCACGACGTCGAACTCGTGGAGAAGAACGACGACCTCGGTGGTCGGGCCGGTACCTGGGATCGCGACGGGTTCCGCTTCGACACCGGTCCGTCGTGGTGGTTGATGCCGGAGGTGTTCGACCATTTCTTCGAGATGCTCGGGACGTCGACCGCCGAGCAGCTCGATCTCGTCCGCCTCGACCCCGGTTACCGAGTGTTCTTCGACGACAACGGGTCCGACGAGAAGCCGATCGACGTGTTCGGTGACCAGGACCGGAACCGTGCGCTCTTCGACGAGATCGAGCCCGGCGCGGGAGCCGCACTCGACGACTATCTGCGCACCGGCAGGCAGGCGTATGACCTTGCCGTGGAACGGTTCCTGTACACCAGCTTCGACTCGCCACGTGCCTTCCTCGGCCTGCCGGTGTTGCGGCACGCGAAAACGCTTGTCACGCTGCTGACGACCTCGCTGCAGTCCTACATCGCGGCCCGCTTCACCGACCGCCGGCTCCGCCAGGTCCTCGGGTATCCGGCGGTGTTCCTCGGTTCCTCGCCCGAGCGCACCCCTGCGATGTATCACCTGATGAGCTGGCTCGACCTCGCCGACGGTGTGCGGTACCCCAACGGCGGCTTCACCACCCTGGTCGACGCGCTGGAGCGGGTTGCGCGGGAACGGGGCGTACGCATCTCCACCGGCACGGCCGCGACCGCCATCCTCACGCGGGAACGCGCGGGGAAACGGTCCACGCCGTCGCGTCGTCGCGCCGAGGTGGCCGGCGTCCGCGTCGAAGGAGCCGACGGCATACCGCGAGAACTGGTCGCGGACATCGTGATCGGTGCCACCGATCTGCACCATCTCGAGACTCGGTTGCTGCCCCGGGAACTCCAGACCTTCCCCGAACGGTACTGGGACCGCGCCACCTCCGGCCCGGGGGCGGTGCTCGCACTCCTCGGCGTACGCGGTGAGATTCCCGAGTTGGCGCATCACTCCCTGTTCTTCACCGAGGACTGGAAGACCAACTTCGACGCCATCTTCGAGAGTCCCACGCGCGTACCGGACCCGGCGTCGCTCTATGTGTGCAAGCCGTCGGCCACCGACCCGTCGGTCGCGCCGTCCGGCTCGGAGAACCTCTTCATCCTGGTGCCCGTCCCGCCCGACCCGGGTCTCGGCCACGGCGGCGTGGACGGCGGCGGCGACCCCGACATCGAGAAGGTGACCGACCGGGCCATCGCGATGATCGGACAGTGGGCAGGGGTTCCCGATCTCGCCGATCGTGTCGTCGTCCGCCGCACCATCGGCCCCGCGGACTTCGTCGACTCGGTCAACTCGTGGTGTGGCGGAGCCCTCGGCCCGGCGCACACGCTGCGGCAGAGCGCGTTCCTGCGCTCGACGAACCGGTCACGCAAGGTCGACGGGCTCTACTACGCCGGGTCGAGCACCCGTCCCGGCATCGGCCTGCCGATGTGCCTCATCAGCGCCGAACTCATCCGGAAGAAGCTCCGCGGCGACCGGTCGGTGGGGCCGATGCCGGTCGCGACACGCTGACCTGCGCCGGAAGGTTTGGAACGCAGATCATCCGGGTACGGTCGCGTGACAGGGCTCACAGCGAGCGGCGCGAAAGGTACCGGTGAAATGGAGAACTCACGGACGAATGCATGGTGGCGCGGCCCGCGATGGACGTGGTCGCGCCGGGACCTTACCCCCGAAGAGCGGCGGAACCTCGAGGCTTCCCGTGTGCCGGTTGCGGTCGTGACCGCGTCGCTGGGTGGACACGCGTACAGCTATCGCGACCGGGTCTGATCTGACGCTTCGAGGTCCCACGACTCGCTCAACACATCGTGCCGATGACGATTGAAGCAGGTGCTTAATCACCGTACAGTGTACGGGATAGATCGCTGTGTACGAGGTGACCAGGAGCGAAGTGACGATGCCGAAACCCCAGCACACCCCTGCGCCACGCTGGCTCAAGCCGATGAACAAGGTCTTCCTGCTGCTGCAGCGGCTCGGCGGGATGAAGCAGCTACCAGTTCTCGTCGTCGCCGGACGGCGCACCGGAAAGCCGCGACGGACGCCGCTCACCGTGATCGACCTGAGCGGCGAGCGCTACCTTCTCGAGGGCTTTCCCGGGGCGGACTGGGCACGCAACGTCCGAGCGGCCGAGGGACGTGCCCAGCTGTCGGTTGGAGGCACGATGAGCGACGTCCGCCTCGTCGAACTCTCGGCCGATCAGGCCGTTCCGGTGCTACGCGCCTGGCCGGAGCTGGCGGGCACCGACGGCCCGAAGATGATGAAGGACGCGGGAGTCGTCGACGACGTGACCCCGGAAGCCTTCGCTGCCGCGGCGGGCCGATGCGCCGTGTTTCGGATCGATCCGCGCTGACGGCTCCGATGAGCAAGGCCTATCGGTCAGTGACTCACGGCCGGACCGATCAGCTCCGCCACGATCTTCGCCGACATGACGACAAGCGGCAGACCGCCGCCGGGATGCGACGACCCGCCGACGAGGTAGAGGCCCGGTACCGGTGAGGTGTTCGACGGCCGGAGGAACGCCGAGCGGGGTCCGTTCGACGACGATCCGTATATCGAGCCACCTGGCGTCCTGGTCCGGCGTTCGAGGTCGGCGGGCGAGACGATGAGACGGTGACGGACCCGTCCGGTCACATCGAGCCCACGGTCGGCCATGACGTCGAGGACCCGGTCGGCGTAGGAGTCCGCCAACCCGTTGGCGTCCCAGTCGACGCCGTGCTCGGGGTCGTGGCGGGGTGCGTTCACCAGCACGAACCACGCCCCGGTTCCCGGGGCGGGCACGATCTCGGAATCGGTGGGGGCCGAGATGTACACGGTCGGTCGCGCGACCGGACGTGGTGGGCCGCGGAATCCGAAGACCGCGTCGAACTCCTCGGCGTAGTCCTCGGCGAACAGCACCTGGTGGTGCGGCGCAGCGGGCGGATCGTCGAGGGCGAGGAGGAGCACGAATCCGGACAGCGACGGCGTCGTCCGTCGCAGCAGCGCCGCGGGCCGGCGGGCGGCGCGACGCGGTACGAGGCGGTCGTAGACCTGCTGGGCGTCGGCGTTCGCGACGACCAGATCGGCCCGGCGTCGGCTTCCGTCGGTGAGCACCACGCCATCGGCCCGGCCGGTGTGGTCCACCGAGATCCGGTCGACTTCGACGCCGAGTTCGACCCGCCCGCCGAGTTCGACGAGACGGTCGTGCATCGCGGTGGCGATGCGGCCCAATCCGCCTCGTACGTACCATGATCCGAACGCCTGCTCGGACCACGGCACAGACGCGAGTGCTGCCGGCGCGCGGCGTGGGTCGGAACCGGTGTAGGTCGCGTAGCGGTCCAGCAGCATCCGCAGGCGCGGGTCGTCGAGGTAACTCTCGCCGAGTCCGCGCAGCGTGCGCCACGGCGCGACGGTCCGCACGTCCGACGGCGTGGCGATCCCGCCGACCATCGTGCGGATGCTCATCGGTGATTCCAGGAAAGGCTCGTGCGTGACGTCCCAGACACGTTGTGCGCGTTCCAGAAACGATGACCACTGGGCGCCTCGCCCATTCCCCAGTGCGGCGTCGAGGGCGGCGGGGATGTCGTCGAGCGTTCCCGGCATGTCCAGTTCGGTGCCGTCCGGGAAGCGGTAGCGCGCGGCGACGGGGAGTCGTTCGAGGGTCAGATGGTCGTGGATCGACGATCCGGTGGCGTCGAAGAGTTCTTCGAAGACGTGCGGCATCGTGACGAGCGACGGCCCGGTGTCGAACACGAACCCGTCGTGCTCGATGACCCCGAGTTTGCCGCCGACGTCGTCGAATTGCTCGAGAACGGTGACGTCGTGGCCGGTCGCGGCGAGGCGCATCGCGACGGAGAGTCCGCCGACGCCCGCGCCGATCACCAGGACCCGTGTCATCGACGGACCTCGATGGGGCGTCCCTTCCATTGCAGGTCGCCGCGCTGTCGGGCCAGCGTCGAATCGACTGCGAGACCGGTGAAGACGAGGACGGAGAGCGGATGGGCGAAGGCGTCCGGCCATCCGCGTCCGCCGGTGCAGCGTGCGGACACCACCCGTGAGGCCACCCCGGCCAGGTATCCGACGAGACCCGTCCGGGAGCCGAACAGCGCTGCTGCCGCGGGGAGTACGTACATCAGGCACAGCAGACCGGTGACGCCCAGCGTCCCGCCCGGCGACCCGAAGGCCGACCACAGCGACTTGCGGTAACCCGCGCGGACCTCGTCCCAGCCGCGGTACATACGGCAGGTGGCGACGTCGCTTCCCTCGGCCACGACGCCGCGACCGCCGGCCGCCTTGACGGCGCGCAACAGGGCGATGTCCTCGAGGACCACGTCGTGCACCGCCTCGTGACCGCCGGCACGACGATACATCGCGGCATCGACGACCAGGAACTGACCGTTTGCGGCGGTGAGGGATTCGCGCGGTGAGCGCTCGGCGAGACCGAGGGGCAGGGTGCTCAGCCAGGACCACTGCAGCAGCGGTTGCACCAGTCGCTCGCCCGCGCCGACCGCGACCTGCCGGGGGTACGGGCTCACCAGATCGAGTCCGGCGTTGCGGAGCAAGGCGAACGATGAGGTGAACGCGTGGGGCTCGACCACGACGTCCGCGTCGAGGAAGACGTGGACCCCGCCGGGGAACGCCTTCTCCGCGAGTTGGGCGCAGGCCCAGGTCTTTCCGAGCCACCCGGGAGGAGGCGCCGAGCCGGGGTGGACACGAACCCGGTCGTCCATCGAGGCCAGGCGGGCGAGCACGGCGTCGGTTCCATCCGCCGAGCCGTCGTCGAGCACGTGGATCCGGGCCGGTCCTGGCCAGCGATCCGCCGCCTCGAGGACGGCCAGTAGGCAGCGTTCGGCGTTGTGCGCCTCGTCGCGCATCGGGATGAGAACCGACAGTGGTTCCGGCGCCGGGATGTCGGCGAGACCGGGCCGACGGACCCGGCGGGCGTTGTCGAGGGTCAGGGCCAGCGACGCCAGCGACATAGCGGTTCCCGTCGCGACCAGCGGCCGCAGCAGGTCAGACACCCGCACGGCGACCCCTGATCTCGACGACGAGCAGCGGGATGGCGATGACACCCATGAGGAGACCGCCCGTGAGGGCGACGGACGGACGGCCGAAGAACACCGCGTGCGCCATCACCGAGGAAAAGTAGGTCCACAGGTACGCGGTGATGGGCACGGCGTCCATCCCGGAAGACCCGGTCGCGTAGGGATCGTCGCGGCGGATGAGGAGGTCGAGCACGCCGACGATGAGAAACGAGACCAGCAGCCAGCCCGCGAAATTCGTCAGCGGGATGTCGGCGACCCCGGGCAGCGACGGCGTCGGGTGCCGCCACACCCAGTTGCCCTGGTCGACCATCTGCGGGTCGAGGAACACATCCCACGCCGTGAGTGCATACGCACCGAGGACGGCGGTGGCGGGCCGAACCCACCGTCCGGCGATCCCCATCGCACGGACGAGTCGTCGGGTCACGACCAGCGCGGGCCACGACATCATGATCCAGGCCAGCGGGACCAGGACCGGCACGCCGAGGACCTTCAGTCCGAGCCCGTCGGTGTACTCGTATGTGCCGAACGGAAACCCGGTGCTCACACCGACGGATTCGGCGATCAGTCCGCCACCGCCGGCCACCACCGCGAGGGCGACCGCGGCGGCGGCGCCGCGGGTTGCCGCGACGTGGACGAGCGACGCCGACGCCAGGAGCAGCACGCTCGCGACGGTCAGCGGCAGGGTGCCGCCACCGGTCAGCGGAAACGCGATCTGGACGCCGATCGTCGCGGCCAGCAGGATCCACGCCAGGGTGACCAGCCCGCGGTTCCAGGGCGCGGTGCCGTCGGTTCGCCGCGTTCGCGACGATTGGCCCGATCGGTGCGAAGTGGAGCCGTCCAGGAGACTCACGCCGGTCTCCCCTCATATGTGCCGACGACCTCGGTGACGGCGAAACGGGCGAACAGTTCCTCGGCATACCAGCGCGACGGTGCGGTCCGCCGAACCGCCGACAGATGTGCGGGGGAGCGGTAGGCGAAGCCGGTGAGGTCCTGCGCCGATTCCCAGATCGAGAACGTGCCCTGCACCCCGAGCGGGAGTTCGCCGACGCCGAGGGCCAATCGATTGCCCTGTGCCCCGGCGAGTTCCGTCGCCACCGGCGGGACGGCACGCCAGAACGATGCCATCTTCGTGGGCCGGAGGCGTGCCCGGGTCAACGCGGCGACCGGGCCCGTCCAATCCGGTCCGGACGCGTCGTGGTCGATCGACGATCGCACCGTCTCGAACGGGTCGACGCGCGACCAACGGCCCTTTGACCGGAGTGGTCGCATGGTGATCCGGAGTTCCTCCGTGCTGGACTCTCGCCATCGACGGAACACGACGGAATCGCTTGCAGCCGAAGCGGCGTCGGCGTCATGCCAGACCGTCAGCGCGGCCCAGTGTCTCAGGTCGGCGCTCTCGAGGGTGAAAGTGCGTGCGGTGCCCGTGCCCAGCAGTTTGGCGAAACGCAGACCGGGGGTACGGCGCAGCATCCGTCGACCCGACGACATCCGGCCGAGCGCCGGTAGCACACGGTCGACACCCCAGACGCGGAGTTCGACCGTCGGGCCGGCGGGAGCGGTCATGCGCGCCGCCACACGCAACGTTCGATGAGGGCGGTCAGTGCGTGCCGGCTCGCCGGGTCCATCGGAGCGGCGTCGACGATGCCGAGCGCTTCCGCGTGCAGGTCGGCGATACGCTGTTCCACTCGTTCGACGGCGCCGGTGGAGTACAGCACCTCACGCATCCGCGCGGCACCGTCGGCGTCGAGGTCCGGATTGCCGAGACCGTCGGCGAGCACGCGGCGCTCCATCCGTCCCGCCGATTCCTCCGCCGCCGCGATGAGCATCGTGCGCTTGCCTTCCCGTAGGTCGTCGATGGCGGGTTTGCCGGTGACCTTCTCGTCGCCGAAGACGCCCAGGATGTCGTCGCGCAGCTGGAAGGCCTCGCCGGCGGTGATGCCGATCCGATCGTATGCCTCGAGAAGCGCCGACGGGGCACCCGCGAGCGTGCCGCCCAGCCGCAGCGGCTGACCGATCGTGTACCGCGCACTCTTGTAGCGCAGTACGCGAGCCGTGCGATCGGCGTCGGTGGTGTCCTCGGTCTGACTCAGCATGTCCAGGTACTGGCCCGCGTAGGCCTCGTCGCGCATCAGCGACCAGGTGTCGCGGACCGCGCGTCGGGTGTCCTCGGACACGTCGTCCACCGCGGCAGCGGCGAGGTCGTCGGACCAGGACAGGCACATGTCGCCGACCAGGATCGCGACGGCGGTGCCATGGCGCTCGGCGTCCCCACGGCGTCGCGCGCGCAGATGATCGTCGGCGAAGTGCCGATGCACGGTGGGCAGGCCGCGCCGGACGTCGCTGTCGTCCATCACGTCGTCGTGCACGAGGGCGGCGAGATGGAACAGTTCGATGGCGGCCGCCATCTCGACGATGCCCGCGACGCTCCGGCCCCCGGCGGCGCCTCGGGCGCCCCAGAGGCAGAACGACGCGCGCAGGCGTTTACCTCCGCCGATCCGCGCCGAGAGGACGTCGATCGCCGGCGTCAATTCCCCGCCGACCTGCTGCAAGGTGGTGGCGTGGCGGCGAAAGTGCGCCGCCAGCACCTCTTCGACGAGTTCGAGATCCGTCGTCGAGGCGCTGATCGGGTGCAGATCGGGAGCCGGGGATGCCGACTGTGCAGGCGGGGCCGAAGAGTCGGTCATCTCGGCGGTCGGTGTCATGACGGAACCCTTCGAAAGTCCGGGGGAGCGGTCGGTTACCCCGTCTTCGGAGCCGCGATCGCGAGCGGATGGGTGACGGCGACATGTGGGCGTCGGCCACGCCGCGGCGTCGCGCCTGGGGTTTGCCGCACAGGAAACGCTGAACCACCGTCGATCGGTTGCCCATGTGTCCTGCCCGCCCCCGAAGGTCGGGAACGGGCAGGACCGTGTCGAGACGTCAGAAGAGCTGGTAGACCGTCGTTCCGCCGATGGTTGTGGCCGTGTAGTTGGCGGCGACCCACTCGGCGATCTCCGAGTTGCCGCCCGGACCGCCGCCGTCGTTGCCGAGGTAATAGGCGATCTTGCCGTCCTCGACGTAGGCGATGAACTGCTCGAGCGTGGGGGCCGGATCCCCGCTCCATCCACCGATCGCCATGACAGAGGTGCCGGTGGCGATCTCGATCTCGGCGGCGGATTGCGACCCGTTGGTCGCGGCCGCCCACGTTGTCGTGGTTGCCCTCAGCGCGGCAACGAGTTCGGCGTTCGACGCGGTGTCGCCACCCGGGCCGCCCGTCATTCCGCTGCCGCCCTGCATGGCGGTGGGCGGGTTTCCCTGTTGGCCCGGGCGGGCGCCGGCCGGCTGGGCACCGGGCTGTCCGCCGTCCGCCCGACCCCCGGGGCCACTGCCCATGCCACCGCCGGGGCCGCCCATTCCGCCGCCATCGATCGAGGTCGACACCGCGGTCGGGATCGAGCCGTTGTGGGGGGTCGCCGCGGTTGCGATCGAGAACGCTGCCGTCCCGCCGAATCCGGCGAGCGAACCCGCGATGAGTGCCGCGGCAACCGCACGTCGCCACCCGCGTGCAGCACCGATGAGGAGGGCCACCACCGAGATCGAGGCGACCACGCCGATCAGCCAACGACACCAGGTCGGGCCGAAGTCGTTGCGGTTCAACAGGACAATCGACCACGCCGCGGCTGCACCGACCATCGCCGCCAGGGCGATCCTGGCCGCCCAGCGGTTGCGTCGACGCCAAGCGAGCACGCCGCCGAGTCCGATGACTGCGCCGATCGCCGGCGCCAGTGCCACCGTGTAGTACGGGTGGATCGTCCCGCTCATGAAGGAGAAGATCATGCCGGTGACCAGCAGCCAGCCGCCCCACGAGAGCACGGCTGCGGATTCCGTGCGTGCCAGACGGTGTTCGAAGCGGAAGACCGGGAAGCTGCGCACCACCAGGTAGCCGGCGAAGAACAGCGCGATGAGTGCGGTCGGAAGCAACCAGGAGATCTCGTTGCCCATCTCGGAACCGAAGAGTCGGTCCAGCCCGGTGGACCCGCCGAAGGACCCGCCGGCCTGACCGCCGCCTCCTCCGCCTCCTCCGCCGCCGCCGGAGGCACCACTGATGCGGCCGACGCCGTTGTAGCCGAAGACGAGGTCCATGAACGTGTTGTCCGTCGAACCACCGATATAAGGACGTGCCGATTCCGGCACGAGCATCGTGACCACCGGGAACCACAACGCGGAGACAAGCAATGCGGCGGTCGCACCGATGAGGTGGGCGATTCGTTTGCGCCACCCGGTCTTCGCGAACAGCAGGTAGGCGAGCCCGAAGAACGGCAGGATCAGCAGGCCCTGCAGCATCTTGGTGAGAAAGGCGAATCCCAGGGCGACGCCGACCAGGGCGAGCCACCGACCCGAGTTGGTGGCGACAGCCCGGGTCAGCGCGTACGCCGCAGCGACCATCAGCAACACCAGCAGTGCGTCCGGGTTGTTGAAACGGAACATCAACGCGGCCGCCGGGGTGAAGGCCAGCACGGCGCCGGCGATCAGGCCGGCCGCGGCACCCAGTTGGGGGTCGCGGATCGTCCGACGCATCGTCGGGTAGAGGAGCCCGACCGCGGCCACGCCCATCAGCGCCTGGGGCGCCAGAACGGCCCACGAGTTCATCCCGAAGATGCGGACGCTGAGTCCGCTCACCCACAGTGAGGCCGGCGGCTTGTCGACGGTGATGAAGTTCGATGCGTCGAGTGCACCGAAGAACCAGGCCTTCCAACTCTGTGATCCGGCCTGCGCCGCAGCGGCGTAGAAGGTGTTGGCGTACCCGCTTGCGGACAGGTTCCACAGGTAGAGCACCGCGGTGACGGCCAGGAGTCCGACGAGGCCGAGCCGTCCCCACCATGGCCGGGCGGCGACGCGTCGTCGGTGCGCCGGGGCGGCGGGATCGGACGGCGACGGCGCCGGTGGTTTGTCCAGTACTGCGGTCATGGGTCCTCCTCAGATGATTCCTGTCCAGAGTCGACGCCTCCGCCACCGTCAGCCTGGAGATCGGCTGGCAGGTGGCTGTGAACGGTTTCGGGAACCCAGACGTAGCCTGAGTCGCATGGCTGTGGATGCAACGGTGCCCGTGGTGGCAGTCGGTCTCGTCGGTGGTTTCGCGGTCGCGCGCTACAGCGGGCGACGCGAACTCGGTGGTGTGGTGCTCGGCGCAGCCGGCGCCTGGTGCACTCGCCGGTGGGCGTCGACGAAGGGCCCCGCGGTCGCGGGCGGTCTGCTGGCCGGTTACCTGGCGGCGTTCGGCGGCTCGCACCCGCTGGCGAAGAAGATCGGCGCGTGGCCGTCGGTCGCGGCCGTGACCGTCGCCGCGGCGGGCGCCACTGCCGTCGCCACACGCTGAGCGGCGCGCCCCGGCAATACCGGCCGGACGCCCCGATGGCGGCACTACCATCACCACCCATGACCGCGGGATATGGGCGTGCACGGCAGAACGACATCTACACCGCCGGGGTGCACCGGCGAAAGCCGCGTGTACCAACGGATTTCGCCGAGCTCGAGCGACGTGCGAGACGTGCGATGTCGGCGCGTGCGTGGGCGTACATCGGCGGTGGTGCCGGTGAGGGACGCACCATGGCCGCCAACCGCGCGGCACTCGACCGCTGGGCGATCGTGCCGCGCATCCTGCGGGATGTCTCGCAGCGCAACCTCGAGGTCGAATTGTTCGGTCGCCGCATCACGGCGCCGGTGCTGTTCGCGCCGGTCGGCGCCGGTTCGCTCGCCGCGCCCGACGCCGACGCCCTCATCGGGCGTGCGGCCGCGGAACTCGGTGTCCCCTACATCTTGTCGAATCAGGCGAGCGTCTCGATGGAGGACGTCGCGGCCGCGATGGACGACACGAGCGCCGGGGCGCCGCGCTGGTTCCAGCTGTACTGGTCCACCGACGACGACCTCGTCGACAGCCTCCTGGAGCGCGCGGCGGCCATCCGCGCCGAGGCCGTCGTCGTCACGCTGGACACGACGATGCTCGGGTGGCGGCCGCAGGACCTGAACCTGGGTTCGCTGCCGTTCGCGCAGGGTGAGGGCATCGCCCAGTACACGTCCGACCGCAGGTTCGTCGACATCGTCGCCGAACGGCTACGTGGCGCTGCTGACGAACGTCCGGAGATCTCCCTCGGCGCAATCGCCACCCTCCTCTCCATCACCCGCAACGCCCCGGGCTGGTTTCTGCAGAACCTGCGGTCGCCCCAGCCGCGCGCCGCGGTGCAGACCTTCCTCGACATCTACTCGCGACCGTCGCTGAACTGGGACGATCTTGCCGGCCTGCGCGCCCGCACCGCTCTTCCGATCGTGCTGAAGGGCGTGCTGCACCCCGACGATGCGCGTCGCGCCGTGGACGCCGGGGTGGACGGCATCATCGTCTCCAACCACGGCGGTCGGCAGGTCGACGGCGCGATCAGCACGATCGACGCTCTCGACACCATCGCGCCGGTCGTCGACGGTCGCATCAAGGTCCTCATCGACTCCGGGATCTACACCGGTTCCGACGTGTTCAAGGCGCTCGCACTCGGGGCCGACGCCGCCTGCATCGGACGACCGCACATGTACGGCCTGGCGCTCGCGGGAGCCGACGGTGCCCGCGACGCGGTCGCCGACATCATCGCCGAACTCGACCTCACCCTCGGACTGTCCGGGCACACCGACGTCGCCGACCTCGACCGCGAGGCGCTGCGCCGGATGTAGGCCGTCTGGCGTCTGTTCGAGAGAGAGACCCACTGCTCCCTGAGCAGCGCCCGAAGCTTGCGGAGGGTGCGTCGCGAAGGGTCAGACCAGCGGCCGCCCGGTGCGCATGCGCCACCGGACGTCGGCGAGCAGGACGTTGAACGGAAAGCCGCGCACCCACCGCGGGGCCCGCGTGATGATCGCGCGCAGGACCGCGTTGTGCTTGTCGAAGTACAGCTCCTGCCACGGCGAGAGCTGGACGCGCATCTTGCGGCGGAAGTTCTCCGGCAGGAAGCCGATGGCCATGATCTCGAAATGCCAGCCGAAGAGCCGCGAGATCACCGGGCCGAGGAACTCGGCGCGCGCGATCGACATCAGGTACTCGCGGATGGTGTCGTCGATCTCGAGCGTCTCGACCGTGTCGTTCCAGTAGGTCTCGAAGTCCTCGCGGGTGGCGGGCCACATCTCGCGGGGGACCTGCAGCGTCGTGCCCAGAACGGCGCCGGCCTGGTAGCGCTCGTCGGTCACCTCGGTGACCCCGCCGAAGATGCGATGGACGTCCTCGGTGCCTCGGTACAGACACGCGGCGACCCACAACTGCAGCTTCGGATCGAAGGCGTTGTACTTCACCGGGCTGTCGGCGGCCGAACGGACCTGCGCATGGGCCTTGCCGATGGCCTTGCGGTAGGCCTTTCTGTCCTTGGCGCTACCGAGTCCGGCGACGGCGAGGTAACTCAGCGTGGTACGACCACGCTTCATCGGATGCTTGAACAGGTTTCCCGAGTCGACACGGCTCTCGTACACGCCGTAACCGACTGCGGGGAGGCTGAGCTGCATGATCACGTTCGCGGCGCCGGCGATCACGCCGATGCCGAGCGGATCGAGGTCGCTGGTGGGAAGCGCGTCGAGCTCCGCCCGGGACATACGGGCGGAGGAGGGGAGGAACTCGGTGTCGGGGCGCTCCGCGGTGAAAAACTCCTGCACTTCGGCGGTCACATCCGTCACCGGTTGTGCTGACAGTGCCGAACTTCCACTGGTGATAGGCTCCGTTGCCATCGAACACCCCTCCTGCTCGAATTCTGGAAACGTCTGTTTCCCGTTGTATGACACACGTAACTTACCGGGGTGTCAAGATAGGAACCATGGGACGAGCACCATCGACCCCGGACAGCCGATCCGGTGCGGCGCCGGACGCGGCCGGCACGCTTCGGGCCTACGGCGGCGAGGGCGGCGACACCCGGGTCGCGCGGCGTCGATCAGCCCTCATCGATGCAGGGTTGGACCTGCTCGGCGCCGATGACGTGGGCGCGGTGACCGTACGCGGCGTGTGTCGGCAGGCCGGCCTCACGGCGCGCTACTTCTACGAGAGCTTCGAATCCGTCGATCAGCTGGTCGGCGTCATGTACGACGAGGTCATCGAAGAGATCGCGCAAGCCAGTCTGGCAGCCTTCTCCGAGGGGGCCAGCATGCGTGCGAAGGTCGCCGGTGCGGTGTCGGCGATCGTCGACGTCATCGACGCGGACCGCCGCAAAGGCAGGCTGCTCTTCTCGCAGGCGCTGTTGAGTCCGGTGATCGCGGCCAAGCGGATGGAGTCGACGACGCTGTTCGCCGGCCTCACCCTGCAGAGCACGTCGGCGATTCTCGACGTCCACGTCGGGCCGGCGGCAGCGGTCGGCGTTGCGCACTACCAGGTCGGCGGACTCAGCCGGTTGCTCGCGGCGTGGCTCGAGGGTGAGGTCGAACTCGGCAAGGCCGACGTGGTGGATCTGAGCATCGCGCTGCTCGTCTCACCCGCCGAGATGCTCGAGAAGAGTCTCTCGCGTCGCACCGGCGATGCGGAGTAGGTCCGCATGTCGGGATATGTTTGATGGCATGAGTGGCGGAACCGGCGAAGCAGACATCCGTCCGGCGACGCGGCCACTGGGCGGCTGGCGGGATTACGGCGAGCCCGAACTGCCGGTCCCGTTGGCGGCGGCGCTGGCGGCGTTCGCCGAACAGGGCTACCACGGGACCTCGGTCCGGGAGATCGCCGCGCGGGCCAATTTGTCGGTGCCAGGGCTCTATCACCACTACCCGTCGAAGCAGTCGTTGCTGCAGGGGCTCCTCGAACGCACGATGACCGACCTCCTGGCACGCTCGGAGGCCGCGATCGTCGAGGCAGGTCCCGAGCCGATCCGGCAGTTCGACGCCGTCGTCGAGTCGCTTCTGCGGTTCCACATGTATCGCCGCGAGCAGGCGTTCGTCGGTTCCACCGAGATCCGCAGCCTCGACGACAACTACCGGCCCACCTACATCGGACACCGGGACCGCCAGCAGCGGATGGTCGACGTGATCGTCTTCGCCGGCGTCGAAACGGGTGAGTTCACCACCGAGTACCCGAAAGATGCGGCGCGTGCCGTGGCCACCATGTGCGTCGGGGTGTCCACCTGGTTCAAGCTCGACGGTCTGCTGGGTCCGGACGAACTCATCGCGCGCAATCTCCAGATGGCCCGCGCGCTGGTCGGGTATCGCACACCCTGACGGCCGTCGCGCAGGGCGCCGTCTGCTGGGCCGCTTGACCCGGCGGGTATCGCCTGGCAAGGTATGCAACGCCGAGCGATCGATCGGTCGGTGTTCGGGGATCCCCACCCTGCTCATGCGTTAAGGAGTCACCATGCCCATAGACCTGCGGCACGACGACGACGTGCTCGACGTCGTCGCGAAGACCGAGGCCTTCGTCCGCGACTACGTCCTGCCCATCGAAGACGAGGCGGCCGGTGACATCACGGCGGCCGGTGGTGACGACATCCGTCGCGAGATGAACGCCAAGGCCAAGGAGGCAGGGGTCTTCGGCCCGCATGCCCCGGTCGAGTACGGCGGACTCGGTCTCAACATGTGTGACCGCGCGCCGGTGTTCGAGGCGGCCGGGTATTCGACGTTCGGTCCGATCGCGCTGCACATCGGTGCGCCGGACGAGGGCAACGTGCACATGCTCGCGCACATCGCGAGCGAGGATCAGCGGCAGAAGTACCTCGCCCCGCTGGCCGCTGGAGATGTCCGTTCGGCGTTCGCGATGACCGAACCGGCTCCGGGCGCCGGTTCGGATCCCAACGCGCTGCGCACGGAGGCCGTCCGTGTGGACGGCGGCTGGAAGATCAACGGCGACAAGCACTTCATCACCGGCGCCGACGGTGCGGGCTTCTTCATGATCATGGCGCGGACCTCGGGCGCGCCCGGTGACCGCGGCGGCGCAACCATGTTCCTCGCGCCCGCCGATGCGCCCGGGTTGACCGTCGGGCGCCACATCAACACTATCGACAGGTCGATGATCGGCGGTCACTGCGAGGTGACCTTCACCGACCTCTTCGTTCCCGACGAGGACATCCTCGGCGAGGTGAACGAGGGTTATCGCTACGCCCAGGTCCGGCTCGGGCCGGCTCGGATGACCCACGTGATGCGCTGGCTCGGCTCGGCGAAGCGCTGCCAGGACGTCGCCGTCGACTATGTCTCGCGCCGTGAGGGATTCGGTGGCCGCCTCGGAGATCTGGGCATGATCCAACAACTCGTCGCCGACAACGAGATCGACCTCGCCGCGACTCGCGCGTTGCTGCTGAATGCCTGCCACGAGCTCGATCTGGGCAACCACGCGTCGGACGAGACATCGATCGCCAAGACCTTTGCTGCCGAGGCGTATTCGAGGATCGCCGATCGCAGCATCCAGATGTGTGGCGGGCTCGGTGTGTCCGCCGACCTCCCGCTGGCCCGCCTGTCGCAGGAACTCCGGCCGTTCCGCATCTACGACGGCCCGTCCGAGGTCCACCGGTGGGCGATCGCCCGTCGCGCCGTCGGGCGTGCGAAGAAGGCCCAGCAGGCACTCGAGGCGAAGGCATCGGCGGGTGCCCGATGACCGCCACGGACGCAGCGCTCGACCAGGATCGCCTGCGCCGGTTGCTGATCGACAACGGGGTCGAGCCCGCAGGTGAGCTGACCATCGACCTCATCAGTGGCGGCAAGTCCAATCTCACCTACACGGTCACCGACGGCGTGACCACGTGGGTGGCGCGCCGACCGCCGACCGGCGGACTGACGCCGTCGGCTCACGACATGGGCCGTGAATGGGCGGTCACCAGTGCGCTGCAGTCGACGTCGGTCCCGGTTGCGCGGACCGTCGCTTTCGACGCCGACGGCTCGGTCATCGGTGCGCCGTGCACCGTGGTGGAGTTCGTGGACGGCCGCGTCGTCCGGACCGCGGAAGACCTCGGCGCCTATTCCGACGACGACGTCGCCCGCAATCTCGATGCCCTCGTCCAGACGCTCGCCGACCTGCACGCGGTGGACTATCGCGAGGTCGGGCTCGGCGAGTTCGGTCGGCCCGCGGGTTTCGCCGCCCGCCAGGTGAAGCTGTGGGCGCGGCAGTGGGGGCACGTGAAGACGCGTGAACTCCCCGACGTCGAGCGTCTCGTGGACGCGCTCGCCGCGCGAGTTCCGGAGCAGGCACGAGAGTCGGTGGTGCACGGTGACTTCCGGGTCGACAACACGATCATCGACGCCGACGATCCGGCCCGGATCGCGGCCGTCGTCGACTGGGAGATGTCGACCCTCGGAGATCCGCTCACCGATGTCGCGCTGATGTGCGTCTACCGCACCGGCGCCTTCGACCAGGTTCTCGGCTTCTCCGCGGCCTGGACCAGTGACCGTTATGCGTCGGTCGACGAGATCGCTCAGAAGTATTCGACCGCAACGGGTGTCGACCTGGGTGACTGGGACTTCTACCTGGGGTTGGCGAACCTGAAGCTCGGCGTGATCGCCGAGGGGATCACCTACCGCGCTCTTTCGGGGGCGTCGTCGGGCGACGGCGCGGAGAAGGCGGGCGAGGCGACGGCGGCGTTCATCGCCGACGGTCTGCGCCACATCAGCTGATCGAGCAACGGCGTCAACAGAACACAGTCGCGCGGTGCGCGCGCCGAAGGGGGTAGTTCAATGGGTGAATCGGGCAGCAACCGTTCTGCGCTGGTGACCGGGGCGTCGAGGGGGATCGGTGCGGCCATCGCCGACCGGTTCGCCGCCGACGGCTGGGACCTGACCATCAGTGCACGTGGTCGAGAAGCGTTGGAGAAGAAGGCGGCCGAGCTTCTCGAGCGTGGCGCCGGGCGGGTGGAGGTCGTCCCCGCCGACATGACCGACGCCGACGCCATCAGCGCGCTCGGTACGGCTCATGCGGAGGCATTCGGACGGTTCGACGCGCTGATCGTCAACGCCGGGATGGGCTCGAAGGGTGCGATCGCCGACCTACCGGTGAAGCGATTCGACCGGCTGTGGCTCTTCTGACGTCAAAGTGGGTGCCTTCTCGCGAGCCTAACGCACGCAACGCCCAGTCTCACTTAGGTTTTGATTTGCGAAGAACAAGACCAAAGGGAGTGGGCGTTGCGCACTGTCAGAGTACTGCAGAAGTTGCTGGGAATCGAGCGTGCCCGTGTCGTGGGTGTCAGGTTCGATGAGGATGATCGTGGGCAGGTCATCGTGGTGACATTGGAACTGCACAAGAACGCACGATCACGGTGCCCGCAGTGTAAGAAGCGTTGCCCTGGATACGATCAGCCGCCGGCACCGCGACGGTGGCGACATCTCGACATGGGTGGCTGGCGATGCTTCCTCGAGTTGCCCGCCAAGCGCGTGGAGTGTCCTCGCCATGGTATGAAGACTGAGTTGGTTCCGTGGGCACGTCCGGAAGCGAAGATGACCAGGGCGTTCGACGACACCGCCGCATGGCTGTGTGCGCACGCCCCGATGACCGCGGTGAGTGCCTATCTGCGGGTTTCCTGGCGGACGGTGTCTCGTATCGTCGAGCGCGTGGTCGACGACCATGTCGGGTTAGCTAGTGGTGTGTCTCGGTTTTAGCTAACTCCTTGTTCGAGTGCGGCGCGGGCGCGGGCGACCTTGGCCAGGATCGACCTGGAGGTTGCGGTCCAGACATATGGTGTCGGGTTG
>NZ_SCOC01000003.1:0-237985 GCF_005502615.1 Gordonia sp. ALPHA1B1 | reverse complement strand
CCCGACACCCTCGGCCACGCCTATTACGAGAAGAAGAAGGCCGAAAACAAGACCCCTCGCGAGGCGATGCGCTGCCTCAAACGCCGCCTCGCCCGCGTCGTCTACAACCACCTCACCACCGACCACCACGCCCGCACCCGCAAAGCCGACAACCCAACACCCGCCGCCGCTTGACATAGGAGCTATGAGCCGGCACCGAGCGGAGCGAGGAGCCGAGTCGAAGCCACCTGGTGACCCGACCGCTTGCCCAGACCACCACCCCCTGCCGCCGAACGTTAGCTTACGCTAAGCTAACTCACACTGAGTTGGTCCGGTTACGGACACCGGCGAATCGGCCGGCGCCGCACCGCTGTTCGGAGCTGGGGAATGCAGGGTTTGGACGCGGTAGGCGGGCTTGTGCCCGATGACGATCCGGGACGGGCGGCCGTGCCGGTGGCCGACCTCCTCGTCGCGCGACTCGTCGACGCCGGGGTGCGGACCGTCTTCGGCGTTCACGGGGCCAACATCGAAGACGTCTTCGACGCGGCGGTGCGGCACCCGCTGCTCACCCCGGTCGTCGCGAAACACGAGTTCGGGGCCGGCGCGATGGCCGATGGGCACGCACGGCTCACCGCCGAGCCGACCGCGGTCCTGACGACGTCGGGTGGCGGTGCGCTGAACGTCATCCCGGCGCTGGGCGAGGCCTATGACAGCCGCGTACCCCTGCTCGCCGTGATCGGTTCGGCGTCGACCGCCGCGGTGGGGCGCGGTGGCTTTCAAGACATGCTCGACCCGCCGGACACCGTGGACCTGCGTGCCGTGGTGTCCGGCGTCGTCGGATTCTGCGGGTTCGTCGACGAGCCGGCTCGTCTCGATCAGGTCCTCGACGAGGCGTTCGCCACCCTCGCACGAGGTCTGCCGGCCGCGGTGATCCTGCCCAAAGACGTGCAGTCCTCACCCGGGTACGCCACACCGTTGCGTTCGGGCGCACCGACCGAACTCCGGTCGATGCCCCCGGCGGTCGTCGACGGACTCGCCGACCGACTCGTCGGGGTGGCGCGCGACGGCGGGTCGGTGTGCATCTGGGCGGGCGAGGAGGCATCGCGGCTCGGATTGCACGGTGCCGTCGAGGATCTCGCGGAACTCCTCGGCGCCGGCGTCGTGGTCTCACCGGGCGGTCGCGACATCGGGCGCGGGTCCTGCTCCGGCGTCACCGGGGTGATGGGGCACCCGTCGGCCCATCGGGCCGTGCGGGAATCACAGCTGATCCTGGTGATCGGCTGCCGCATGTCGATGACCGATCGCGCCGGCCTCGACGACGCCCTCGCGGCGATCCCGGTCGTGCGTCTCGGCAGCGCGCCGCCGCGCACCCCGGCCGACGTCGAGCACATCGGGACGGCACGTCTCACCGAGACCATCGGTGCGCTCCAGCGGTCGCTCGCCGACCGGCTCCCCGGACGCCGCCCACCCCGGGTCCATCCGCTCGACCACCTGTCCGTCGCACCCTCGGCTCACGCCCTCGGGATGCGCGACGTGCTCGTCACCATCGGCGCCGCCCTGCCCGCGGGGTGCGCGGTGTTCGCCGACGCCGGGAACACCGGCGCGGCGGCGATCCACCATCTCCCGTTCGGCGACGGGCGGTTCGTCGTCGCATTGGGCATGGGCGGGATGGGATGGGGCATCGCGGCGGGGATCGGGTCCGCGATCGCCGCGCGGGACATCCGTCCGGACGGTCGGGTCATCGTCATCGCCGGCGACGGCTCGTTCCTCATGCACGGCATGGAGATCCACACCGCGATCGAACACGATGCGCCGATCACCCTCATCGTGCTCAACAACGACGCGCACGGCATGTGTGTCACACGTGAGGCGCGATTCTTCCCCGGCGCGCCGAGCGTCAACCGGTTCCGCCACACCGACATCGCGGGCGGGCTGGCCGCGATGTTCGCCGGCCTCCCGGTGCGCACCGCCGGCGATCTCCTCACCCTGCGCTCGGCATGCGACGAACTGTTCTCGCACACCGGACCGAATTGCCTCGTCGTGGAAGTGGATCCCGACGAAGAACCCCCGTTCGCCTTACTGATCTCGAGAGGTACCCCATGACCACGCACTCCTCCGCGCTGTCCGATCTCGGGGACACCGCGGCCACGCTCGACGGCGTGGTCCGGGTGGAGACCCACCCCCGTTCCGCCAACACGGCACTCGTCGTCGACAAGGTCCGCTCGGTGTATCCCCATCACCAGGTGTTCGGCGACTTCTGCCCCGTGCAGGGCTACGTCGACGCACCGCCGCGCGAACTGTACGAATGGCTGGCCGACACGCGCTCGCTCGAGGAATGGACCTACAGCACACGAGGTTTCGAGCCGACCGGGGAGCCGGACCTGTGGGTCGGATACGACCGCCTGAACGAGGACACCAAGATGTACGTTCGGACCGTGGCGAACGCCGACGCGATGACCGTCGACTACCACTGTGCCTGGGATCAGGGAAAGCACCTCTGGATGATCTACCTGATGCGCGTCGTCGACGCGCAACTCGTTCTCGACCGTCCGGGTTCGGTGGTCCTGTGGAACAACTGCCACCACCCGTTCTACGACGAGAACCCCTTACCCGAGACCGCTCCGGCCGGCCGGGAGGAGTGGGTCGGCGACCTGTGGGACATGTTCGGTGCCGGACATCAGATCGAACTCGACAACCTCGCCGCCATCGCCGAACACCGCCATCGCCATGGACTTCCGCTGACCCCCGAATGGATGCGCTCATGCCCGCCGACGCCCCCGCCGTCTCGCTCGCCGACCTCGCCACCTACCGCCCGGCCGCCCGGGTGCCGGCGGAGTTCTTCGCGCAGTACGCCGAGGACGACGAACTCGCCGGCAACGTCATGTTCCGGGCTCCGTCCTTCCGCCACCACGCGGCCGACGGTGAGACGTCGGCGGACATGATCGTCGCCGCCGCACGGCGTCTCGTCGAGCGCCACGGCGACGGATATCTCGACGACGTGGACGTCGTGCTCACCCACAGCCAGCTGCCGGAGGTCCCGGTCCGCGGGTGTGTCGGCGAGGTCGCACACCGCCTCGGCCTCGCCCCGCGAACCGTGCTCGACGTGCACAACGGCGGCTGTGCGGCCTTCGTCCACCTCATCGAGATCGCCGGAGCGCTCCTGCGCGCGAACGGAGGCCGCAAGGCCCTGATCGCGCTGGCGCAGAACAGCGCCGGACAGATCTTCACCCAGGAGCAGGTACGGGTGAAGGCGCAGGCCGCGATCCCCGGTGACGGCGCGGCCGTGGCGATCCTGACTCTCGGCGACGAGGGTAACCCGGTGCTGGGGACCGAATGCCGGTCCTTCGGCCAGTTCTCGGCGGACATGACCGCCGTCGCACAGCCGGAACGCAAGTACTGGGAGGCGGGCCCGGGTCAGATCCATGTCGGCTTCACCGAGGCCAAGATCGCGAAAGTACTCGCCCGCGGGAACCGGATGGTCCCGGAAGTGGCTGCGGCGCTTGCGCATCGAATCGGGGTACGCCCGTCCGATCTGGACCTTCTCGTCACGAACCAGCCCAACCGGATCTTCCTGCGCAACTGGCGCGAGGCCCTCGAACTGCCCGAGTCGCGACACCCGGACACGTTCGACGACTGCGGGAACCTGTTCGCGGTCGGGATTCCGATGACTCTGGACGCGGCGATCGACGACGGGCGCGTGCGTCCCGGTGACATCGTGATGATGTCGGCGTTCGCCCATGCCGGCGACTTCGCCGCTGCCGGAGCGATCCGGTGGAGTGGGCGTTCGTGACGGTTCTGCTGCCGGCTCCGGTCTCCGAGCGCGCCACGGACCTCGCCGGCGTGCGCACCGACATCGTCGTGCGATGCGACCGGAACGAGTCCGCCTATCCCCCGTTGCCCGCGGTCGTGTCCGCGCTGCGCGACACGGTGGCATCGGCCCACCGCTACCCGTCGTTTCGTCCCGACGGTCTGCGCGCGACGATCGCCGAGCACACCGGTGTCGAGGCAGCGCACATCAGCGTCGGCGCCGGGGCGACGGCCGTACTCTCCGCGATCCTGCAGGACTCGGCTGCACGGGCCCGGGCCAGGGGTCGTACCGGACCGCGGATCGTCACCCCCGCACCGACATTCGAGGGTTTCGCGCTGCTCGCCGAGATGATCGGGCTCGGAATCGGCATCACCCCGCTGCTCGACGACGGGCGTCCCGATGTCGGTGCGCTCGCCGCGGCCGCGGGTCCGGACACCGCGGCCGTCATCGTCTGCAGCCCGCACAACCCGACCGGATTGGTCCTCTCCGACACGGAGATCCGTGATCTGCTCATGGCTGTCGACCCAGCGATCCCGGTGATCCTCGACCAGGCGTACGTCGAGTACTGCCGGAACGCACCCGATGTCCGGACGCTGGTCGACGAGTACCCCAACCTGATCGTGGTGCGAAGCCTCTCCAAAGCCCACGGTCTCGCGGGACTGCGGGTCGGTTATGCGATCGGGTCGGCGACGTCCATCGGCGGTGCCCGCCGTCACGAGGTCCCCTTCTCGATCACCGCGGCCGCCGAACACGCGGCGTCGCTGGCACTTGCCGCGTCCGACGAGCTGGCCGGACGGGTCACGGCGATGCGCCGCGAACGCGATCGAATCGCCGACGCGCTGCGCGACTCGGGCCACCCGGCGCTGCCGAGCGAGGCGAATTTCGTGTTCGTGCCGGGCACCGACGGCATCGAGTTCGGGCGGCGGCTGCGGGCCGCGGGGGTCGTCGGCCGGGAGTTCGCCGAACACGGTCACCGGCTGACGGTGCCCGACCGCGCCGGGACCAATCGGGTCATCGAGGCGATCAGGCGAGCTCGATGAGCTCCTGATACTCCTCGCTCCAGTGGTCCTCGGTGCCGTCGGGCAACAGGATCACACGCTGCGGATCGAGCGCGGCGGCGGCGCCCGGATCGTGCGTGACCAGGACGACGGCCCCGGTGTAGCTGCGCAGGGCGTCGAGGACCTGTTCGCGCGAGATCGGGTCGAGGTTGTTGGTCGGCTCGTCGAGGAGCAAGACGTTCGCCGCCGAGGACACCAGCCCGGCCAGCGTGAGCCGGGTCTTCTCACCGCCGGACAGCGTGCCGGCCGGCTGATCGAGCTGGGCGCCGCTGAACATGAACGCGCCCAACAGGCCTCGGAGGTCCTGCTCGCCCGCGTCGGGTGCCGCGTGCCGGATGTTCTCCCACACCGACGCCCGGTCGTCGAGGGTGTCGTGTTCCTGCGCGAAGTAGCCGATCTTCAGACCGAATCCCGGCTCGATCGACCCTGTGTCCGGCTTCTCCACTCCGGCAAGCATTCTCAGCAGCGTCGTCTTGCCCGCGCCGTTGAGGCCGAGGACGACGACGCGACTGCCCTTGTCGATCGCGAGGTCCACCCCGGTGAAGATCTCCAGCGAGCCGTAGCTCTTCGAGAGTCCGGACGTCATCAACGGTGTCTTGCCGCATGCGGCCGGTTCGGGGAACCGGATCCGCGCGGTGCGGTCGGCCACCCGCTCCTCGTCGAGGGCGTCGATCATCCGCTCCGCGCGCTTGAGCATGTTCTGCGCGGCGGTCGCCTTGGTCGCCTTGGCACCGAGCTTCGCGGCCTGCGCGCGCAGGGCGGACGCCTTCTTCTCGGCGTTGGCCCGTTCGCGACGACGGCGCTGCTCGTCGGTCGCCCGGGCATCGAGGTACCGCTTCCAGCTCATGTTGTAGATGTCGGCCTCACCGCGCACCGCGTCGAGGAACCACACCCGGTTCACCACGTCGGCCAGTAGGTCGACGTCGTGACTGATCACGACGAGACCCCCATCGTGGTTCTGCAGGAAGCTGCGGAGCCACGCGATCGAGTCGGCGTCGAGGTGGTTGGTCGGTTCGTCGAGCAGAAGGGTGGTGTCGGATTTCCCCGAGCCGTCGGACGCCGCGAACAGGATGCGTGCGAGCTCGATCCGTCGGCGCTGACCGCCGGAGAGTGTCCGCAGCGGCTGCTCGAGAACCCGATCGGGCAGACCCAGGCTGTTGCAGATCCGCGCGGCCTCGGATTCGGCGACGTATCCGCCGAGGGCGGCGAAGCGCTCTTCGAGGCGTCCGTACCGCGCCACGGCCTTGTCCCGCAGCTTGTCGTCGGCGGCCTCGGCCATCTGCGCCTGCTGCTTCTCCATGTCGCGCAGGATCTCGTCGAGACCGCGCGCGGAGAGCACCCGGTCCTTGGCCAGGACGTCGAGGTCGCCCTCTTTGGGGTCCTGCGGGAGGTAACCGAGTTCACCGGACCGGCGGATCGATCCCGCGTAGGGTTCGGTCTCGCCGGCCAGGATGCGCAGCGTGGTGGTCTTGCCGGCACCGTTGCGGCCCACGAGGCCGATCCGGTCGCCGGGCTGGATGCGTAAGGCGTCGCCGGGCGCCGCCAACAGGGTCCGAGCGCCCGCTCGTACCTCCAGGTCGGTCGCGGTGATCACGACGGTCGATTCTACCGGTGCCGCGCCACTGCTTTTTCCACGTGCGGACCCCGGCGCCGTGCGGCCGAGTCGACCACCCCCGTCACGGTGGACCGATACGGTGTGGGACGTGACGCACTCCACAACGATTCCGCAGAACTTCCCGCAGTCCTCCGACCTGACCGGCCGGTCCGCGCTCGTCACCGGTGCCAGTCGCGGCATCGGTGAGGCGATCGCGACGGAACTGGCCCGTCGCGGCGCCTCGGTCGTCATCACGAGCCGGAAGGCCGAGCCACTCGAGGAGGCGGCCGGCCGGATCCGGACGGCGGTGCCCGGAGCGACGGTCTCGGCGTGTGCGGGCAACACCGGCGACGCCGACGACCGGGCGGCCGCCGTGGCCGCGGCCGTCGCACAGGGCGGCGGCATCCACATCCTGGTCAACAACACCGGGATCGCGCCGCTGGCCGGCCCACTGATGGGGGCCGACCTCGCCGCGTACCGCAAGACGTTCGACACCAACGTCGTCGCCGCGCTCGGGTTCGTCCAGGAGGCCTACCGGGCGGGCATGAAGGACACCGGCGGGTCGGTCGTCAACATCTCCTCGGTCGCGGGCCTGCGGTCGACGGGCGTGATCGCGGCGTACGGCACGTCGAAGGCGGCGCTGATCCGTCTCACCGCCGAACTCGCCTGGGAACTCGGACCGAACATCCGGGTCAACGCGATCGCCCCCTCGATCGTCCGGACCAAGTTCGCATCCGTGTTCACCGAGGGGGACAACGAGGCCCGCGCGGCGAACTCGTACCCGATGAAGCGAATCGGGGAACCCGAGGACGTCGCCCGGGCGGTCGCCTTCCTCGCGAGCGACGAGTCGGCGTGGATCACCGGCGAGACCCTGGCCGTCGACGGTGGCATGCTCGCCACCGGCGGTTCGTGACGTCCCTGCCCGACGACACGTCACCGTCCGGATCGCCGCCCGCGCCGAAGGACAGGATGTGAGTTCCGGAGTCATCGTCGCGGGGGCCGGGCCGGCCGGCCGCGCCCTCGTCCACCGCCTGGCCCGTGCCGGCGTACCGGTCACCCTGGTCGATCCGTCCCCCGACCGGTTCTGGCGGTCCACGTTCGCATGCTGGTCCGACGAGTTGCCCGAGTGGGTCGACCCGTCCGCCGTCGCCGCCCGGACCGCGCGCATCGGGATCGCGGGCCGCGAACTCGAGGAGGTGGCCCGCGGCTACACCGTCTTCGACACCCCCGGCCTGCAACGGTCACTGACCCTCGACGGGGTTCCGACCCGTTCCGCCCGGGTGGTCGAGATCGACGGCGCGCGTGTGCATCTCGATGACGGTTCGGTCCTGACCGGCGATGCCGTGGTCGACTGTCGCGGTGCGCTCCCCCACGACGCACCTCGACAGACCGCGTACGGGATCGTCGTCGACGCAGAGGTGGCCGCACCCTTGCTGGACGGGCACGAGGCACTGCTCATGGACTGGCGGGGTGGCGCGACAGACCGCCGGGCGCTGCCGTCCTTTCTGTATGTCGTGCCGCTCGGCGGGGGCGAGTACCTCCTCGAGGAGACCTGTCTCGCCGGGCATCCCGCCCTCGGTCTCGACGAACTCGAACGCCGCCTGGCCGCGCGGCTCGGTGGGATGCCGTCGGGGATCCGGCGGGTCGAGCACGTCGACTTCCCGCTGACCGGCTCGTCACCACACCCCTGGCGCGATCCCGTTTTCCGGTTCGGCGCCGCGGGCGGTTTCAAGAACCCGACGACCGGCTACAGCGTCGCGACATCGTTGATGTGCACCGACGCCGTGGTGGCCGCTCTCGCCGCGGGTCGAGAACCCGCCGCGGATCTGTGGCCGCCGTCCACCCGTGCGGTACACAACCTGCGTCTCCGTGGGCTCAGCGCTCTGCTGGGGCTCAGTCCGTCGCAGACGGTCGCCTTCTTCGAGGCGTTCTTCACGATGCCCCTTGCCGCACAACGCAGTTACCTGAGCAGACGGGACGATCTCACCGGCACTATGAGCGCGATGACCAGGGTCATCGCTGCGGTCGACATGCGTACTCGCGTCGTGGTGGCGCGCGGCGCGATGTCCACCCCGGCGTGGGCCGGCGACGCCGGTTGATCGGCACCTGCGGTCCGGTCAGGGCTGCGCACTCAGCGCCGGCGCCATGACCTCCTCGACAGGCCCGGACAGATACCGGGCGTCTTGGCCGGTGAGGTGGAACTTGCCCGAGTACACCAGTTGCTCGGCGATCACCGCCGGGCAGGTCCCCGCACAGAACCACGGGTCGACATCGACAAAGGTCTGACCGGTGAGCTCCGCGGCGCCCGACCAGCCCGACTGGTCCGGGAGCGCCGCGGCCGCCGGCTCCGCGCACCGGGTGAGTTCGGTGGGATCGGCTGCCACGCACTCCGACGGGCTCTCCGCCGGTCGCGGAATCCCGCCGAGCAGAAAGGTTCTGGTGCCCGCGGGCAGTTGATCGATCGTCGTCACCAGACCGTGCCGCCACACCTTCGCCGTGGTATCCCGTCCGGGTCCCTGATTGCCGCCGTCGTGGTGGCCGGCCAGCACGACGATCTCCGCGTTCTCCCGGGCGATGGTCGCCATCCGCCAGTCCTGCCAATCATCGCACTCGGTGTAGGACCGGTTGAGCTGCCACTGGTAGTACGTCAAAGCCGCTGGACCGCAGTTGCTCTTGGTCAAGGCGAGTACCCGCCACCCGTTGCGTTTGCCGATGAGGTCGAACGCCGAGTGCCACATCGATGCCGCGGAGTCGCCAATCAGTGCCATGGTCCGGTCGCTCGTCGTGTCACCGCGGGTGCACGGTCCGAGGTCGTCGAGCCGGCTGACCTCCAGCGGCGGCTCGCATCCCTCGACCGACCACTGGTCGGAGTAGTCGCCCCCGGCGGCGAGCAACTCGTCGTTGGTGATGGCCGATGGCAGGTCCTGCAGGGCGGTGGCCGCCTGGACGGCGGCGAGGACGTCGGTGGTGGACACCGCCGCCGCGACGGGCTCCGATGCCGAACTCGTCGCGGTACCCGACCCGTCGGGCATCGCCTGGCATCCGGCCACCAACACGGCAGCACACAACGACACGGCCGCAACGACCTTGCCGGTGACTTTCCTCGTCATCCGACGATCCTTTCGCGAAACTCTCAGAACAACTGCTGGACAAGGGGAACAGGGAGAGCCCATCGATAGCGCTCGAAGGCCGCGACCGCGAACACCAGGGCGACGCCGACCGGAACGATGGCCAGGCTCCACCACGGCCGCGCGGCGAGGGTGCGTGACCGACGGATCGGATTCTCGAATGCGTGATACATGATCGCCGCGCACACCACGGTCACGCCGATGAGGAGCAGCTGCGTCGGCAGCGAGAAGTCGGCACCGATGCGGGCGGCGGTGATGGTGAACAGCGGCCAGTGCACGAGGTAGAGCGAGTAGGAGATGTCGCCGAGGTAGACGAGCACGCGAGTGCCCAGTACCGACATCGGAACGGTTGGCTGCGTGCACATTCCGGCGATCAGAACGGCCGCCGTGCCGAGCACCGGAATCGCGGCCACCGAACCCGGGAATCCGCTCGTGTCGTCGAGGGCGACCACCGACCACGCGATGGCCGCGAACCCCGCCCAGGCGACCCCGGCGGTCACGACCTTCCGCGCTGACACCGCGGTGGCCAACCATGGCCGCGCGACGGCGAGCAGACAGCCGACCGCGAGTTCCCAGGCGCGAGTGAGGGGCGAGTAGAAGGCCTCGACTCCGTCGAGCGGGGTCAGCAGGATCGAGTACAGGAAACTGGCCGCGGCCAGGACGGCCAGGAGCCCGAACAGCAGCGGTCGCAAGGAGACTCGTCTCGTGCGGGCCGCGGCGCCGATCGCCAGGATCACCAGCAGCGGCCAGACCAGGTAGAACTGTTCCTCGACGGCCAGCGACCAATAGTGTTGCAGCGGCGAGGGATCACCGCCGAGCCGGGCGTAGTCCGACCCGGTCTCGATGAAGTGGAAGTTCGCGAGGAACAGCGACGCGGCCGTGGCATCCGGCAGCACCCGGGCGCCCCGGACGAAGTTGGTGAACTCGAAGGTCGCGATGACGGTCAGGACGATCATCAGGGTCGCGGCGGGCACGATGCGCCGGGCGCGCGCGGCGTAGAAGCCGAGGAACCAGACGCCCCGCGACGCGGCGGGCCGCCGCAGGAGCATCTCGGTGATGACGTACCCCGAGATCACGAAGAAGACATCGACCCCGATGAAACCGCCTGGGAAACCCGGCATTCCGACATGGTCGAGAATGACCACCAGAACCGCGACCGCCCGCAGGCCCTGCACGACCGTGCTCCGGGGTCGCCGAGAGGCAGCGGGTTGTTCATCGCGCGCGGCACCGACTGCAACTGCCACCGGCCCCTGCTTTCGCTCCCCTGCGAGCTGCCTCTGCAACTCCCTCCCAGCCGGAAAGCTAACACGCAGGTTAGGCTAACCTCAAATCTTGGTGAGGCGAGCTCAGTTCCGGCTTCGCAGGGCCCGCCAGCGTCGGATCATGTCGTCGACATCGACGGTGTGCGCCACGACGCTGTGCGGCAACGCCATCTGGCGGGCGGCGAGATGTGCCTCTCGCACACGGCGATTGAACTCGATGAGGATGTCGCGGACCGCGTCCTCGTCGGCGATGTGGCGCAGCGACTCCGGGAAATCCTGTGCCTCCCGGCGCAACAGCAGCGGCGCCGGGAGCAACGCCGACGAGTCGAGGTTCTCCTCGCGGATCTTGCGTTTGACCCACCAGTCGGGATCGTCGCTGTCGGTCAGGTCCAATGGCTTCCCCGCGCCCGGCAGGTTGTCGAATTCGCCGCGTTCGGTGGCCTCTCGGATCATCCGCTCGACCCGCGACTCGAAACGCCTCATGCGATCAACTCCCCGCACGGAAGTGCCCTGTCGACGAACAAGCGCCGGACCCGGTCGTCGATCATGACCGGGGCCGGCGCAGTGGTGTGTCCGATCGTCGGTCAGACGGTGAAGCCGAGGGCGCGGAGCTGCTCGCGACCGTCGTCGGTGATCTTGTCCGGACCCCACGGCGGCAGCCAGACCCAGTTGATCTCCATGTCGGTGCACAGACCGCTGGAGACCAGCGCACCGCGCGACTGATCCTCGATCACGTCGGTCAGCGGACAGGCCGCCGAGGTGAGGGTCATGTCGATCTTCGCGACCGCGTCGTCGGTCACCTCGATGCCGTAGACCAAGCCGAGGTCGACGACGTTGATCCCCAGTTCGGGGTCGACCACGTCGCGCATCGCCTCCTCGACGTCCTCGATGGCCGGCAGCGACGTCGCGGGCGCGGCGGGTGTCCCCGTCACACCGGTGTCGGTGGCCTCGGTCGTCGGTGTGTCCGTGGTGGCTGTGTCGTCACTCATGCTGTCTCCGCTCGTGTCTCGTGGCTGTCCATCGTCTGCGCGAGCGCGTCCTTGAAGGCCATCCAGCCCAGGAGCGCGCATTTGACGCGTGCCGGGTATTTGCTCACCCCGGCGAAGGCGATCCCGTCGCCGATGACGTCCTCGTCGCCGGCGTCCTTGCCGCGGGAGGTCATCATCGCGTTGAACGACTCGACTATGGCCAAGGCTTCCCCGACCGGCCGGCCGACGATGAGGTCGTGCAACACCGACGTCGACGCCTGCGAGATCGAGCATCCCTGCCCGTCGTAGGACACGTCGTCGATGCTCGAACCGTCGTCGGAGACCGCCACGCGCAGGGTGACCTCGTCACCACAGGTCGGGTTGACGTGGTGGACCTCGGCACCGAACGGTTCACGGAGTCCGCGCCCGTGCGGGTGTTTGTAGTGGTCCAGGATCACTTCCTGGTACATCTGTTCCATCCGCATGGCTCAGACCGTCCCGAAGAACTTCTGCGCCGTGACGATCGCGGCGGCGAGCGCATCGACCTCGGCGAACGTGTTGTACGCGGCGAACGACGCACGCGCGGTGGCGGCGACGCCGAAGCGCCGGTGCAGCGGCCACGTGCAGTGGTGACCCACCCGGATGGCCACGCCCTCGTCGTCGAGGATCTGACCGAGATCGTGGGCGTGGATGCCGTCGACGAGGAAGGCCACGGCGCCGCCGCGGTTCTCTGGGGTCGAGGGCCCGATGATCCGCAGGCCCTCGATGTCGCCGAGATGCTCCAGCGCCCGCGCGGTCAGCGCATGCTCATGCGCGGCGACGGCGTCCATGCCGAGGTCGGTCAGGTAGCGCACCGCGGCACCGAGTCCGACGACCTGCGAGGTCATCGGCACGCCCGCCTCGAACCGTTGCGGCGGCGGGGCGTAGGTCGACCCCTCCATGGTCACGGTCTCGATCATCGAGCCGCCGGTGATGAACGGCGGCAACGCATTCAGCAGATCGGACTTGCCGTACAGCGCTCCGACGCCACTGGGCCCGAACATCTTGTGCCCGGAGAAGGCGGCGAAGTCGACGTCGAGTGCACGGAAGTCGACCGGCATGTGCGGCACCGACTGGCAGGCGTCGAGCACGACGAGTGCGCCGACCGCGCGTGCGCGCGAGACCAGCTCGGCCACATCGGCGACCGCCCCGGTCACATTCGATTGATGGGTGAACGAGACGACCTTCACCGACTCGTCGAGGGTCAGCGAATCCAGGTCGATCCGGCCCTCGTCGGTGACCCCGAACCAGCGGAGCGTCGCGCCCGTGCGGCCGCAGAGCTCCTGCCACGGAACGAGATTGGCGTGATGCTCCAGCTCGGTGATGACGACGGTGTCGCCGGGCCCGAGCGCCGAACCCCCGAGGACGTCCGCGGACCGCGGGTCGCCGAGGGTGTAGGTCACGAGGTTGAGTGCCTCGGTCGCGTTCTTGGTGAACACGAGCTCGTCGGCGGACGCCCCCACGAACGCCGCGATGACCTCCCGGGCGTCCTCATACGCATCGGTCGCCTCTTCGGCGAGCTGATGCGCGCCGCGATGCACCGCCGCGTTGTGGTGCGTGAGGAAGTACCGTTCGGCGTCGAGCACCTGGACCGGACGCTGCGAGGTCGCCCCGGAATCCAGGTAAACCAGCGGCTTTCCGTCGCGCACGGTGCGCGAGAGGATCGGGAAGTCGGCGCGCAGCGAATCGACGTCCAGGGCGGTGGAGACCTCTGTCGAGAGTGTCACCTGGTACACCTCCTGTGCTGGTCGGCTCGGATCGGTCGGGCGGTCTCAGCCGGCCTTGGCAGCCGAGGTGAAACGCTCGTAACCCTTCTCCTCGAGCTCGTCGGCGAGTTCGGGACCGGCGGATTCGACGACGCGGCCGTTGACGAACACGTGCACGAACTCCGGCTTGATGTAGCGGAGGATGCGCGTGTAGTGCGTGATCAGCAGGATCCCGCCGTTGTCGCGCTCCTTATAGCGATTCACGCCCTCGCTGACCACCCGCAGGGCGTCGACGTCGAGACCGGAGTCGGTCTCGTCGAGGATCGCGATCCGCGGCTTGAGCAGATCGAGCTGGAGGATCTCGTGACGCTTCTTCTCACCGCCGGAGAAACCCTCGTTGACACTGCGCTCGGAGAACGACGGATCGATGTCGAGCGAGGTCATCGCCTCCTTGGTCTCCTTGACCCAGTGGCGCAGCTTCGGCGCCTCACCACGCACGGCGGTGGCGGCGGTCCGCAGGAAGTTCGACATCGAGACGCCGGGCACCTCGACGGGGTACTGCATGGCGAGGAACAGTCCGGCGCGGGCCCGCTCGTCGACGCTCATCTCCAGGACGTCCTCACCGTCGAGGGTGATCGACCCCGAGGTCACCTCGTACTTGGGGTGACCGGCGATGGCGTAGGACAGCGTCGACTTGCCGGAACCGTTGGGGCCCATGATCGCGTGCGTCTCCCCCGACTTCACGGTCAGGTCGACACCCTTGAGGATGTGGATGGGCTCGGCGTCGGCGTCGGTCTGCGCGACATCGACGTGCAGGTCACGGATTTCCAGTGTGGTCATAGTCTCAGGATTTCTTTCTCCGGGCTGGGAAGTTCGGATGGCGAGGGTGATCGGCGGTCAAGCGCCGGCGAGTTCGAGTTCCTGCTCGACCGCGGCCGAGAGACGCTCGCGCAGCTCGGGCACACCGATCTTGGCGATCACCTCGCCGAAGAAGCCGCGGATGACGAGGCGTCGGGCCTGGTCCTCGGGGATGCCGCGGGCCTGCAGGTAGAACAGTTGCTCGTCGTCGAAACGACCGGTGGCGCTGGCATGTCCGGCACCGACGATCTCGCCGGTCTCGATCTCGAGGTTCGGCACCGAGTCGGCACGCGCGTTGTCGGTGAGCACCAGGTTGCGGTTGAGCTCGAAGGTGTCGGTGCCCTCGGCCTCGGCTCGGATCAGCACGTCGCCGACCCACACGGTGTGGGCCTCACGGCTGCGATCGCCGGAGACGTCGCCCTGCAGCGCGCCCTTGTAGACGACGTTCGAGCGGCAGTGCGGCTGGCTGTGGTCGACGAGGAGTCGCTGCTCGAGATGCTGGCCGGCGTCGGCGAAGTACAGACCCCACATCTCGACGTCGCCACCGGGCGCGTCGTAGTGGACGATCGGCGACAGCCGAACCAGGTTGCCGCCGAAGCTGATCGCGAAGTGGCGGACCACGGAGTCACGGCCGGCACGCACGTGATGCGTCGCGACGTGGACGGCGTCGTCCTCCCAGTCGTGGATGTTCACGACGGTCAGTGCGGCACTGTCGCCGACGACGAATTCGACGTTCTCCGCGAACGTGCCGCTGCCCTTCTGATCGAGGACGACGACGGCGCGCGCGAACGCCTCGAGCCGGATCTGGGTGTGGCCGAAGGCGGTCTCGCCCTCGCCGGGACCGGTGACCGTGACGGTGACCGGCTCGGCGAGCTCGACCTCGCGGCCGACGGTCACCACGGTCGCCTGCGTGAACGACGAATACGCCTGCGCGGCAACACGGTCGAACGGCACGCCGCCCTCACCGAGCCGCTTGTCGTCGCGACCGACGATCTCGACGGTCACACCCTCGACGGCCCCGGCAACCTCTACGCCGGCCTCGCCGGTCCGCTGCGCGGACCCGTCGTGCAACCCGCGGAGGCGACGGAACGGGGTGAACCGCCACGCCTCCTCGCGGGGACTCGGCACCTCGAAGGCGTCGACGTCGAACGAGGTGAACATCTCGCCCTTGTTGACGACGGGCGCCGCCGAGCCGGGAGTGGTCACGGGCAATGTGGGATCGGCCATCAGCCGACAGCTCCTTCCATCTGGAGCTCGATCAGGCGGTTGAGCTCGAGCGCGTATTCCATCGGGAGTTCCTTGGCGATCGGCTCGACGAAGCCGCGGACCACCATGGCCATCGCCTCGTCCTCGGTCAGACCGCGACTCATCAGGTAGAAGAGCTGATCGTCGCTGACCTTCGAGACGGTCGCCTCGTGGCCCATCGTCACGTCGTCCTCGCGGATGTCGACGTACGGGTAGGTGTCGCTGCGCGAGATGGTGTCCACCAGCAGCGCATCGCATTTCACCGTCGACCGGCTGCCGTGCGCGCCGTTGTTGATCTTGATCAGACCGCGGTACGACGCCCGGCCACCGCCACGGGCCACCGACTTGGAGACGATGTTGCTCGAGGTGTTCGGCGCGAGGTGGACCATCTTGGAACCGGTGTCCTGGTGCTGGCCCTCACCCGCGAACGCGACCGAGAGGACCTCGCCCTTGGCGTGCTCGCCGGTCAGCCAGACCGCCGGGTACTTCATGGTGACCTTGGAACCGATGTTGCCGTCGATCCACTCCATGGTCGCACCGGCCTCGGCCTTCGCGCGCTTGGTCACCAGGTTGTAGACGTTGTTCGACCAGTTCTGGATGGTCGTGTAGCGGCAGCGGCCGCCCTTCTTCACGATGATCTCGACGACCGCGGAGTGCAGCGAGTCCGTCTTGTAGATCGGCGCGGTACAGCCCTCGACGTAGTGCACATAGGCACCCTCGTCGACGATGATCAGCGTGCGCTCGAACTGGCCCATGTTCTCGGTGTTGATCCGGAAGTAGGCCTGCAGCGGGATGTCCACGTGGACACCCGGCGGCACGTAGATGAAGGACCCACCCGACCACACCGCGGTGTTGAGCGCGGAGAACTTGTTGTCGCCCGCCGGGATGACGGTCCCGAAGTACTGCTGGAAGATCTCCGGGTGCTCCTTGAGCGCGGTGTCGGTGTCGAGGAAGATCACGCCCTGCTTCTCGAGGTCCTCACGGATCGAGTGGTAGACGACCTCGGACTCGTACTGCGCCGCGACACCGGAGACGAGACGCTGCTTCTCCGCCTCGGGGATGCCGAGCTTGTCGTAGGTGTTCTTGATGTCCTCGGGCAGGTCGTCCCACGTGGCGGCCTGCTTCTCGCTGGAGCGCACGAAGTACTTGATGTTGTCGAAGTCGATGCCCTCGAGCCCCGCACCCCAGCCGGGCATGGGCTTCTTGTCGAAGATCTTGAGGGCCTTGAGGCGCTGCTCGAGCATCCACTCGGGCTCGCTTTTCTTCGCCGAGATGTCGGCGACGACCGCCGGGGACAGTCCGCGCTTGGCGCTCGCGCCCGCGACGTCGGAATCGGCCCAGCCGTAGCCGTACTTGCCGAGGGCGGCGATCGTCTCCTCCTGGGTGAGGGGCGCCGCTGGGGTCGGGGTGGCCGGATCGGTGACAGTCATCGCGTGGCCTTTCGGGTTGTCGTGGCGGTCGGTGTCTGGTTGGGGGTGGCGCGGGGCGATACGGGCTGCGTATCGGGCTCCGCGACGGCCCCGGGTCGGTCTTCGGTGGTCCCACCCGGCGGTGGGTGGATCGGCACATGGGTGGTGCAGGCGCAGTCACCGTTGGCGATGGTCGCCAGTCGCTGCACGTGCGTGCCGAGGAGTTCGGTGAAGACCGCGGTCTCCGCCTCACACAGCTCCGGGAACTCGGTGGCGACGTGCGCCACCGGGCAATGGTGCTGGCAGATCTGCATGCCGGTCCCGACCTGACGCGTGTTGGTCGAGTACCCCGCGCTGGTGAGCGCGTCGGCGATCTCGTCGACCGTGTCGGCGACGGTCACCGGGCCGGTGCTGGGACGGACGCCGGCCACGATGCGCTCGACGCGCTCGCGGGCGAACTCGGCGACCGCGTCGGTGCCGCCGAGATCACGCAGCTTACGCATCGCCGCACCGGCCAGGTCGTCGTAGGCGTGGCGCATCTTGCCGCGTCCGGATGCGGTGAGCTGGAAGTACTTGGCGGGTCGGCCCCGGCCGCGTTGGCCGAACCCCGGCGAGGCGACCTCGATGTCCCCGGCGCCGGTCAGGGCGTCGAGATGGCGACGCACGCCGGCCGCCGAGATGCCGAGGCGCTCGCCGATGTCGCCGGCGGTGAGCGGGCCGTCTTCGACGAGCAGGGTGACCACGGCCTCCCGGGTCTGACCGTCATGGTGCGCGTCGACACCGCCGGTCACTCCGGCACCCGTACCAGCGGAGGGCACGGCGCCGGCACTGCCAGAAGGCAGCACAACATCGTTCCGCATGGTTTTCACAACACGAGTGTGACGTAATTACTTCCCTGCTGCCAGCAAGGGTGCCCTTATCGCAGGGGGTCGTGAGGCCACCACGTCCGGCGATTACAGTCGTCGTGTGCCCGAAACCACAGCTCCGCGCCGCGTGCCGGACTACTTCGGACTCGTGTGGACCCGCTTGGTCGCCCTGCTCGACTATCTCGGACTGCGCAAACAGCGCCCTGCGGCTGCCGGCGCCGAACCCGGCGACTACGGCAAGACCGTGGCCCGCCTACACGACGACGAGCGCGAGGTCGGCCCGCTCAACGCCGAGGAGACCCGCCGGCTCCGCCGGATCAAGCTCTTCGGCGCCACCGGCTCGGTACTGATCCTCATCGGCGCCCTCGGGACCGGTGCAGTACCCGTACTGCAGAACCCCGTTGCCGGGATGCGCGTCCTGTCGTTGCCGTCACGCATGTTCGGCACCGCCCTCGCGCTGTCCATCGGCGGCGCGATCACCCTGGTCGTCGCGTGGTTGTTGCTCGGCCGGTTCGCGGTCGGCCGGTTCAGCGTCGAGGTCCGCCACGGCCGGAGCCCGGACCGCCGCATGAGCCGCCGCCAGGCCGACCGGACCCTCATGCTGTGGATCGCCCCGATCATCGTGGCGCCGCCGCTGCTGAGCAAGGACATCTACTCGTATCTCGCGCAGAGCGCCATCGCCTTCCGGGGCATGGATCCGTACTCGGTCAGTCCGGTCCGCGGACTCGGCGTGGACCACATCCTGACCAGGTCGGTGCCCAACCTCTGGCGTGACACCCCCGCGCCCTACGGCCCCTTCTTCCTCTGGATCGGCGAGGGCATCACCAAGGTCACCGGCGACAACATCACCGCCGCGATCTTCCTGCACCGTGTCGTCGCACTGATCGGCGTCGCGCTCATCGTCTGGGCACTCCCCCGCCTGGCCCGCCGCTGCGGGGTCTCGTCGGTGGCCGCACTCTGGCTGGGCGCGATGAACCCGCTGGTCATCCTGCATCTCGTCGGGGGCATCCACAACGAGGCCCTCATGCTCGGCCTGATGCTGGTCGGTCTCGAGTTGAGTTTCCGCGCCATCTACGGCGACGAACGACTCCGCCGACCCGGGACCCTCGTCCCCACCCGAGCGGGCTGGTTGCTCATCGGCGGCGGTGCGGTACTCGCGGCGTCGGCGATGATCAAGGTCACCTCGATGCTCGCCCTGGGCTTCGTCGGCATCGCCCTGGCCATGCGGTGGGGCGCCACCCTGCCCGTGCTCCGCCACACGCCGATTCGGGAATGGTGGGGTCGCTCCCGGTGGTCGGTGTACATGCTGAGCGCGTCGGCGGCCTTCTACGTGGTGGTCCTGGGCATCGTGATGATGGGGATCTCCCTCGGCACCGGGCTCGGCTTCGGCTGGACGGGCACGTTGTCGACGGGCGAGATCGTCCGCTCGTGGATGTCGATGCCGACCCTGTTGTCGGTGACCACCGGCCGGATCGGCGTCACCCTCGGCCTCGGTGAGCACACGCAGGCGATCCTCGAGGTGGCCCGGCCCATCGGCCAGCTCGTCGCCGCCCTGTTCATCGTCCGGTGGATGCTCGCCACCCTCGGCGGCCGACTCCACCCACTCGGCGCACTCGGTGTGTCGATGGCCACAGTCGTGCTGTTCTTCCCGTTCGTCCAGGCCTGGTACCTCCTGTGGGCCGTGATCCCGCTGGCCGCGTGGGCCACCGGCGCCTGGTTCCGGATCTCCACCATCGCGGCGTCGGCGATCATCGCCATCGTGGTGATGCCCACGAGTTCCAACACGAGCGGAGTGGTTCTGGCACAAGGACTTCTGGCCGGCGTGATCATGGTCGCGGTTCTCACCGCCCTGTTCTTCGAGGACCGCGCGCCCCGTCGGCGGCGCCGCCGCGGGCCCGTGTCGGACGACGACGAGGCCACGGCCGGGTCGGCGTCGGCACGACGATGAGCGCATGCGCCGTGTGCCCGGTCACCGCTTTTCGTCCCTGGGCTCCGAGCGCCTAGTCTGACCAGTGTGCGCAGCACGACCTCTCGGCAGATCAACGACGACGATCGGGTGAACGATCGTCGGCTCCGCGATCCCGGGTCAGCCGCCTCCGCCGGCACCCCGGCCGCCACTGCGGCGGCCGTCGAGGTCCGTGGTCTGGTCAAGCGCTTCGGGGATCGCACCGCGGTCGATCGGCTCGATCTCACCCTCGAACGCGGCGAGATCCTCGCCCTGCTCGGTCCCAACGGCGCGGGCAAGACCACGACTGTCGAGATCTGCGAGGGCTTCACCGCACCCGACGCCGGCAGCGTCCGCGTCCTGGGTCTCGATCCCATCGCCGACAACGACGCGCTCCGGCGCCGCATCGGCGTCATGCTGCAAGGCGGTGGCGCCTACCCGGGAGCCCGGGCCGAGGAGATGCTGCGCCTGGTGGCCGCGTATTCGGCCGATCCCATCGATCCCGAGTTCCTGCTCGACGCACTCGGCCTGACCGACGTGCGTCGAACGTCCTACCGACGTCTGTCCGGTGGCCAGCAGCAGCGCCTCGCCCTCGCCTGCGCGGTCGTCAGCCGCCCCGAACTGGTCTTCCTCGACGAACCGACCGCCGGACTCGATGCCCACGCCCGCCTCGTCGTGTGGGAACTCATCGACCGGCTCCGGGCCGACGGAGCATCCGTCCTGCTCACGACGCATCTGATGGACGAGGCCGAGGAACTCGCCGACCACGTCGCGATCATCGATCACGGCCACGTCGTCGCCGACGGGACACCCGCCGACCTCACCAGCACCGGCGCCGAGAACGAACTGCGCTTCACCGCACCACGTGGACTCGACCTGTCGATGCTGGTGCTGGCCCTGCCCGAGGACTACCACTGCACGGAGGCCACCCCCGGCTCGTATCTGGTCATCGGTCCGATGACGCCGCAGGTGCTGGCCACGGTGACCGCCTGGTGCGCCAAGATCAACGTCCTCGCGACCGATCTGCGCGTGGAGACCCGCAGCCTCGAAGACGTCTTCCTCGATCTCACCGGACGGACCCTTCGACCGTGACCTCATCCGCACCCACCGGGCTCCCCCGCCCCGCCGACCGTGCTGCCGGAACATTCCCCGACGGTCTGTTCCGCCCCGCTCCCCGGGCGGCGTCGCTGCCGGCGATGATCGCCGCGCAGAGCGGCCTCGAACTCAAGCTCCTGCTGCGCAACGGCGAGCAGTTGCTCCTCACGATGTTCATCCCGATCACGCTGCTCGTCGGTCTGTGCCTGCTGCCGATCGACACCGGGTTCGGCGACGGCCCCGCCGAGCGGGCGGCGCTGTTCGTCCCGGCGATCCTGACCGTCGCGGTGATGTCGACGGCGTTCACCGGACAGGCGATCGCCGTCGGGTTCGACCGTCGCTACGGCGCGCTGAAACGCCTCGGCGCGACGCCGATACCGCGCTGGGGCATCATCGCCGGCAAGTCGATCGCGGTCCTCGTGGTGGTCGCGCTGCAGTCGGTGATCCTCGGTGGGATCGGCGCCGCGTTCGGCTGGCGACCGAGCCCCGTCGGTCTGCTCATCGGTGCGGTGGTCCTCGCGGTCGGCACCGCGTGCTTCGCGGCTCTCGGGCTGCTGCTCGGCGGCACCTTGAAGGCCGAGGTCGTGCTGGCACTGGCGAACCTGCTGTGGTTCGCGTTCATCGGCCTCGGCAGTCTGGTCGTCGTCGACTCCAACATCCCCGACGCCGTGCACTGGATCGCGCGGTGCATCCCGTCGGGGGCATTGAGCGAGGCGCTCGAGATGGCCTCGGAGGGTTCGTTCGACGCCTTCGGGGTGGGCGTCTTGCTGGTGTGGGCCGCGGTGGCCGGCACCTTGGCGGTGAGGTGGTTCCGATTCCGATGACATCCGATACTTCGAACGCCCCGGCGACGGCCCGGTCGGGCGATCATGCCGCGGCCGCCGGCGACGGGCGCCGGCCGCTGTCCGGTCCGTGGCGGTTCGTCCCCGGCTTCGGCCGGCCGACCGCACGATTCGTGCATCGCTGGGCCATCGCCCTGCTCGTCTCGAACGTGGGCATCGTGGCCACCGGCGGCGCCGTGCGCGTGACCGCCTCGGGCCTCGGTTGCCCGACCTGGCCGCGGTGCACCGACGAGTCGTTCGTGCCGCACGGCGAACTGGGCATGCACGGCGCGATCGAGTTCGGCAACCGTCTGCTCACCTTCGTGCTGATCGTCATCGCCATCGCGACCTGGGTCGCCGTCCTGCGGTCGGCCGGAGCGGCGCGCCGGGACAAGTGGCTGGTCACCCTCATCGCGCTCGGTATCCCGTTCCAGGGGGTGATCGGCGGGATCACGGTCCTGACCCAGCTCAACCCGTGGGTCGTCGCGCTGCATTTCCTGCTGTCCATGGCGTTGGTCTCCGCATCCACCGTGCTCGTCTACCGGATGCGTCCGTATCCGACGCCCACCGCGCCCGATGCCGACGCCCCCTCGACCGCCACGCGCCGGCTCGGCATCTACCTCGCCTGGCTGGTCTATCTCGTCACCTGGGGCACGATCTACCTCGGCACGGTCGTGACCGGTTCCGGCCCGCATGCCGGCGATGTGGACGCCCCGCGGAACGGTCTCGACCCCGGCAACGCGACCCAACTGCACGCCGACGCCGTCTTCACCCTCGTCGGGCTCGCGATCGCGGCCCTCGTCTACGCGCGGGTGTTCGCTCGGCCGCAACAGCGCTCGGCAGTGGTGTTCATGCTGCTCCTGCTGCTTCAAGGCCTGATCGGGTTCGTGCAGTTCGCCACGGATCTGCCCATCGCCCTGGTCATCGCGCACATGTTCGGCAGTGCGGTCCTGCTCATCGGCGCCACCTGGCAGCTCCTGATCGCGCGGAACCCGGTCGCCAAGGAATCGGCCACGAAAAAGGCAGACCCGCTGCGCGAGCCTGCCTGATCGAGCTCCGGCCTCAGAGGATGGCGCGGTTGCGCGCACGGGGGAAGCGCTTCTGCCGCGCGACCCAACCCGCCATCTTGCGGTAGTGCGACGTCGACACCGTGGTCTCCGAGGTCAGGTCACGGTCCCACTCGGCGATCTCGAGACCGTCGACGGCGTCGACCACGGCCTGCGCGGTCGCGAGATCGGGCACGACCCGGTCCCCGAGGATGCCGTTGGCGTCGCCGACGAGCGTGATCCGCACACCGGCGTCCCCGATCGCCTGGAGAACGACCTTCGCGCTGCCACCTTCGCGCTGGACGAACTTGCGTACCGAGGCAACGACCTCGGTGGGTGCCTCGACCTTCTGCTGCGTGCCCGACTTCTCGCCGTCGGTGGTGTTCGTCATGGGGGTCAGCATACCGGGGCGATCCCGGCGTGTAGAACGGTGTCGTGCGAGCTATCCAGGTGACCCGCCACGGCGGACCCGACGTCCTGACCTTCGGCAGTGTCGACGATCCCATCCCGGCCGCCGACGAGGTGATCGTCCGGACCGCAGCGGTGGGCGTGAACTTCATCGACACCTATCTGCGCCGGGGCCTGTACCCCTCCACACCGCCCTACATCCCCGGTACCGAGGGCGCGGGCGTCGTCGTCGCGACCGGCTCGGATGTGACGTCGCTGCAGGAAGGTCAGCGGGTCGCCTGGTGTGCGGCCCCGGGTTCGTACGCCGAGCTTGTTGCGGTTCCGGCCTCGAAGGCGGTCCCGGTACCCGACGCGGTCGACGACGCGGTGGCCGGTTCGTCGTTGCTCCGCGGTCTCACCGCGCACTATCTCCTCGACGGGAGTGCTCATCCCCGGGCCGGCGATCCGATCCTCGTGCACGCCGGTGGCGGCGGTGTCGGTCTGATCCTCACCCAGCTCGCCAAGCGCCGCGGACTGACGGTCATCACGACGGTCTCGTCCGATGAGAAGGAGGAACTCTCGCGCGCCGCGGGGGCGGATCACGTCCTGCGCTACGGGGAGGACCTGAGTTCCCGCGTCCGTGACCTCACCGACGGACGCGGCGTGCCGGTGGTCTACGACGGCGTCGGCGCCGACACGTTCGAGCAGTCGCTGGCGTCGACCGCGGTCCGGGGGATCATCGTGCTCTTCGGGGCGGCGAGCGGGCCGGTTCCGCCGTTCGACCTCCAACGTCTGAACGCGGCGGGGTCGCTGTCGGTGACGCGGCCGACACTGGCGCACTTCACCGACACCGCCGAGGAACTGAACCGCCGGGCCGGCGAGTACTTCGAGGCGATCGTCGACGGCAGTGTCGAGGTGCGCGTCGGCCAGCGTTACCGATTGGCCGATGCGGCTGCCGCACACGCCGACCTGGAAGCACGTGTCACCACGGGTTCGACGGTGCTGTTGCCGGCCGGGACGTGAGCCGCGCTCAGAAGTAGGACGAGATGGTCTGCAGGCCGACGACCGCGTCGATCGCGAGGCCGCAGAACACGATGGCGAGATACTCGTTGGACTGCAGGAACACCTTCAGCGGTGCCACCTCGGCACCGCGCTTGGTGTCGCGGTACAGCTTGGTCACACGCTCCAGGAACCAGCCGCCGGCGGTCAGCGCGATCACGGTGTAGATCCAGCTCGTCGCCGGGATCAGCAGCAGTGAGGTCACCACGGTGAGGACCGTGTAGATCAGCATCTGGCGGGTGACGCGTTCTTCGGTCGCGATCACCGGGAGCATCGGCACACCGGCCGCCTTGTAGTCCTCCTTGTAGCGCATCGCCAGCGCCCAGGTGTGCGGCGGCGTCCAGAAGAAGATGACCGCGAAGAGGACGATCGGCTGCCAGCTCAGCGAACCGGTGACCGCGGCCCACCCCACCAGGGTCGGCATACAACCCGCGGCGCCGCCCCAGACCACGTTCTGCCAGGTCCGACGCTTGAGGATCAGCGTGTAGACGCCGACGTAGAAGAGGATCGTCGCAGAGACGAGCAGCGCCGAGAGGAGGTTGGCGGCGAAGTACAGGACCGCGAAGGACGCCGCCCACAACGCGAGACCGAAGATGAGCGCGCTCCGCGGCGCGACCGCGCGGCGGGCCAGCGGACGCCGGGCCGTGCGCTTCATCTTCTTGTCGATGTCGGCGTCGGCCACCATGTTGAGGGTGTTGGCGCTGCCTGCGCCGAGCCAGCCACCGATGAGGGTGAAGGCGATGACCGCGATGTCGACGTGGCCGCGGTCGGCCTGCAGCATCACCGGGATCGTGGCGACGAGAAGCAACTCGATGACACGCGGCTTGGTCAGCGCGATGTAGGCGAGCACCGTCGCACGCACACGCCCGGCCCACGATTGATCGGCCGGTGCGACCGTTTCGGTCGATACCTGCGGATTCGATGCGGTGTCGGTCGAGTGAGATGCGGCGGAACTGTTCCCGCTCACACGCTCCCCTATCCTCACGAACACTCCTCGTCCGCCCGCACAGACGCCCGCGGGCTACTACGGAGCATGGTAGACGTTTGCCTCTGCGAACCGTGAATCGAGGCATGGCACCGCCATGCGCGAGCTCTCGACCGGCGATGACGCCAGAACTCGCCGGTAACCATCGGTCGGCGCGCAACGCGCGGCCGGCGCCGATTACTCTGGAGGCGTACGCGCCGACGATCGTCGGTGGCCGACACCGGTCAGCGCCGATACCGATCAACGCCTACACCGATCACGCTGGTACCGGTCGCCCTGGTACCCATCGCCCCTTCTACGACCTCCGACCGAGTACGAATCGCACCGAGCAGGCACAGGAGACCTTCAGCATCGTGGCCGACACAGACGAGATCCGCGCTTTGACCACCCCCCGCCACCCGGACGACTGGACCGACCTCGACACCCGCGCCGTCGACACGGCCCGGATCCTGGCGGCCGACGCAGTGCAGAAGTGCGGAAGCGGACATCCCGGTACCGCGATGAGCCTCGCTCCGCTCGCCTACACCTTGTTCCAGCGAGTCATGCGTCACGACCCGACCGACACCGACTGGGCCGGGCGCGACCGCTTCGTCCTCTCGTGCGGACACTCGAGCCTGACGCTCTACATCCAGCTCTACCTCGGCGGGTTCGGTCTCGAGCTGTCCGACATCGAGGCGCTGCGGACCTGGGACTCCCTCACGCCGGGCCACCCCGAGTTCCGCCACACCCGCGGCGTCGAGATCACCACCGGCCCGCTGGGTCAGGGTCTGGCCTCGTCGGTCGGCATGGCAATGGCCGCCCGACGCGAACGCGGCCTGTTCGACCCCGATGCGGCGCCCGGACAGAGCCCGTTCGACCACTACATCTATGTCGTCGCCTCCGACGGCGACATCGAAGAGGGCGTGACGTCGGAGGCCAGCTCGCTAGCAGGCACCCAGCAGCTCGGCAACCTGATCGTGTTCTACGACCAGAACCAGATCTCGATCGAGGACGACACCGACATCGCGCTGTCGGAGGATGTCGCGAAGCGCTACGAGGCCTACGGCTGGCACGTGCAGACCGTGGAGGGCGGCGAGGACGTCGTCGCCATCGAGGCGGCGATCGAGGCGGCCCAGCAGGTCATCGACCGGCCGTCGATCATCTGCCTGCGCACCATCATCGGCTACCCCGCCCCCAACATGATGAACACCGGCATGGCCCACGGCGCGGCGCTCGGCGAGGACGAGGTCGCGGCGACGAAGAAGGTCCTCGGTTTCGACCCGGAGAAGAACTTCGAGGTCACCGACGAGGTGATCGGCCACACCCGCAAGCTCATCGACCGCGGTGCCGAGGAGCGCACGGCGTGGACGTCGTCGTTCGATGCCTGGGCGGAGAAGAACCCCGACGCCAAGAAGCTGTTCGACCGGCTCACCGCTCACGAACTGCCCGAGGGCTGGACCGACGTGCTGCCCAGCTGGAACGTCGGCGACAAAGATGTCGCGACCCGCAGCGCATCGGGCAAGGTGCTCGGCGCGCTCGCGCCCGTGCTGCCCGAGCTGTGGGGCGGTTCGGCCGACCTGGCCGGCTCCAACAACACCACCATGGACGGCGAGCCGTCGTTCGGACCGACCTCGATCAGCACCAAGAAGTGGTCGGCCAACCCCTACGGCCGCACCCTGCACTTCGGTGTCCGTGAGCACGCCATGGGATCGATCCTGTCGGGCATCGCGCTGCACGGGCCGACCCGCGCCTACGGCGGTACGTTCCTGCAGTTCGCCGACTACATGCGTCCCGCGGTCCGCCTCGCGGCGCTGATGGAGATTGATCCGATCTACGTCTGGACCCACGACTCGATCGGTCTGGGTGAGGACGGCCCGACCCATCAGCCGATCGAGCACCTGGCCGCGCTGCGCGCGATCCCGAATCTCGACGTCGTCCGGCCGGCCGACGCTAACGAGACCGCGTACGCCTGGCAGCACCTGCTCACCCGCCGGAACCATCCGGTCGGCCTGGCGCTCACCCGCCAGAACATCCCGATCCTGGAGGGCACCTCGGCGCAGGGCGTCGCCAACGGCGGATACGTCCTGAGCGACTCCGAGGGTGACCCTCACGTCGTGCTCATCGGCACCGGCTCCGAGGTGTACCTGGCCGTCGACGCACAGAAAGCACTGGCGGAGAAGGGAATCAAGGCCCGCGTCGTCTCGATGCCCTGTGTCGAGTGGTTCGACGAGCAACCGCAGGGGTACCGCGACCACGTGCTGCCGCCGTCGGTTCCGCGCGTCGCCGTCGAAGCCGGCATCGCCATGCCGTGGTACCGCATCGTCGGCGCCGGTGGCGAGATCGTCTCGATCGAGCACTTCGGGGCCTCCGCCGACTACAAGGTGCTGTTCACCAAGTTCGGCATCACCGCCGAGGCCGTGACCGCGGCCGCCGAGCGCGCCGTCGCCGGCTGAGCGACCACAACCCACAAGGAGAGAATCGTGACCCAGAACGAGAAGCTCGCCGAACTGTCCGCCGCCGGAGTGTCGGTGTGGCTGGACGACCTGTCCCGGGACCTGATCAGCTCAGGGGACCTCGCCGAACTCATCAGCACCAAGTCGGTCGTCGGGGTGACCACCAACCCGTCGATCTTCCAGGCCGCGCTGTCGTCGGGCCATGCCTACGACGACCAGGTCAACGAGCTGGCCGCACGGGGCGCCGACGTCGACGCCACCATCCGGACGGTCACCACCGACGACGTGCGCAACGCCTGTGACGTGCTCGCCTCGACCTTCGAGTCGACCGACGGCGTCGACGGACGCGTGTCGATCGAGGTCGATCCGCGCCTCGCCCATGACACCGACGCCACGGTGGCACAGGCCGTGGAGCTGTGGAAGATCGTCGACCGGCCGAACCTGCTCATCAAGATCCCGGCCACCGAGGCCGGGCTCCCCGCGATCAGCAAGGTCATCGCCGAGGGCATCAGCGTGAACGTGACGCTGATCTTCTCGGTCGAGCGCTACGAGAACGTCATCGCCGCCTACCTCGACGGCCTCGACGCCGCCGCCCAGGCCGGCCACGACCTCTCCCGGATCCACTCCGTCGCCTCGTTCTTCGTGTCGCGGGTGGACACCGAGATCGACAAGCGACTCGACGCCATCGGCACCCCGGAGGCTACCGAGCTCAAGGGCAAGGCCGCACTGGCCAATGCACGTCTCGCCTACTCGGCCTACCAGCAGGTCTTCGAGGTCGAGTCCCGGTTCCCCGAGCTGCTGGCCAAGGGCGCCCGCCCGCAGCGCGCACTCTGGGCGTCGACGGGCGTCAAGAACCCCGACTACCCGGACACCCTGTATGTGAGCGAGCTGGTCGCGCCCAACACGGTCAACACGATGCCGGGCAAGACGATGGACGCCTTCGCCGACCACGGCTGGGTGAACACCGAGTCCATCATCGGTCTCGCCGCCGAGTCGCAGGAGATCTTCGACAAGCTCGTCGCGGTGGGCGTCGACCTGACCGACGTCTTCCTGGTCCTGGAGAACGAGGGCGTCAGCAAGTTCGAGGACGCATGGAACGACCTGCTCAGCGCGACCGCCGAGCAACTGTCCGCGGCGAACAAGGGCTGACCCCAGGTGGCGGGAGGCGAGGAGTCAACCGGGACCGGTTCGTGGACCAATCCGCTCCGTGACCCGCAGGACAAACGGCTGCCGCGCATCGCGGGACCGTGCAGCCTGGTCATCTTCGGGGTCACCGGCGACCTCGCCCGCAAGAAGTTGATGCCGGCGGTCTACGACCTCGCCAACCGCGGCCTCCTGCCACCGTCGTTCGCCCTCGTCGGCTTCGCGCGGCGCGACTGGACCGACGAGGACTTCGGCGCCATCGTCCACGACGCCGTCCGTGAACACGCACGGACCGGATTCCGCGAAGAGGTGTGGGAACGCCTCGCCGAGGGATTCCGGTTCGTGCAGGGCGCATTCGACGACGACGCCGCCTTCGACAGGCTGCGCGACACGCTCAAGTCGCTCGATGTCGAACGCGGGACCGACGGCAATCACGCGTTCTACCTGTCGATTCCGCCGGGGGCCTTCCCGACGGTCTGCGAGCAGCTCGAGCGCAGCGGTCTCGCCACGCCGACGGGCGACAGCTGGCGACGGGTGGTGATCGAGAAGCCGTTCGGTCACGATCTCGAGTCCGCACGCGAACTCAACGCGATCGTCAACAACGTCTTCCCCGAGTCGTCGGTGTTCCGCATCGACCACTATCTGGGCAAGGAGACCGTCCAGAACATCCTGGCCCTGCGGTTCGCCAATCAGTTGTTCGATCCGCTGTGGAGTTCGCATTACGTCGACCACGTCCAGATCACCATGGCCGAGGACATCGGACTCGGCGGCCGGGCGGGCTACTACGACGGGATCGGCGCGGCACGCGACGTCATCCAGAACCACCTGCTGCAGCTCATGGCCCTGGTCGCGATGGAAGAGCCGATCTCCTTCGAGCCCAAGCAGTTACAGGCCGAGAAGATCAAGGTCCTCGCCGCGACGCGCAACGTCCTGCCGATCGACGAGAACACTGCCCGTGGTCAGTACGGACCGGGTTGGCAGGGCAGCGAGAAGGTGCCGGGCCTCAAGGAGGAGGAGGGTTTCGCGAAGGACTCGAAAACCGAGACCTTCGCCGCCATCGCCCTCGAGGTCGACTCCCGTCGCTGGGCAGGGGTCCCGTTCTATCTGCGCACCGGAAAGCGCCTGGGCCGTCGCGTCACCGAGATCGCACTCGTCTTCAAGCGCGCTCCGCACCTGCCGTTCGACCAGACCATGACCGAGGAACTGAGCCAGAACGCGCTCGTGATCCGGGTCCAGCCGGACGAGGGCATCACCCTCCGATTCGGGTCGAAGGTCCCCGGGTCGAGCATGGAGGTCCGGGACGTCAACATGGACTTCAGCTACGGCACCGCCTTCACCGAGGCCTCGCCGGAGGCGTACGAGCGTCTCATCCTCGACGTCCTGCTGGGTGAACCCTCGCTGTTCCCCGTCAACGAGGAAGTCGAATTGTCCTGGCGCATCCTCGATCCGGTGCTCGACCACTGGGCCGAGTCGGGGTCGCCCGACACCTACGAGTCCGGGACGTGGGGGCCGCGCTCGGCCGAGGAGATGATGGCCCGCACCGGTCGCGCGTGGCGCCGGCCGTGACGAGACGTCCGCACGCCCGCACCGACCGATCCGTTCAGGAGGCCTCCCGATGATCGTCGAACTGCCCGACACGTCGACCGGAAAGGTCGCCAAGAAGATCATCGAGGTGCGCGCCGCGGGCGGCGCGCTGAGTCTGGGTCGCGTGCTCACCCTGGTCGTGTGCGTCGAACTGGGTGAGCCGATGGAAGGGGCCATCGAGGCGGCGGTCGGCGCGAGCCGCGAGCACCCCAGCCGCGTCATCGTCGTGTATCGCGGTGTGCGCGAGAGCGACTCACGGCTCGATGCGCAGATCCGCGTGGGCGGCGATGCCGGCGCCTCCGAGGTGGTCGTGCTGTCGCTGCAGGGCGAACTCGCCGATCATCCGGACAGCGTGGTGACCCCCTTCCTCCTCCCCGACACCCCGGTCGTCACGTGGTGGCCGGGCAAGGGACCACGACGCCCCGCCGACGATCCGCTCGGCAAACTCGGGCACCGGCGCATCGTCGACGCGAGCAAGGCGGGCGACTCGCTCGCGGTGCTGGCGCAGCGCCTCGAGACCTACTCCCCCGGCGACACCGACCTCGCCTGGACCCACATCACCCACTGGCGGGCGATCCTCGCGTCCGCGGTCGACCGACCGCCGCACACCCCGATCACCGAGGTCGTGGTCACCGGATCGCAGAACTCGCCCTCGGTGGACCTGATCGCCGGTTGGCTGCGGTCCACCCTGAACGTCCCGACGCGACGCCGCCGCGGCAGTTTCGAGATCCGACTCCACCGCGACGAGGGACCGACCATCCTCGCCGTCGACGAGGAGAACAACGCCGTGCTGACGATGCCCGGCAAACCCGATGGACGCGTCGCCATGGGCCGGCGTGAACTTCCCGCGTGTATCGCGGAGGAGCTACGACGACTCGACACCGACGAGGTGTACATCGAAGCACTCAAGGGTGTGCCCGAGGTCGAATTCACAGATGACACCGAAGGAGTTGCCGCCCGATGACCACCGAGACCCTCGTCTTCGGCTCCAAGCAGGAACTCGTCGAGACCGCCGCGACCCGGTTCGTGGACCTCGTGACCCGGGCCCAAGCCGAACGCGGCGTCGCGAGTGTGGTGCTGACCGGCGGCAGCAACGGGATCGGCCTCCTGTCGGCGCTCGCCGCCGACAGCGGCACCATCGACTGGTCCAAGGTCGACATCTACTGGGGCGACGACCGTTTCGTCCCCGCCGACGATCCGGAACGCAATTCGGGTCAGGCGCGCGAGGCGCTGCTCGACACCGTGCCCGTCGACCCGTCGCGGGTGTTCCCGATGGCACCGTCGGACGGACCGCTCGGCGACGACATCGAGGCCGCCGCCGCGGATTACGCCGCGATTCTCGCCGGCCGGTCGAGCGACGGCGTGGCGCCGGAGTTCGATCTCCATCTGCTCGGCATGGGCGGTGAGGGACACATCAACTCGTTGTTCCCGCACACTGCGGCCACCGCGGAGACCACGAAGTCGGTGGTCGCCGTCGAGGATTCGCCGAAGCCGCCGCCGCGCCGGATCACCCTGACCCTGCCCGTCGTCAACCGTTCCCGGCAGGTGTGGTTCCTGGTCGCCGGCGCCGACAAGGCCGAGGCCGTCAGTGCCGCACACGGTGGCGCGGACCCGGCCGACTGGCCCGCCGCCGGGGCGCGCGGCACCGAGGAGACCATCTGGTTCCTCGACGACGCGGCCGCCGCCGACATCCGGTGACCGTCCGCTAGCCCGAGTTCCGCAGCGCGGTGGCGAGGCCGTTCATCGTGAGCTGGATCCCGCGCCGCACGATCGGGGTGTCCTCCCCCGCACGGAAGCGCCGCAGCAACTCGACCTGCAGCAGGTTGAGCGGCTCGAGATACGGGAAGCGGTTGTAGACCGACCGCTTCAGCGCGGCGTTGTCGTGGAGCAGGTCGTCGGTGCCGGTGATCTTCGCGCACATCGCGATCGTCCGCTCGTGTTCGTCGACGATCATGCCGAACACCCGCTCGCGCAGCTCCTCATCGGGCACCAGCTGTGCGTACCGGTGGGCCAGGCCCATGTCCGACTTCGCCAGTACCTGAGCCATGTTCGACATCACGGTGCGGAAGAACGGCCACTTGGCGTAGTACCGCCGCAACGTCTCCAACCGCTCCGGATCGTCCCCGACCCATTCCTCGAACGCCGAGCCCGTGCCGTACCAGCCGGGCAGCATCACGCGCGACTGCGTCCACGAGAGCACCCACGGGATCGCCCGCAGATCGGAGATCTTCTCGGTCTGCTTGCGCGACGCCGGCCGGCTGCCGATGTTGAGGGCACCGATCTCCGACAGGGGCGTCGAGGTGGTGAAGTACTCGACGAATCCCGGGGTCTCGTGGACCAGCCGGCTGTACGCGGCTCGCGCCTTCGCCGCGATGTCGTCCATGATTTCGTAGGCCGAATCGGATTCGTCGCCGAGGCCTTCGGTGTCCAGGAGCGAGGACTCGATGGTCGCGGCGAGCAGCGTCTCCAGGTTGCGCCGCGCCGTGACCGGTTCGGCGTACTTCGCGGCGATGATCTCGCCCTGCTCGGTGATGCGCAGCGAGCCCTGAACCGCACCGGGCGGCTGGGCCAGGATGGCGTCGTAACTGGGACCGCCGCCGCGCCCGACGGTCCCGCCGCGCCCATGGAACAGACGCAACCTGATGCCCGACCGCGACGCCACGTCGACCAGATCGAGCTCGGCGCGGTAGAGCGCCCAGTTCGCGGCCATGTAGCCGCCGTCCTTGTTCGAGTCCGAGTAGCCGAGCATGATCTCCTGAATCCCGTTCTGGGACTCGACCATCGCCCGATAGAACGGGACGTCGAGAACGGCGAGGAGGGTCGCTGCGCCCTGCTGGAGATCCTCGATCGTCTCGAACAGCGGAACCACGCGGACGCTACACCGCGGAGAACCGTCATTCGCGTCGTAGAGGCCTGCCTCCTTGAGCAGGATCAGCGCCTCGAGCATGTCACTGACCGACGTGCACATGCTGATCACATAGTTGGGCACGGCCGCGGGACCGAAGGTCGCGACCGCCCTGGCGGCGGCCCGGACGATTCCGAGTTCCTTGGTGGCCAGCTCGCTCAGCTCGGCGTCGGGACTGGTCAACGGTCGACGCGCACGCAGTTCCGCGGAGAGGATCTCGACGCGCTCGGACTCGTCGAGCGACGCATAGTCCGGATGCACACCCGCCCACGCGAGCAGCTCGGCGACCACTTCCTCGTGCATGTCGGAGTTCTGCCGCATGTCCAGTCCGGACAGGTGGAACCCGAAGGTGCGCACGGCTTCTCGCAGGGCGAGCAACCGGTCGTCGGCGATCGTGTCGTCGTTGTTCGCGCGCAGCGCGCCGTCGATCACATCGAGGTCGGCGAGGAGTTCGGCGGCGTCGCCGTACGGCTGTTTCCCGTCGATGAGGAAGAGGTCGCTCGAGGTGAGGAAGTCGTCGTCGAACATCTCCCGGGCGGTCGCCACCAGACGGGACCGGATGGCGCGCAGGGCGAGCCGGAAGGGTTCGTCGGCCCCCGGGTCGTCGGCGTCGGCCCCGGCGAGGTCGAACAGGGTGTCGCTGGCGTCGATGAGCCGGGCCGACATGCTGAGTTCCTGTGCGAGACTCTCGAGTTCGGCCAGGTGATGTCCGACTGCGGTCTGCGCGGCGAGCGTGGTGGCCAGGGTCACCACCTCGGAGTTCACGAACGGATTGCCGTCGCGGTCGCCGCCGATCCACGACCCCATCCGGATCATCGGTTCGTCGGCGAGTCCGGCGTCGGGGTACGTCGAGCGCAGCGCGGCGCGCACCGAGGTGTTGATGGCGGGCACGACCTCGAAGAACGAGGCGTCGTAATAGCGGAGCCCGGAACGGATCTCGTCCTGGATGGTGAGACGTTCGAGCCGGATGAGGGCGGTCTGCCAGAGCGTCAGGATCTGCCGCCGGATCGACTCGGTGACCGCCGCGTCCTCGTCCGGCATCAGCTCGGTCCGGCCGCGGAACCGCATCAGCTCGGTGATGCGGTTCTGGGCCTCGAAGACGGTGCGGCGACGGGTCTCGGTGGGGTGAGCGGTGATGACCGGCACCACGGCGGCATCGGCCAGCGCCCGGCCGACCTCGTCGTCGCCGAGTCCCGCCTCGGCGAGCTTGCGGTAGGTGGCGGCGAGGCTGCTGTCCTGGGGCGGGTCACCGGCCCGGACGTGGATGGCGCGGCGCCGCTCACGGTGGATGTCCTCGGCCAGGTTCGCCAGCAGCGCGAAGTGGCTGAACGCGCGGATGACCGGGACCGCGGTGGAGATGTCCAGATCGACGAACATGTCGGCGAGTTCGGTGCGGTCGATCTCGTTGCGGCGCACCCGGAATGCGGCCACGCGGGCGGCTTCGACGAGGTCGAAGACGTCGCTGCCGGAGTGCTCGCGGACGACGTCACCCAGGATCCCGCCGAGAAGGCGGATGTCCTCCCGTAGGGGTTCGGTGAGTGCTCGGCCCTCGTCGTCGACGACGATGTGGTCGACGATGGAGATCGATGGGCGCCAGTCCGGGACTCCCCGCGCGGGAACGGTTTCACTCATGCCGTCAAGTATCCCGGCAACCTACGGGCGCGGCATCCCGAGGCGCGAACGGTGACTAGCCGGACAGTTTGATGTCGACGCCCACGCCGACGATGAAGATCACCCAGATGAGCCCGACGAAGATCGTCAACCGGTCCAGGTTGCGTTCGACGACGCTCGAGCCCGAGAGGCTGGACTGGACACCGCCGCCGAACAGCGACGACAGACCGCCACCCTTGCCGCGGTGCAGCAGGATGAGCACGATCAGCAACACGCTGGTCACGATCAATCCGATGTCGAGTGCACCTTGCACAGTCACGAGTCGCAACGCCCTTCCGTAAAGCCCCTACATACAGCTGTGGCAGGTCAACCCCCGAAAAGAGGCCAACCTGCCACAGTGTACGCGTGGGTGCGACCCGTCAGGGCAAGGGGCCACCCGCGGCGATCGCCGACAGCGTCGCGAACTCGTCGGACTTCAGCGATGCGCCGCCGACCAAGGCGCCGTCGACGTCGGGACGTCCGACGATGTCGCCGACGTTCTTGGCGTTGACCGATCCGCCGTAGAGGATCCGCACCGATGCCGCGGTCTCGGCGTCGGCGATCTCGACCAGCGCCTCACGGATCGCCTTGCACACCTCCTGGGCATCGTCCGCACTCGCCACCCGGCCGGTGCCGATCGCCCAGACCGGCTCGTACGCGATGACGGTCTGAGCGATCTCGGCCGCGGACAGACCGGCGAGCGATCCCTTGAGCTGCGCCACGTTGTAGGCCACGTGGTCGCCGGCCTCGCGGACGTCGAGCCCCTCACCGATGCACACGATCGGGGTGAGTTCGTGCTTGAGCGCGGCCTTGGTCTTGGCCAGCACGACCTCATCGGTCTCGTTGTGCAGGGTGCGCCGCTCGGAGTGCCCGACCACCACGAAGGTGCAGCCGAGCTTCGCGAGGAACGCACCGCTGATCTCGCCGGTGTAGGCGCCCGAGTCGTGCGCCGAAAGGTCTTGCGCACCGTAGGTGAGCAGGAGCTTGTCGCCGTCGACGACCGTCTGCACGCTGCGGATGTCGGTGAACGGCGGGATGACCGTCACGTCGACCTTGTCGAAGTACTTCGCCGGGAGGGCGAAGGCGATCTTCTGAACCAGCGCGATGGCCTCGAGATGGTTCAGATTCATCTTCCAGTTGCCCGCGATGAGCGGTTTACGAGTCGCCATGGATCAGCTCTCCAGAACCTTCAGTCCGGGGAGTTCCTTGCCCTCGAGGTACTCCAGCGATGCGCCACCTCCGGTGGAGATGTGCGAGAAATCGGAGTCGGGCAGACCCAGAGTGCGGACCGCGGCCGCCGAGTCGCCGCCACCGACCACGGTGAACGCACCGTTGCCCGTCGCACCGGCGATCGCCTCGGCGACACCGCGGGTGCCCGCCGAGAACTTCTCGAACTCGAACACACCCGACGGGCCGTTCCAGAAGATGGTCTTGGCGCCGGAGAGGACCGCGGCAAACCGCTTCACCGATTCCGGCCCGATGTCCAGACCCATCCAGCCGTCGGGAATGGCGTCCGAGGCCACCGTGTCCGATTCGGCGTCGGCGGCGAACTTGTCGGCCACCACGACGTCGACCGGCAGGTGGATGACGTCACCGAACCGCTCGAGCAGGCTCTTGCAGACGTCGATCTGATCTTCCTGCAGCAGCGAGGACCCCACCGAATGCCCTTGTGCGGCAAGGAACGTGAACGCCATACCGCCGCCGATGACCAGCGTGTCGACCTTGGGGGCCAACGCCTCGATGACACCGAGCTTGTCCGACACCTTCGATCCGCCGAGGACGACGGCGTAGGGTCGCGTCACCTCTTCGGTGAGCTTGGACAGCACGTCGACCTCGGCCGCCACCAGCTCGCCCGCGTAGTGCGGGAGCAGCTTGGCGACGTCGTAGACCGAGGCCTGCTTGCGATGCACCACTCCGAAGCCGTCGGAGACGAACGCGCCGTCGTCGCCGACGAGCTCGACCAGCGCCTTGGCGAGCGCCTCGCGCTCGGCGTCGTCCTTGGCGGTCTCCCGCGGATCGAAGCGGATGTTCTCCAGCAGCAGGACGTCGCCGTCGGTGAGTCCTTCCGCGCGGGCCAGCGCGTCGGTGCCGACAACGTCACCGGCGAGCTGCACGTTGCGGCCGAGTTCCTCACCGAGGCGGGCGGCCACCGGTGCCAGCGAGAACTTCGGATCCGGCTCGCCCTTCGGACGACCCAGGTGCGCGGTGATGATCACCTTGGCACCGGCGTCGATGAGCGCGTTGAGCGTCGGCAGGGACGCGAGGATGCGACCCGGATCGGTGATCGTCGACCCGTCGAGCGGGACGTTGAAATCCGACCGGACCAGCACACCCCTGCCCGAAACACCTTCGTCCAGAAGGTCTTTCAGAGTGGGAACACCCATGAGGCGTTGACTCCTAAGGTCGTTGGGGGTGGGTCAGAGCGACTTGCCGACGAGACCGATGAGGTCGACGAGGCGGTTGGAGTAGCCCCACTCGTTGTCGTACCAGGACACGACCTTGGCCTGGTCGTCGATCACCTTGGTCAGGCCGGCGTCGAACAGCGAGCTGTGCGGGTCGGTGACGATGTCGGACGAGACGATCGGTGCGTCGTAGTACTTCAGGATGCCCTTGAGCGGACCGTCGGCAGCGGCCTTGAGCGCGGCGTTGATCTGCTCGGCGGTGGCGGTCTTCGACAGCTGGGCGGTGAGGTCGGTGACCGAACCGGTGGGGATCGGGACACGCAGCGCGTAGCCGTCGAGCTTGCCCTTCAGCTCCGGGAGCACCAGGCCGATGGCCTTGGCGGCACCGGTCGAGGTCGGCACGATGTTGATGGCGGCGGCGCGCGCGCGACGCAGGTCCTTGTGCGGGCCGTCCTGCAGGTTCTGGTCCTGGGTGTAGGCGTGGATCGTGGTCATGAGGCCCTTGACGATGCCGAACTCGTCGTTGAGGACCTTGGCCAGCGGGCCGAGGCAGTTGGTGGTGCACGAGGCGTTCGAGATGATGTTCTGGCTGCCGTCGTACTTGTCGTCGTTGACGCCCATCACGATGGTGATGTCCTCGTCCGAGGCGGGGGCGGAGATGATGACCTTCTTGGCGCCGGCATCGAGGTGTCCCTGAGCCTTGGCGCGGGCGGTGAAGATGCCGGTCGACTCGACGACCACGTCGACGCCCAGGTCGCCCCACGGGATGGCGGCCGGACCTTCCTTGACCTCGAGGGCCTTGATCTTCTGCTCACCGACGACGATGGTGTCGTCGCCCTCGAGGGTGACGTCGTCGGACAGGCGACCGAGGATGGAGTCGAACTTCAGCAGGTGCGCGAGGGTCGCGTTGTCGGTCAGGTCGTTGACCGCGACGATCTCGATGTCGGTGGTGCCCAAAGCTTTTTGCGCTTCGACGGCACGGAAGAAGTTGCGGCCGATCCGGCCGAATCCGTTGACGCCTACCCGAACAGTCACAGTTGTGCTCCTTAGCGGTATTCATGGTCGGGCCTGGTGGTCAAGCCCGGTCTGGCCGCGCGTGAGCGGTCAGCGAAGCACACCTGAGTGGTCACGCCTCCGCCCACGTCGCCACCAGCCTAGTAGGCGACCCTCTGCTCGGCACACCGCAGGTCCGTGTCAGGCCTCGTCGAGCAGCTCGGAGGTCACCGCGGATTCGGTGTCGGGGATGCCGTCTTGGCGGGCCTTCTTGTCGGCCATCGACAGCAGGCGGCGGATGCGCCCGGCGACGGCGTCCTTGGTCATCGGCGGGTCGGCGAGCTGACCGAGCTCCTCCAGCGACGCCTGCCGGTGGGTGATCCGGAGCTGACCGGCCGCGATCAGATGGTCGGGCACCTCGTCGCCGAGGATGTCCAGCGCGCGTTCCACGCGGGCCGCGGCGGCGACCGCCGCACGCGCCGATCGACGCAGATTGGCGTCGTCGAAGTTGGCCAGGCGGTTGGCGGTGGCGCGCACCTCGCGCCGCATCCGGCGTTCCTCCCACACGAGCCTCGTGTCGTGGGCCCCCATCCGGGTCAGCAACGCCCCGATGGCCTCGCCGTCGCGGATGACGACGCGGTCGGCTCCGCGGACCTCGCGGGCCTTGGCCGTGACACCGAGGCGTCGGGCCGCGCCGACGAGGGCGAGCGCCGCCTCCGGCCCGGGACAGCTGACCTCCAGGGCCGACGACCGGCCTGGTTCGGTGAGCGAGCCGTGCGCGAGAAATGCTCCGCGCCAGGCGGCCTCGGCGTCGGCGACACTACCGCCGACGACCTGGGCGGGCAGGCCGCGCACCGGGCGGCCGCGCAGGTCGAGCAGCCCGGTCTGTCGTGCCAGGCCTTCGCCGTCCTTGGTGATCCGCACGATGTAGCGCGCCGACTTCCGCAGCCCGCCACCGCGCAGGACGTGGACATCCGAGGCGTAGCCGTAGAGGTCGTGGATCTCGCGGCGCAACCGGCGCGCCACGTTGCCCATGTCCACCTCGGCCTCGACCACCACGCGACCCGCGACGATGTGCAGGCCGCCGGCGAAACGCAGCAGCGCGGACACCTCGGCTCTCCGGCAACTCACCTGAGTCACCGACAGGCGACTGAGTTCGTCCTTCACCGCCGCCGTCATCGCCACCGGTACCTGTCCTCCTGTCAACAGACCACACGTCCCTCGAGTGAAAATCGCGGAGACATCGCCCGAATCAGGCGTCCGCTCGGTCAGAGTAACGGGTCAGTTCACCTTCGCACAGTTCGTTCACCACGGCGGCGACTTTCGCCGGGTCATGGACCTGCCGGCCCGGCACCGCGACGTCTCCGACATTCAGCTCCGCGCCGAACAATCCGGCCGCACGCACGAGGTGATCGCGCTCCCGTCCCGCGGGCACCGACGACGCGTCCACGAGGACGTGGTCGACGCGGAAGGTGTTCGCATGGGCGTGCAGCACATGGAGGTGACGCTCGACCGAGAACCCCGGGGTCTCCCCCGGCTCGGGGGCCAGATTGACCACGAGCACCTTGCGAGCGCTGCTGCGCTGCAAGGCCTTCAACTGTTCGGGCACGAGCACGTGCGGGATCACGCTCGAGAACCAGGAGCCCGGCCCCAGCATCAGCAGGTCGGCCGATTCTATTGCGGTCAGCGCCGATTCGCAGGCCGGCGGGTCGCCGGGCAACAGCCGGACGCGGCGCACCTTGCCGGGCGTGGTGGCCACCGCGACCTGTCCCCGGATCTCGCGACTGATGCGTGGATCGGCCTCGAGTCCCGACACGTCGGCCTCAATGTCGAGGGGCACGGTCGACATCGGCAGCACGTGCCCCGTGATGCCGAAGATCTCCCGCAACTCGGCGAGGGCCCCCACGGTGTCGCCGAGCACCTCGGTGAGTCCGGCGAGGAGCAGATTGCCGATCGGATGCCCGGCGAGCGCCCCACGGCCGCCGAAGCGGTGCTGGAGCACCTCGGCCCACAGTTCGTGCCGGCGGCGGGCCGCCGGGCCGTCGGCGGCCTGTGCGTCCGGCAAGCCGTCGGGCGTACTCATCAAGGCGGCGAGCGCCATTCGCAGGTCGCCGGGCGGGATGAGTCCGAGTTCGGCGCGCAACCGTCCCGACGACCCCCCGTCGTCGGCGACGGTGACCACCGCGGTGATGTCGGCGCTCAGATAGCGCATCGCGGTCAGCGTCGCGTACAGGCCGTGACCGCCGCCGAGCGCGACGATCCGGGGCTCCCGGGAACTCATTCGCGCCCCAGATCACGATGCATGACCCGGACGTCATAGGACGCGTGGCCGGCGTCGTCGACGGCGCGGCGCAACCGAGCCGACAGTTCCTCGGCGATGGCGACACTGCGGTGCTTGCCGCCGGTGCAGCCGACGCTGATGGTCATGTAGCGCTTGCCTTCCCGCAGGTAACCGCGGCCGACGATCGAGACCAGGCCGGTGTAGAGGTCGAGGAATCCGTCGGCGTCCGGCTGGCCGAGGACATAGTCGCGGACCGGCGCCTCCCGGCCGTTGTGATCGCGCAGCTCGTCGATCCAGTGCGGATTGGGCAGGAAGCGGACGTCGGCGACGAGATCGGAATCGATGGGCAGACCGTACTTGAAGCCGAACGACTGCACCGCGATCGACAGCCGCGGTTCGGTGTCGCCCGGCGCGACGCCCTCGACGATCGCGCGCAGTTTGGCCGCGGTCAGCGCCGACGTCTCCACCACCAGATCGGCCACGTTCTTGATCGGGGCGAGGATCGCCCGTTCGCGGGCGATCCCCTCGACGAGGGTTTCCTTGCCCTGCAACGGATGTCGGCGACGAACCTGCTCGAAACGGCGAACCAGCACCTGGTCGCTGGCGTCGAGGTAGAGGAGCCGGGTCCGGATCCCGGACTCTTCGAGACGGTCCCGCAGCTGTTCGAGCTGATGGGCCAGGTTGGCGTCGGACGCGCGCAAGACCATGGCGAGCCGGGTGATCGCCGGATCGTCTTCGCGGACCATCCCGACCATCGTCGAGATCAGCGAGGGAGGCACGTTGTCGGCGACGTACCAGCCGTCGTCCTCGAGCACGTTCGCCGCGGTGGAGCGTCCCGCGCCGGACATCCCCGTCACGAACAGGACGGTGAAGTCGGTGTCGTTCGCCTCGGCGATCGCCGCGCTCTGCACTTCGGTGTGGTCACTCATCGGCACCTCGTCCCGCGTCACCGGTCGCCACCGTCATCTCCTTCTCGGCCCGCTCCGGGATCGGGGCCGGGTTCGGGGTCTGGTCGGGCGCCGCCACCTCGCCGGAGAGCGCGGTCTGGACCGCACGCGCCGTGGTGAGGCCGATCCCGGGCACCTGGGATATCTCATCCAACGATGCCTCGCGCAGGCGCGCAACCGAACCGAAGTGGGTCACCAGCGCGGTGCGGCGGGTTCGGCCGAGGCCGGGGACCCCGTCGAGCACCGACTCGGTCATGCGCTTGCTGCGCTTGCTGCGGTGGAACGTGATGGCGAACCGATGGGCCTCGTCGCGCACCCGTTGCAGCAGGAACAGTGCCTGGCTGTTGCGCGGCAGGATCATCGGGTCGTCGTCGCCGGGCACCCACACCTCCTCGAGGCGTTTGGCGAGCCCGATCACCGAGACGTCGGTGATGCCGAGTTCGTCGAGGACCGCCGCGGCGGCGTGCACCTGGGGCGCACCGCCGTCGACGACGAAGAGGTTCGGCGGGTAGGCGAACTTCCGCGGTTGCGCCGTGGTGTCGGCCGCCGCGCTGATCTCGCCGGACACCGGTGGCGGCGCATCGCGGTCGGTGCGGTGGCGCAGGAACCGGCGTCGAGTGACCTCGGCGATGGACGCGACGTCGTCGGATCGGCCCTCGCCGGCGGCGTGCCGGATCGAGTAGTGCCGATAGTCGGACTTACGCGGCAGACCGTCTTCGAAGACCACGAGGGAGGCGACCACATCGGTGCCCTGCACGTGCGAGATGTCGACGCACTCGATGCGCAGCGGCGCCTGATCGAGCAGTAGCGACTCCTGCAGTTCGGTGAGCGCCGCCGATCGGGTCGTGAGATCGCCCGCGCGTCGGAGTTTGTGCTGCGCAAGGGCTTCGCCGGCGTTGCGGGCGACGGTCTCGAACAGCGCCTTCTTGTCGCCGCGCTGGGGCACCCGCAACCGCACCCGGCTGCCGCGGAGACCGGACAGCCACTCCTCGAGCTCCTCGGCGTCGGACGGCAACTCCGGCACCAGCACCTCACGGGGTATCGACTCCCCGTGTGCCCGATCGGTCCCGACGTCGACGGTGGCGTCGAAATCGACCTGGGCGCCGTAGAACTGGGTGATGAACTCCCCCACCACATCGCCGTCGGTGCCGTTGTCGCTGCGCTCGACCACCCATCCGCGCTGGCCGCGCACCCGTCCGTCGCGGACGTGGAACACCTGGACCGACACTTCGAGCTGATCGCCGGCGAGCGCGATCACGTCGGCGGTGGTGCCGTCGCCGAGCACGACCGCCTGCTTCTCCATGGCGCGTCGCATCGCACCGATGTCGTCACGCAACCGCGCGGCACGCTCGAAGTCGAGCTCCTCGGCCGCGACGTTCATGTCCCGTTCCATCTTGCGGATCATCAGGTCGGTGCGGCCCGCGAGGAAATCGCAGAAGTCCTCGACGATCTCCCGGTGTTCCTCGGCATCCACCCGCCCGACGCAGGGGGCGGAGCACTTGTCGATGTAGCCGAGCAGACACGGGCGGTCGATCTGCCGATGCCGTTTGAACACACCGGCCGAGCAGGTCCGGGCCGGGAAGACCCGGGTCAGCAGGTCGACCGTCTCGCGGATCGCCCACGCATGCGCGTACGGACCGAAGTAGCGCACGCCGCGCCGGCGCGGACCCCGGTACACGAACAGGCGCGGGTACTCCTCGTTCAGGGTGACCGCGAGCATCGGGTAGCTCTTGTCGTCGCGGTAGCGGACGTTGAAGCGCGGGTCGAATTCCTTGATCCAGTTGTATTCGAGCTGCAGCGCCTCGACCTCGGTGCCGACCACCGTCCACTCGACGGAGGCGGCCGTCGTCACCATCTGACGGGTGCGGGGGTGCAGCGAGGCGATGTCGGCGAAGTACGACGTCAGCCTCGACCGGAGGTTCTTGGCCTTACCCACGTAGATGACACGACGATGCTCGTCGCGGAACTTGTACACCCCGGGATCGGTCGGGATGGACCCCGGGGCGGGTCGGTAGGTAGTCGGGTCGGCCACGTGTTCCAGGCTAGTGTCCGGGCCGGACAGTCCCGCGGTAGCGCTCCTCGAGCTCGCGGAATCGACCCATCGCGTCGATGGCGCGCTGACCGTCACCGGCCTGAACCGCCAGGACAGTGATGTGTTCGTCGGCCGGGAAGAGCAGCCACGCCCCGAAACCCTGCTCCGGGTAGGTGAGACCGAGAACACGGTCCCATTCGAAGAGCCGCGCCGACACCAGGTTGCGCACCTCGACGCCGGCGGCTCCGACGCGCAGTCGCGGGCGGGTGAACAGCAGGATGGCCGCCGAGATGAGCACGCCGATGAGGATGATCGCGATCTGGTCGGAACCGCCGAGATTGCGGACTCCGACGTCGTCGATCGTGAGCAGTAGACCGAACGTGATGTGGATGGCCATCACCACGACCGCGGCGGCGATGGCCCACCGCGGTAGGTTGCGGGGCCGGTAGACCAGGTCCCAGCCGGCGGAGTCGGTCGGCGGGGTGTCCGCGGGACTCACGCCGATGCTCCTCCGACCGCCACCGGGAGGGTTTCGCCACGCGCGAGCGCGCGCAGGGTCAGCGCCGACGCCAGCGCGGCGACCGTCGCCTGTGCGCCCTTGTCCTCCGTCGAGCCCGGGAGTCCGGCCCGTGCGATCGCCTGGTCCTCGGTGAGCACGGTCAGGACTCCGTTGCCGACCGGGGTCGACTCGTCGAGCGACACCCGTGTCAGGCCGGCGGTCACCGCGTCACACACATACTCGAAATGCGGTGTCTCACCCTTGATCACGACGCCCAGCGCCACGACGGCGTCGTGCGTGCGCGCCAGTGCCTGCACGATGACGGGCAGCTCGATGGCGCCGGCCACCTGCACGATGGTCGGGTCGACGACGCCGTTGTCCCGCGCGGCCCGGATGGCGCCGTCGAGGAGCGCGCCGCAGACGACCTCGTGCCACTGCGACGAGACGATCGCCAGGCGCAGCGAGCCGGCGTCGGCCAGTTCGAGGGTCGGCTCTCCGTGGCCGCTCATGCAGGTGCTCCTTCGGACGCGCCGTCGGTGGGCTGGACGTGATCGTCGAGCCCGATCAGATCGTGGCCCATCCGGTCGCGCTTGGTACGCAGGTACCGCAGGTTCTCGGCGTTGGCGCGCACCGGCATCGGGACCCGGTCGACGATGTGCAGACCGTATCCGTCGAGCCCCACACGCTTGGCGGGGTTGTTGGTCAGCAGACGCATCGACCGTACGCCGAGGTCGACGAGGATCTGGGCACCGAGTCCGTAGTCCCGCGAATCGGCGGGCAGGCCCAGTTCCAGGTTGGCGTCGACGGTGTCGGACCCCGCGTCCTGCAGCTGGTAGGCCTGCAGTTTGTGCAACAGCCCGATCCCGCGACCCTCGTGCCCGCGCATGTACAGGATGATCCCGCGGCCCTCGTCGGCCACCATCTCCATCGCGGCGTCCAACTGCGGGCCGCAGTCGCAGCGCAGCGACCCGAAGACGTCGCCCGTCAGGCACTCCGAGTGCACCCGGACCAGGACGTCGTGACCCTCGCCGTCCTCGCCGGTGACGTCTCCCTTGACGAGCGCGACGTGTTCGACGTCGTCGTAGACGCTGGAGTAGCCGACGGCACGGAAGTCGCCGTGCCGGGTGGGGATCCGGGCGTCGGCGACGCGGACCACGTGCTTCTCGTGACGGCGTCGCCACGCGATGAGGTCGGCGATCGAGATCAGTGCGAGATCGTGCTCGTCGGCGAACACACGCAACTCGTCGGTCTGCGCCATCGAGCCGACGTCCTTCTGGCTGACGATCTCGCAGATCACGCCGGCCGGGGCGAGGCCGGCCAGGCGGGCGAGGTCGACCGCGGCCTCGGTGTGCCCGGGACGACGCAGCACGCCGCCCTCCTTGGCTCGCAGCGGGACGACGTGGCCGGGCCGGGTGAAGTCGGCGGCCGCGGCGTCGGGGTCGGCCAGCAGACGCATGGTGGTGGCGCGGTCGGCGGCGCTGATACCGGTACCGATGCCCTCCCGGGCATCGACGGTCACGGTGTAGGCGGTGCCGTGCTTGTCCTGGTTCATCGAGTACATCGGCGGCAGGCCGAGCCGGTCGCAGGCGTCGCCGTCGAGCGGGACACACAGGTAGCCGGAGGTGTAGCGCACCATGAACGCCACCAGTTCGGGGGTCGCCTTCTCCGCCGCGAAGATCAGGTCACCCTCGTTCTCACGATCCTCGTCGTCGACCACGACGACCGCCTTGCCGGCGGCGATGTCGGCGATGGCGCGCTCGATCGTGTCGAAGGCGACGGCGCCGCCACCCTCGGTTGCCGTCGCGTCGTTCCCCTCGCGCGGTGACTCGCTCATCAGAACCTCACTCGTTGTCCTCATTTCGCCCCCGCTACATCAGGAGTACCAGTCGTGTCCGAACCCAGGTGAAGGCGCTCGACGTATTTGGCGATGACGTCGACTTCGAGGTTGACCACGGTGCCGGGTCGGGCGGCGCCGAGGTTGGTCTCGTTGAGGGTCGTCGGGATCAGGGAGATCTCGAACCAGGAGTCGTCGCCGGACCCGCCGACCGCGGACACGGTGAGGGACACCCCGTCCACGGTGATGGAACCCTTCTCGACGAGATACCGGGTGAGCGCCGCGGGCACGGCGATCCGTACGACCGTCCAGTTCTCCGACGGGTTGACCGCGGCGATCGTGCCGGTGCCGTCGACGTGCCCCTGCACGATGTGGCCGCCGAAGCGGCCGTTCGCGGGCATAGCGCGTTCGAGGTTGACGGTGCTTCCGGCGGCGAGGTCGGACAGCGAACTCCGGCGCAGGGTCTCGCCCATCACGTCGACGGTGAACTCACCGGGACGGAGGTCGACGACCGTCAGACACACACCGTTGACGGCGATGGAGTCGCCGTGACCGGCGTCGGCGGTGACCACGGGCCCGCGGACGGTGAATCGGGCGGCGTCGGAGAGATCCTCGCGGTCGGCGATGACGCCGAGTTCTTCCACGATTCCGGTGAACACGCACTCCTCCTGCTCGCTCGGAGCAGACAGGGCGGCCTCGTGTCGCCTGTTCTCTCGCATCCGGACTATGACCGTCGGCTTCGGATTCGCACCGAATCTGCTGTCCCTGCCTGGTGGCAGGCGCTCGCGGGCTGGACGATGCGGATCCACCGCACCCTCATCACCGCCGGTGGGGATTTCCACCCCGCCCCGAGAACTGGTGACATCGACGCTAGCACGGTCGGCGATGTCAGTCGCATTGCGATTCCGGTGAGCGAAATGCGTCTCGGGCATGTCGTCTCGCTCAGCTGTCGCGCGGGGTGGTCGACGGCCGCGACAGTGTGACGAGGACGTCCTCTCCGAGTCGGGTCACCGATCTCGTGCTGAACCGATGGCCGTCGTCGAGGGTGGTCACGCCCGGGATCTCGACCGAACTGCGACCGGCACCCAGCACCAGCGGGGCGACGTAGGCGTGCACCTCGTCGACGAGGCCCGCCGCGAAGAACGCGCCGAGGATGTGTGGCCCGCCTTCGACCAGCACCCACAGCGCGTCGGGCAGCGCGGCGAGGACGTCGGCGGGGTCGTGGGAGTCGATGCGGACCAGCGGTCCGCCGGCCGGATCCCGGAGCCGGGCGTCGGCCGGGATGTCGCGGTGGCCGAGGACCACGCGCGCGGGCTGGTGCGGGTGCAGTGCGCCGTCGGCGGTGCGCGCGGTGAGCGTGGGGTTGTCGGCCAGCGCGGTGCCGGTACCGATCACGATGGCGTCGATCCGGGCGCGCTGTGTGTGCGCGTGGTCGCGAGCCTGCGGGCCGGTGATCCACTGGCTGGTGCCGTCGGGCGCTGCGATCCGGCCGTCGACACCAGACGCGATCTTCGCGGTGACGTGCGGACGGCCCAGATCCTGCCGGGTGAGCCACGGACGGAGTGGTCCGTTCTCGACGTCTTCTGCGGCAACTCCCCCGGTGACGCGCACCCCGGCGGCCTGTAGCGTCTCGGCACCACCGGCGGCGACCGGGTTCGGGTCACTCACCGCGTACTGGACTTCGGCGATCCCGGCCTCGATGAGTGCCTGCGCGCACGGGCCGGTCCGGCCGATGTGGTTGCACGGTTCGAGGGTGACGATCGCGGTGCCGCCTCGCGCGGCCTCGCCTGCGGCTCGGAGCGCCATGACTTCGGCGTGCGGCCCGCCGGGTGGTTGGGTCGCCCCGACGCCGGCGACGGTGCCGTCGGCCGCGAGGATGACCGCGCCGACGGGCGGGTTGGGCGAACTGATCCCCATCGCCTCCCGGGACGCGCTGATGGCGCGTCCCATGGCGACGGCGATGTCCATCGGCTCAGGCCTGGGTCTGTGCCCGCGCGGCGGCGGCCGACTCGCGGAGTGCGGCGACGGCCTGTCCGGGATCGTCCGCGCCGTAGACGGCCGAACCGGCGACGAAGCAGTCGATGCCGGCCTCGGCGGCCTCCTCGATGGTGTCGGCGTTGATGCCGCCGTCGATCTCGACGAGGAGCCGCAGGTCTTCGGCGTCGATGAACTTCCGGATGGCGCGGGCCTTGTCGAGGACCTCGGGGATGAACTTCTGACCGCCGAAGCCCGGCTCGACGCTCATGATCAGCAAGGTGTCGAAGTCGCGCAGGATCTCGAGGTAGGGCTCGAGCGCGGTACCGGGCTTGATCGACAGGCCCGCCTTGGCCCCGGCGGCGCGGATGTCACGGGCGACACCGATCGGGTTCTCGGTGGCCTCGGCGTGGAAGGTGACGTTGTGCGCTCCGGCCTCGGCGTACGGCGGCGCCCACCGCTCCGGGTTCTCGATCATCAGGTGGCAGTCGAGCGGGATGTCGGTGGCCTTCAACAGGCTCTCGACAATCGGGAGTCCGAGGGTCAGGTTCGGCACGAAGTGCGCGTCCATCACGTCGACGTGCAGCCAGTCGGCGCGGGTCTCCCCCGGCTGCGCCACCGCAGCGGCCTCGGCCGCGAGATTCGCGAAGTCCGCGGACAGGATGGACGGGGCGATCATGGGCGCGGTACCGGCGGTGCACATGGTCGACAAGTGTAGGACGCGGGTTCCGCTACGGACGAAAGCGTGCCGGCGTCTCAGACGCCGTTCGCCGGCCAGCCGGGGGACGGGGGCTCAGGCGGGCGCGGGGTTGGGCCGGTTCCCCTAACCGCGTCTTCAGGCAGCACACCTTCGGGGACCGGGTGCGTTCGACAGATCTCCAGTTCCGCAGAGTTGTCGCGCCCGACGGCTGCGAATTCGAAGTGGTCGGCTCGCCACCCCCCGAATACGTCCAGTCGTGCCTCACGAGCGGCGCCACGTTGCCGAGCGGGCGGCGCCTGTCCCGACCGAGTGAAGGTGATCACGGATGGGACTGCACTTTTTGGGTAAGTGGTCCAGGCTCCCGCCCCGCCTGAGTTGTCACTAGAGGCGTAACCGTACTCGCACAGAACGATCTCGTCTTGCGGACCCAGTCGCTCCCGCCTGGACGCGACGAATACGGACGTCCCCACGAGACCGCCCTCAGCGCTTTCGCTCGGGATCGCGCGAACTCGTTGCTCAATCCCCGGTGCCGATGCGTTCACGAACCCCGGATACGCCCACTTCGTGGACTGCCCCTCTCGCGCAAGGTAGAACGACTCCACGTACGCGCGCACGAAGGTTCCTTCAGCAGAGAGTGGATCGAACTCGTCGTTCCCCACCCAGCGGAAGGTGACATCGAATCCGGGTGGCCGAACAGCGCTATGCGCGGGCGTGGTCACGCCCACATCCGGACTGTCGCTCGAACCGCAAGACGAGATTGCGAGGGCCATCATCACGGCCATGCCAACTGCAGCGGGTGGCGCGGATCGCCTCACCAGCCCGCGCCGTCCGCGAAGTTTTTATCGTTCATCCTTGCCAGTTGGTTGTTGTAGTCGGTGAAGAAATAGCTGCCGCGGGCTCCGACAAGCTCCTGAACAACCGATTTGAGAGCGATTCCGTCCCAGCCTGGCGGTAGGCCGTCCTTTGCAACTGAGTCCAGAAAATCCTGATCATAGGCTTGAGATCCATAGATGGACCGGAACGAATCCGTCTCGAGAAACTCCGGATGACTGGATATGTAGCCCTCGAGCATCTCTCGGTACACCAGGTCCAGGTCTGTGTTCTTGTACAAGCTAGCGCGCAAAGAAGCGAATTCAGTCGCTGAACCAACATCCTCAGGATTCGGCGGTAAGCCGGTGACATCGAGCTTGAGCGAGGGAGCCGCTATGTCAATCGCACCCTTGATAGCCGGGCTCAACCCGGGAATACCTGTTGCGAGCGACTTCACGGAATCGAACGCGGCGCCGTGCAGGGCGTAGTCGCGCGCCGCGTCATAACGCCGGTCGGCAGTATCTTCGTCTAGCATCGCGTTCATACCGGCGGTCATTCCACCGTGTAGTCGAGCCACCTTTTCCCCGAGATCAGTGCGCTCTGGGTCGCTACCGAACACCTGTTCAAGCACATTGGCTTGCCAGAGCGCGCTTGTGTTCATCACGCGCCCGGCTTCCGGGTCCGAGGTGAGGATTTGGAACAACGACTTGAACTGATTCGCCTCGCCGAGGGCGGTTACACCGCGAGTGTCGAACAGCGTCGGGTCCACCTCGGCCAGTTCGGCCAGAAACGGACTGACTGCTCGCGCAAGCGTTCTCGTCAGTTCGGGGTTGACCTCACCCAATGAAGCGGACCCGCCGTTCATGTCTTCGAAGTCACTCTTGTTCTCGGCGATGATCCTTGCCAGCTCGCTCGCGATCTGACCGGATCTGACGCCGTCGGCCATGCGCTCGGCAGACACACCATCTGGGGTGCTGGCGACCTCGGGCATCCAATTGAACAACCGGTTGATCCCGTCGTGTTCACGTCCTGCCTTGTCTGCCCAGTCGAACTGGAATAGCTCTTTCATTGCCAGCGATGGGTCGTAGGGCTTCTCGCCCCCATCAAGACTGTGAACTGCCGGCATCGACGAGTGCGAGCCGCCTGTGGCCCCCACCACCGCATCGTGGACGGCAATGTGGTCGGACCCAGCGACTCCCAGCATTCTGTCGAGCAGCCTCTCGACGGACGGGTGCGAGATGGTTTCGTTCCGGTCGGTGATGTAACGCTCGTTTACGTCCCCGCCGGCAATCTCGCTCGCACGAGCAATGATCGCCCTGTCGACGTCGCTCCCGAGCTGGACAGATTGCGACCCGTACGAGGCGAGACCCGAGTCCTCTGACCGGTGCTCCAGGACATCCATGAGGTCGTTGAAGTCGTCAACAGAGCCGAGCCGGGTGACCTCGATCATCCGGCTACCGTCTACGCCAGACGGATCGTTGGAGATGCTCGCCTTCGACGCTGCCGGACCACTCAGAAGGTCCCGTATCGGCGCTGGGAGTTGGTTCAATCCTCCTGCCACGAGTGGCGTATTTGTCCCCAAGACCTCGGCGATCGAATTCGAATCGGTCTGTCTGGTCCGCAAGTTCGGGTTCCCCAGCAGATAGACGCCGTCGCCGAGACCTCGTTTCAGGTTCTCTCGCTCTGCGCCGATGTATCTGTCGCCGAACGACTTCAGCGCATCAAGAGACAGCGGCTGCCCCTCGGGTCCGCCACCCCAACTCGGTGTGTAGATCGCTTTCAGGTAATCGAACTGCTCCTTCGAAATCTCCGCGAAGTCCCCGCGGGCCAACGCGGCCCGCTGTTCCGCGGTCAGGCTGGTCGCACGGAAGAACCGATCTTTCTGCTCCTTCGTGGCACTACCACTCATGATGGCCTGGACATCGATGCTCGCCTGGCCGGGCGAGTAGCTCGACGCGAGTGGCGCATTACCTTCGGCATCGCCAAAGGCTGCCGCGAGAACTCTCGCCCCGTTGCGATCGTCCTCGCCCATCTGATCGGCCAGGGAATGCAACGAGAGGGTCGCCGTCTTCGCCTCCTCCGCTCGGGCGGCCTGAGCGTCGAGAATCGAGCGCTCGGTCGCACTTCCCGCCTCCACGCCCTTGAGCTCGGCCGCATAGTCTCGGGTGTCTCGTACCGTCCAGTCGTCGGCAACGCTGAACTCGTCCCGTTCCAGCCCGAGCGCTCGAACCAGTGCGGTGGTGCGATTCGGACTGATCGCAGACGACGTATCCCGGAGCGCAGTGGCGGCGCGGGTGATGTCGGCCCCGAGTTTGTTGATCTCGGTTCGATCGGAGTCGGTGCGCGTCTCACAACCCCGCTGGGAGTCCCCCACCCACCCTTTGGAGTCACCCGCTTTCATCGGCGCTTCGGCCATCCTCTGGGTGAGATCCCTCAGGTCATCCACGGCCGCGTCGAGCGCAGTCGCGACCGCATCCAGAGACATCAGGTCCCAGCCGTTGACGACGGAACGCGACGGACGCGACATCAGAACTCGCTGATGGCACGGAAGCCGCTGGCCAGGGACTCCTCGGTATCAGCGACGTCACCGGCGGCCTGGTAGCAGGTCTGCGACACCTGGTCCATCCTCGCCGCCGCGCGGCCCAGCAGTGAACGGACGGTGTCGTCTTTGCCGGCGCACGCACCACCGATGGCCGACGCCGGCATCGCCCCCGACGCATCGTCGAAGGCGGACCTCCCACTCCACAGGGCTCGCGCCTCCGAGGAGCATCGAGCAAGCGCATCGCCCACGCCGGTGATGACACCCAGCTCCTCGACACCGAACCGCTCAGCCATACAAACCCCCGAGTTTGCACCGACAACGACGTGGCGGACCGCCACGACGAACAACCTAGTACAGCATCACCGGACTGTGCGTTCGCCATCCACAATGACGCCGCTGCGAGTATCTGGATCAGGCTGGTTTCGACGCCGCTGCGTCCTGGCGGTTGATGCCCGATCGCGGGTGGAGCGACACTGCGGTGTCGTCGCGCGGTCGGGGTGATCACGTCGATGACGCGGACGCCGTCGACCATCTTCACGTCGTAGAACCAACCGGGGGCCTCCTTGGCGCGGTTGTGCAGGACGCAGGTTCCATCAGCGTTGACCGCGCTCGTCGGGCCGTGGCGCCGATGGGGTGTGGCGTGGTCGACCTCGACGATCGGTGCACCGCAGTAGGGAGTCCGGCACCGTTGGTCACGCATCCGGATGAACTGGGCGAGGGTGGTTGGGAAAGCTCGTGCCCGTGACTCCATCGCCACCAACGCGCCGTCGGACGGTCTCGCGTACAACTTCCGCATCGTCGAGGCGGTGTCCCCCTCGGGCGACACCGAATCGGCCACCAGTAGCCGCGCGACCGTCGCCGGGATCGGTCCGTATCCGTGGACGTCGGCGGCCGAATCGTCTACGCCGAACAAGGACCGTTCGGACAGAACGACATTGAGCGCGATCGGTGTCGGCTCTGCGACAGCGCGTCCGGTGACACGTTCGACCAGGGTGTCGGTCATGACCTGTGCATGATTTCGGTCGTCCTGTCCGACCACTGAGTCGGCGTGCTTCTTCAACGCGGCGTACACCGCGATCCCGTCCGCCATCGGCAGCAGCACCGACAGTTGCGTCATCAGATCCGGCGCGGGTCGCACACTGACGCGGCGGTCCTCCTCGGCTTTTGATTTACGTGCCACCACCGCTTCGGGCTCCAACTCGTAGGCGTGGCGCTTGGCCGATGCCTCGATCTCGCGGTCGGACACCCCCACCAGCGCTGCGGGATCGGCGCAGATCCGGCGGTCGATCTCCTCACGCGCTTCACGTGTCAGATAAGCGGTTTCGCGTACCAGGATCGTGGCCCGCCACTCGGTGAGCACACCGGAAGTCAGTGCCGCCATCGTATGGGGCATCTCGTGCGCCAGGGCGCGGGCGAATCCGAGGCACCGGCTTCCCTTTCGGGGCGAGACCTTGCGCGCAAGACCGATCTCGGCGGCGAGTCCGCGACCGCGCCGGCGCTCCGGTACGTTCCGTGCGGCTTCGTCGGCTGCGCGCAGCGCGTAGATTCGCGGTCTGACGCACCTGGGCCGCCGTGCATGCCGACTTGATCTCTTCTAGAAGAGTGAGCCGATCCACCGACTCCGCCTCCTCGAGACCCACGGGCATTGCCGACAGCCCACCCACGATGGACCGTAGATGCTCGGTAGCCAAGAGGCCAGTTGCGTCCGAATAGTCCTCGTACATACATTCGATGGTATCTGAAAAGCAGCACATTGCGATGCACTTTCCACAAGGCCGATGCCAGATTTTCGCTTAGCCATTGAGTTAAGCGATGGGACCTGCAACACTTAGCCACATGGCATATAGTTCGGGCGCACTCGACGAGATCTTCGGCGCTCTGTCGGATCCGACGCGCCGCGCCGTCGTCGAACGCCTGGGGCGTGGGCCGGCCAGCGTCGGCGAGCTCGCCGACCCCTTCCCCATCACCCTGCCGTCGTTCATGAAGCATCTCCGCGTGCTCGAGGACAGCGGGCTCGTCTTGACCAAGAAGGTCGGACGCACGCGGATGTGCACCCTCGACAGGCGCCGTATGCGCCGTCTGTCGACGTGGCTCGAACATCAGCGCACCGTGTGGACCGAACGCACCGACCGTCTCGAACAATTCGTCACCGACACCGAGGAGACACCATGATCGACCCCGAGCTCGACCTGACCCTGCACCGGGTGATCGGTGCTCCGCGACAACGCATCTGGGAGGCGTGGACCCAGCCGGAGAACTTCGCCAAGTGGTGGACACCGGCTCCGACCGTCACCCGCGTCGACCGCCTCGAACCCGAACCGGGCGGTGGGCTCGTGACCCGGATGAGCGACGACGGAACCACTTTCGTCCCGCACATGGATGCCGTCTTCCTCGTCGTCGATCTCCACGAGCGCCTGGTGTTCACGAATGCCGTCGACAGTTCGTGGCGCCCTGCCGAACCGGCTCCGGTCCCCATGACCGCCGAGATCACGCTGGCCGAGCACGCAGACGGAACCGAGTACAGCGTCGTCGTGCGCCATCGGAGTCCGTCCGATCGTGACCGCCATGAGGAACTCGGGTTCTACGACGGCTGGCGTTCGGTCACCGCTGCGCTCGCCACCCTCGTGGAAAGCAGAACGTCCTGACCCGGAACTAGTCCCGCGTCAACGCCGCCAGGAACATGGCGTCGGTGCCGTGGACATGCGGCCAGAGTTGAACGTGGGGTCCGTCGCCCAACAGGTCCGGGCCGAGCTTGCCCACCGTCACCAACGGGCGGGCGTCGAGTTGGCGCACACCGTCCGTCGACGCCAGGACGTCGGCCACCACCGCCGTCGTCTCGGCCGGGTGCGGCGAACATGTCGAATAGACCACGATGCCACCGGGTTTCACGAGACGCAGCGCTTCGGCGAGGAGCTCCTTCTGCAGGACGACGAGTTCGTCGACGTCGGCAGTGGTCCGGCGCCAGCGGGATTCGGGTCGTCGGCGAAGCGAGCCCAGCCCCGAGCACGGAGCGTCGAGCAGGATGCGGTCGTAACCGGCGTCGAGCCCACTGGACCGGGCGTCGGCGACATGGATGGTGACCGGGAGGTCGGACACGACCTTGCAGATCAGGCCGGCGCGATGCTCGGACACCTCGACCGCATCGAGTCGGGCACCGTCGATCTCGGCGAGCGAACCGATCAATGCGGCCTTCCCGCCGGGGCCGGCGCACATGTCGAGCCACCGCCCACCGTCGTCGGCGACCTCGGCCACGGTCACCGCACGGGCGATCAGCTGACTGCCCTCGTCCTGGACACCCGCGTACCCCTCACGGATCGCGGCGACGTCGCCGGGATCGCCGCCCGGGAGGTACACGCAGTACGGGGAGTAGTCGCCGACCTCCCCCTCGCTGGTGAGGGCGAGTTCCTCGGCGGTCATGAACCCCGGACGAGCGACGAGATGTACCGGCGGTCGCTCGTCGTCGGCGGCGAGTGCCGCCTGCAGCTGTCCCGCCGAACCACCGAGAGCGTCGCGGAACACCTCCGCGATCCAGCGCGGATGTGCGTACTGGAAGGCGAGATAGCCGACGAGATCGTCCGCGGGCGACGGTGCGAGCTCTTCCACCCACATGCCCTCGTCCTTCTGGGAGACCTTGCGCAGCACCGCGTTCACGAAACCGGACGGCCCCATCCCGTTTTCGGCGCGCACCAGGTCAACCGACGTGGAGACCGCCGCATGTGCGCCGACCCTCGTCCGCAACAGCTGATAGGTGCCGAGTCGCAGGACGTCGAGCACCGTGCCGTCGATGTCGGCGACCGGCCGTTTCGCGGCGGAGGAGATCACCGCGTCGAGCAGACCCTGGGCCCGCGCGGCCCCGTAGGCCAGCTCGGTGGCGAAGGCGGCGTCTCGTCCCTCGATCTTTTTTTCGCGCAGCATCTTCGGCAGGACGAGGTTGGCATACGCGTCGCGTTCGCGCACCGCGCGGAGGGTGTCGCGGGCGGCCACGCGCGCGGGATCGAGGTCCTTCTGCCGGAACTTGCCGCTCATCCCAGGACCGTCCCGTCGGTCAGGCGCGCGCCACGAGCCCAGTCGGCGGCGGGCATGGGCTTCTTCCCCGGCGGCTGTACGGTGCCGAGTCTCACCGGCTGCGAACCGGTTCCGACGAACACCGCCTTCTTCGTGACGGCGAGTGCACCGGGCGCCAGGCCGCCGTCCCGCGCCGCATCGGGCAGACCGGGATCGTCGGCCGACGCGACCGACACCGGCCCGACCTTGATCCGCGCGTCGTCGAGGCTGGTCCACGGTCCGGGTGCTGGTGTGTACGCGCGAACCAGGCGATCGATGATGTGTGCCGGCAGTTCCCAGCGGATCCGCGCGTCCTCGACCTCGACCTTGGACGCGTGGCTCACCAACGTGGTGGGCTGCGGTTCGGGGGCGAGTTCACCGGCCTCGAGGCCGTCGAGCGTGGACAGCAACAGTCCCGACCCGGCATCGGCGAGACGCCCGAGTAGATCACCGCTGGTGTCGGTGGGTCGGATGGTCTCGGTGAGCACCCCGAAGACCGGACCGGTGTCGAGACCCTTCTCGAGCCGGAACGTGCTGGCCCCGGTCACCTCGTCGCCGGCGGCGATGGCGGCCTGGACCGGAGCGGCACCGCGCCAGGCGGGCAGCACCGAGAAGTGCAGATTGATCCAACCGTGGCGCGGCAGGTCCAGCAGTCCGGGCGGTACGAGCCCGCCGTAGGCCACGACGGCACCGCAGTCGGGAGCCCAGCGCCGGAGCACGTCGTCGACCTCCGGCTCCGACAGCCGGCGCGGGGTGATCACCTCAAGCGCATGCTTGTCGGCGAGTTGTCCGACGGGTGACCGCATCACCTTGCGGCCGCGGCCGGACACGGCGTCGGGCCGGGTGATGACCCCGACCACCTCATGTGAGGGCGAGTCGATGAGGGCCTGCAACGACGGCACGGCGACCTCGGGGGTCCCGGCGAAAACGATGCGCATTCATCCGATCGTAGGCGGGTCGATCTGCACCCGGATCGGCCCGGTCTGTCGATGTGTGTTGCGGCGCACCTGGCCCGCGACGAGCGCCTCGGCGAGGAGCCGTCCGTGCTTGCGCGGCAACCGCACCAGGATGCGATCCATCTCGTCGTCCGCGGCGGCCTCCCACTCGGCACTGCCGGCCGGTGGGCGGACGCCGGGCGGCAACGGCACCGGGCCGAGAACATCGGCGTCGGAGGGTAACTCGAGGTGCTCGACGAAGTCGGTGATCACACCGGTCGGCCCGTCGACCGAGGCCATCGTCACCGCCGGGGGGAATCCGAGTTCCACGCGCTGTTGCAACTGGATCGAGGCGAAACCCACCGGGTCCCAACGGATCAGGGCTTGCACGGGTGCGAGCGCCGAGTCGGCGACGATGACCACTCGCCCACCGTCACCGTGCGGGGTCACCATCGCGGCGAGCGCCATCCACCGCCGGACCGCGTGCTCTTCGGCACGCAGGTCGGCCCGGTCGAGCTGGGCCCAGGTGTCGACGACGATCGCGGCGCCGTATCCGCCCGGGGCCACCGGTTCCGCGCCGGGCGTCGCGACGACGAGCCGTGCGCCGGGTTCGATCTCGTCGAGGATCGTGTTGCCGCCGCTGGTCAGCACCGGCACGCCGGCGAAGGCACGTCCCAGCTCCTCGGCGGTCCGGCGTGCACCGGTCACCGTCGCGCGCACCGAGGTGTTGCCGCACTCCGGGCAACGGAAGGACCGTTCGGGCCGTCCGCACCAGCGGCAGCTCAGTCGTTGGTCGGCATCGAGCTGCAACGGTCCGTGACAGGCCCGGCACCGCGCGTGTTCGCGGCAGCGGGTGCATGCGAGCGACGGCACGTAACCCCGGCGCGGGACGCTGAAGATCACCGGACGATCGGCGGCGAACGCCGACCGCGCCGCGTCGAACGCGACTTCGGGGATGCGCGCCGACCGGGCCATGGGGTCGCGTGCGATCTGCCGGTCGTCGTCGGAGATGGCCTGGACACGGGGGCTGCGGGTGCGGACCGTCGTGCGGTCGGCGACGAGGTCGTGCGCCCAGCCCGAGACCACCAGCGCCTGAGCCTCGGCGGTCCGGGCGAACCCGCCGAGCAGCAGGCCGCACCGCTCGTGGTGCGACCGCAGCACCGCCACCTCGCGGGGATGCGGGTAGGGCGCCCGCGGGTCTGCCATGCTGTCGTCGCCGTCATCCCACACGACGACCAGGCCGAGGTCCTTGACCGGCGCGAACACCGCGCTTCGGGTACCGATCACCAGCTGCGCGGCACCGCGGCGCACGGCCAGCCATCGGCGGTAGCGCGCGGTGGGTCCGAGTCCGGCGGACAGCGCGACCCCACGGTCGCCGATCAACGGCTCACACTCGGCCCACACCCGATCGAGATCACGCTGATCGGGGACGACGAGGATGCACCCGCGTCCCGCTGCGAGGGTCGCCGCGGCGAGTTCGGCGAGACGGCGCGGCCAGTCCTCCCCCGGTAGGGCCTGCCAGACGGCCCGCGGATGACTGTCGGCCAGGTTCTCCACGTAGGAGTCGGCCAGGGCATACCGATGCCAGTCGGCGAGTTCGGGCGATTCGACGACAGCGGCCGGGTCGGGCGTCGTCTCCTTCTCGGTGCGCGCATGCCGCGGCGGTATGGCCAGGCGCACGACGTCGCCCATCGTGCCCGCGTACCGATCGGCCACCGCGCGGCACAGCGTCGCCAGCTGCGGGGTCAGTACCGGCTCGGCGGACACGACCCGGTCGAGCCAGCCCAGCTTGCCGGGATGATCGCTCTTCTCGATGCGCTCGAGGAGGTAGCCGTCGACGAGCCGACCCGAGAATCGCACGCGGACACGAACACCGGGCTGCGCGTCCTCGTCCTGGTCGACGTCGATCAGGTAATCGAAGGGACGGTCGAGGTGAGCGAGCCCCAGAACAGGAAGAACACGGGCCACCGGCAGATCGGCGGCCGGGACCCGTGCTCCTTTGGGTGTCAGTGAGAGTACTTCCGCAGAGGGTCTACAGACCCGCGGCGGCCCGCAGCTTCTCCGCGCGGTCGGTCCGCTCCCACGGCAGGTCGACGTCGGTGCGACCGAAGTGGCCGTACGCGGCGGTCGGTGCGTAGATCGGGCGCAGCAGGTCGAGGTCGCGGATGATCGCGAGCGGACGCAGGTCGAAGTTCTCGGTGATGACCCGCTCGATGACAGTCGGATCGACGTTCTCGCTGCCGAACGTCTCGACGAACAGGCCGACCGGTGCGGCCTTGCCGATCGCGTAGGCGACCTGGACCTCGATGCGGTTCGCCAGTCCCGCGGCCACGGCGTTCTTGGCCACCCAGCGCATCGCGTAGGCCGCGCTGCGGTCGACCTTCGACGGGTCCTTGCCGGAGAACGCGCCGCCGCCGTGACGGGCCATGCCGCCGTAGGTGTCGACGATGATCTTGCGGCCGGTCAGGCCGGCGTCACCCATCGGGCCGCCGAGGACGAACTTGCCGGTCGGGTTGACCAGCAGACGGTAGTCGGTGGTGTCGAGGGTCGGCAGATCGATCTCGGCGAGCACCGCGTCGACGACCTGCTTCTTGATGTCCGGCGCGAGGAGATTGTCGAGGTCGATGTCGGCGGCATGCTGCGTCGACAGGACCACGGTGTCGAGGCGGACCGGGGTGTCGCCGTCGTATTCGATGGTGACCTGCGTCTTGCCGTCGGGGCGCAGGTACGGGAGCGTGCCGTTCTTGCGCACCTCGGTGAGGCGCCGCGACAGGCGGTGGGCCAGCGCGATGGGAACCGGCATGAGTTCCGGGGTCTCGTTTGTGGCGTAGCCGAACATGAGGCCCTGATCGCCGGCACCCTGGCTGTCGATCTCGTCCTCCGAGATGCCGCTGCGGCTCTCGTGCGAGTTGAAGACGCCACCCGCGATGTCCGGGGACTGCGCACCGATGGCGACGTTCACGCCGCACGATGCGCCGTCGAAGCCCTTCGTCGACGAGTCGTACCCGATCTCCAGGACCTTGTCGCGAACGATCTTGGGGATGTCGGCGTAGGCGGTGGTCGTGACCTCGCCGGCGACGTGCACCTGTCCGGTGGTCACGAGGGTCTCGACCGCGACACGCGCCTTCGGATCGTCGGTGAGGATGGCGTCGAGAATCGAGTCGCTGATCGCGTCACAGATCTTGTCGGGGTGTCCCTCGGTGACGGATTCGCTCGTGAACAGGCGTGACGAGGTGGTCATCAGATCCTCTCGAGATCTACGCGCGTCGATGGTCGCCGCGCCGCTGGCGGTGTCGGCCAGTCCGACTGGCCGGGGATGTTTCCAACCTAATCGGTCGGTCGAGCTCCTCGACCATCAGGCACCAGTTGCCGCACTTCGTCAAGTATCCGACTCGACATGAGTGTTTTCGACCCGAAGGGCAAGGCGGTCTCGTCGCCGTTGGCGGCGAGCAACCAGCCGGTGTTGTCCTCGGTCCCGAAGGCCTTGCCGTCGCCGACGGCGTTGACGACGAGGAGGTCGCAGCCCTTGCGGGCGAGCTTGGCGCGGCCGTGGTCGAGGACACCGCCGGTCTCGTCGCCGGTCTCGGCGGCGAACCCGACGATCACGGTGGCAGCGGGAATGCGGCCCTCGTCGCGTGCGGTGACGAGCCCGCGCAGGATGTCGGGATTGGTGGTGAGGTGGATCGGCGCCGGCCCCTCGTCGCCCTTCTTGATCTTCGACTCGGCGACCGCAACCGGTCGGAAGTCGGCGACCGCGGCGGCCATGATCACGACATCGGCGTCGGCGGCGCGCTTGGTCATCTCGTCGGCGAGTTGCTCGGCGGTCGAGATCCGCACGATGGTGACCCCGGCCGGGTCGCCCGGGTCGGCGGTGGACCCGGCGACGACGGTGACGCTCGCGCCGCGTTGGGCCGCGGCGCGGGCCAGCGCGAAGCCCTGCTTGCCGGAGCTGTGATTGCCGAGATACCGGACCGGGTCGAGCGGTTCCCGGGTGCCGCCGGCGCTGATGAGCACGCGGACGCCGGCAAGGTCGTTCGGGAGTGCGTCGGCGCGATCGAGCAACAGCTCGCCCACCAGGGCGATCTCCTGAGGATCCGGTAGACGACCGCGGCCCGAGTCGGTGCCGGTGAGACGGCCCGACGCGGGTGTCATCACGACCGAGCCGTGCGACCGCAGCGTTGCGATGTTGGCCTGCGTGGCGGGGTGCTCCCACATCTCGGTGTGCATCGCGGGCACGAACAGCACCGGGCACCGCACGGTCAGCAGCGACGCGGTCAGCAGGTCGTCGGCACGCCCCTGTGCGGCGCGGGCCATGAGGTCGGCGGTGGCCGGGGCGATGACCACGAGGTCCGCCCCCTGCCCGAGCCGGACGTGCGCGACCTCGTCGACGTCGTCGAACACGGTCGTGGAGACGGGGTTACCGCTCAGCGCCTCGAAGGTCGCCTTGCCGACGAACTCGAGCGCAGCCGGGGTCGGCACGACGCGGACGTCATGGCCGGACTCGGTGAAGTGTCGGATCACCGAGCAGACCTTGTAGGCCGCGATCCCGCCGCCGACGCCGATCAGGATGCGGCGCCGGGTTCCGGTGGGTTTGGTCATCACCGACGACGACTATTCGCCCTCGGTGTGCTCGAGCAGGTCGGAGTGGATCTCACGCATCGCGATCGACAGCGGCTTCTCCTGGAGGCCGGGCTCGACCAGCGGGCCGACATACTCGAGGATGCCGTCGCCGAGCTGGTTGTAGTAGTCGTTGATCTGGCGCGCACGCTTGGCTGCGTAGATGACGAGTGCGTACTTCGACGACGCGCGGTCGAGGAGATCATCGATCGGCGGATTGGTGATCCCCAGCGGCGTGTCGTAGGCCGGTGCGTCGGCGATCTCGGTGATGTCGAAATTGGTCGGGGTGCTCACACGAACTCCTGCGTCGAGGTCTGGGTGTCGGAAAGGGCCGGTCAGGTCGCGGATGCGGCCGGCTGTTCAGGTCCGACCAGCAAGGATACCAACTCATCGACGGCGCGGTCGACTTCGCTGTTCACGATGACGTGGTCGAACTCGTCCTGCGCGGCCATCTCGGTGCGCGCGGTGGCCAGTCGGCGCTCGATCGCCTCGGGCGTCTCGGTGGCCCGCCCGGTCAGGCGGGCTACGAGTTCGTCCCAGCTGGGCGGCGCGAGGAAGACGGTGATCGCCTCCGGGAGCCGGGCCACGACGTTGCGCGCACCGACCAGGTCGACCTCGACCAGAACCGGTTTGCCGGCTTCCAGAGCGGCGAGCACGGGGGCGATGGGGGTGCCCGAGCGCTGCAGCCCGCCGTGGATCTCGGCCCATTCCAGGAGTTCGTCGGCGGCGATCATCTTGTCGAAGTCGCCCGCGGACACGAAGTGGTAGTCGCGGCCGTCGACCTCGCCGGGCCGTGGGTCCCGGGTTGTCGCCGAGACGCTGAAGTAGACATCGGGTACCGCGGCGCAGACCCTCGCGACCACGGTGGACTTGCCGACGGCCGAGGGGCCGACCAAAACGATCAGTCGACCCCTCGTGCGTCCGGTTCCCTCGTGGTCCGGGCGGTGGTTCACCGCCGCGTCCACGGGTTCGTTCCGCTGCCGTATCCGGTTCGGTTGCTCACGCTCAGGAGCTGAACTTCTCGAGCAGAGCCTTGCGCTGACGGTCGCCGAGACCACGCAGGCGGCGGGTCGGGGCGATCTCGAGCTCGGTCATGATCTCCTGCGCCTTGACCTTGCCGACCTTGGGCAGGGCCTCGAGCAGGGCCGAGACCTTCATCTTGCCCAGGATCTCGTCGTTCTCGGCATCCTTGAGCACCTGCTGGAGATCGGTGCCACCGCGCTTGAGGCGCTCCTTGAGCTCCGCGCGGACGCGACGAGCGGCAGCTGCCTTCTCCAACGCAGCGGCGCGCTGCTCATCGGTCAACTGGGGAAGGGCCACGGGGTTCCTCCGTCTTTCGTTCTCGAGTGGGACTGCATCGTTCGCCCGGGGGCGTCCGAGGCTCTGTTGCCGTGCGACCGCGGCTGGATCGCCATCGCCGGCCTGTCAGCCGGGTCTGCACCCGGCCGACGCCATCAAAATGTTGGCGGCGAATGCGACCGTACCCACGTGAGCAGGCATTTGCGAGTGCGACCCCCCGTTTTCGGGGCGTTTTCTCATGTTGTAGGGCCTCGTGTGCGTTCACGGGAGCACAGCACCGATTCAGTGCCTCCCCCACCGCGCTGACTACGTGTTTCGTGACATTCTCGCAGGTCAGGGCAACATCGTGCGACAAGGTGGTCGATAGCAAAGCGAACGACCTCTCGCCCGGACGTCCCTCGACTGAGACGCGTGTGACACCAGTGATGTGGCCGGAAATTCTGGGATTGGGCCGAGGCACCGCGCGTGTCGCGGGCGGTGCCACGGCATCCCTGGGGACAGCTGCCCCCGTCGTCGGTGCACGCGGCTAGCATGATCTGACTTTCGGGGAAGTAGCTGCTCGGGGGCGGTTGATGAAGGTGGTTCCGGCGCGGGTGCGCGAACTGGGCGAGAAGATGCGTGCGGGAGGCTGAGCGGTGTCGGATGGATTCGCGTACACCGTCGAGAAGGTGCTGGCGTGGGACTTCGGCAGCGCGAAGACGGTCAGTGGCCGGTTGACGTCGAAGTCCGCCGACTTGAGGGGTACGGCCAGAGCAGCTGCAACGACCTTCGACGGCTCACTGGAGTACCTGGCGCAGTGACGGCGGACGGGACGCCCGGGAGTCGTCGAACGCGCACGCGGACGCTGCCGATCGCAGTGCCACCGTGATCGAGTCGCTGGCCGGGAAGTTCGATTCCCTCTTGGCGTCGATGGAGGGCGAGATCGCCAACGTGAGGTCGAAGAAGGCCGAGGCACTCGGCTCGGAGTTCGAACTCGCCGTCGCCGGTGACGGGGAGGTCTACTCGACGAAGTCGAACCTCGAATGGCTGAAGACCTGGAAGTTGGCCTACCAGGTCAAGATCGTGCAGAAGGAGTCACTGGAGAGCTACCTCACCAAGGAGATCCGCGGTTCTCTGCGGCGCATCGACGAGATCGACAAGGTCGGGTCCGAAGGGCTGCGACGGATCCTCGAGAAACTCCCCGACTCCATGAAAGCAGGAGCGGCGGGTCACCACTCCGATCCCCGGCTCGCCGAGATCCTCCGCGAGTATCAGGTCGACGCGTCCAAGGGCGGAGCGCGCCTGTGGCCGTCGGGCGACCTGCTCGACACGATCCGCAGGTTCGATCCCACGTGCAAGCCCACCCTCATGACGCCCGAGGAAGTCACCATGCTCGCCGAGATGGGAGCGGTTCCGGTGACGGGCTGGCGAGAGGTCTACGACTTCTTCCAGATCCAGTCGAAGGCGGATGCCGTTGCCACCGCACGGCACCCGAATCGTGACAGGCGGGAGAACTCACTGGCAGACGGCCACGGTGACGCGTTCCGCCACACATATTGGAACGCGCTCATGACCGACCGTTTCGGTCAGGAGTGGACCACGAGGTTCGCGACTGCTCATGAAGGCCTCGGCGGAAACCCAGCCAGCCGTGAGGCCATGGATCTCTACAACAACGAGGTGGGACGACGGATCGCGACCGAGAATCCGGACGCAGACCCGCAAAGGCTCGCCGAGCTGGTGGACAGAGCCATAACCGCAGGCCGCACGGTCGTCTTGGACGAGAACGGAGAGATCGAGTGGAGCGACAAGGTCGCGAAACGCGAGACAGGAATTGCGTTGAAGACAGACATCCCGTTGCCGGCGCCGACCACGTGACCGGGCAGATTACGCTTACTGCACAACGTATCCGCAGTGTGACACTCGTGGTCGTCATTGTGATGACCGCCTTGGGTGCGGCCGCGTGCCTTCCGATCCCGAGGCTCGGCGAGAAGCCCCAAGAGGAGTGCTCGCGCGAGTTCTTCCTGTGGAGTAACGATGCCCCATTGGGTTCGTCGGCCGACTTCTTCAGGGTGGCTGACGAGCTCGCAGCGACCGCCGGCACCACGACGAGTCTCGACGACATAGCCCGACGCGCGGGTTGGTCCTCATCCGAAGACTGGGACCGCCTCATCTACATCGGAATGTCCAGTGACAGCTCGGTGCTCAATGCCGCGGCCGGTACGACCAACATCTGCTACCGAGGGTTCAGTACGAGCGATCCCGACCGCGGCTCGGACGGCTACTACGTCTTCTTCAACGGACCGAATCCGGTACAAACGGCAGGTGCGGGATCTCAGCCTGTCATCGCGCCCGATGAGATCGCAGCGCTCGGTCGTGACGAAACCCTCTATTCGGATACGTCGATCAAACGGCCGGTGCTGCGGAGAGTTATCGCCGGTGGGCAGTGATCCGCATCGATCGATTCGATCGTCGTCGATACTGGCGGTCGCCGGAGCGGGCCTCGCCGTGGCGACCGCCGGTTGTCTCCCGAACCCGCGACTCCTGACCGCACCTCAGCCCAGCGCGGCCTCGACCTCGTCCCGGGCGCGGACGAAAGCGTCGCGCAGGGCGATGGGATCGGGCCCGGCTCGGAGCACGCCGCGCGAACTGGCGGGCAGCACCCAGGCCGGGTCGGCCCCCTCGAACACAATCGGCAGGTCGGCGGCCGTCGCACCCTGGGCACCCAGCCCGGGGGCCAGGATCGGGCCGCGGAGGCCGGCGAGATCGAGCCCGTGCTCACGTGTCGCCCCGACGACCAGACCGACGGTCGCGGTGCCGTCCGTGTTCTCGGCGGCCGCGGCGTCGACGATCGATTGCGCGACCGTCCGCTCCCCCACCTGCGCCCGCTGGAGCTCGCCGCCCTCCGGGTTCGACGTCCGCGCCAGCACGAAGACGCCGCGCTCGCCGGACCGCGCGAGATCCAGTGCAGGGCGCAGGGATTCGTAACCCAGGTAGGGAGACGCGGTGACCGAGTCAGCGCACAGCGGCGACGACTCGGACAACCAGGCCTGCGCGTAGGCGGCCATCGTCGAACCGATGTCACCGCGCTTGGCGTCGGCGATGACGAGGGCGCCCGCCTCGCGGCAGCCCGCGATGACGCGTTCCAGTACCGCGAAACCCGCGGACCCGAACGGCTCGAAGAAGGCGACCTGAGGTTTGATGACGGCGGCCACCGGACCCAGCGCCTCGACGCAGATGTCGGCGAACGCCGACAGTCCGTCGATGTCCACCGAGAGGCCCCACTCCGCGAGCAACGCGGCGTGGGGATCGATCCCGGCGCACAGACGCCCGCGCTCGGCGACCGCCCTCGTGTAGCGGCCGCCGAACCCGGACGCGTCCGTCACGAGCGGCCGGCCAGGTCGGCGTGCCGGTTCTGCAGCGACCGCACCCCGATGTCGCCGGTCATCGCGGCCTCGATGCCCTGCACGGCGGCCGAGGCACCTTGCACCGTGGTGATACACGGGATGTTCACCGACACCGCGGCGCTCCGGATCTCGTAGCCGTCGACGCGGGGCCCCGAGTTGCCATACGGGGTGTTGACCACCATCGTCACCTCGCCGGCGCGGATGATGTCGACGATCGTGCGCTGACCCTCGGCGGCCTCGAAGTGCTTGCGCACCGTCTCGCACTTGATCCCGTTGCGGCGCAACACGTCCGCGGTCCCCTCGGTGGCCAGGATGTCGAACCCCAGGTCGGCGAGGTGCTTCACCGGGAAGATCAGCGCCCGCTTGTCCTTGTTGGCCACCGACACGAAGATCTTGCCGCTGGTCGGGAGCGAGCCGTAGGCGGCGGTCTGCGACTTGGCGAATGCGCGACCGAAGTCGGCGTCGATGCCCATGACCTCGCCGGTCGACTTCATCTCGGGGCTCAGCAGGTTGTCGACCCCGCTGCCGTCATGGCGACGGAACCGATTGAACGGCAGGACCGCTTCCTTCACCGAGATCGGCGCCGTCGCCGGAGCCTCGCCGCCGTCGCCGTCGCCGTCGCCGGGCAGGATGCCCTGCTCCCGCAGATCAGCGATCGACGCGCCGAGCATGACGCGCGCACACGCCTTGGCCAGGGGCACCGCGGTGGCCTTGGAGACGAACGGGACCGTCCGGCTCGCACGCGGATTGGCCTCGAGCACGTAGAGAATGTCGTCCTTGAGCGCGTACTGGACGTTGAGCAGACCCTTGACGCCGATGCCCTTGGCCAGCGCCTCGGTCGAGGTCCGCACCATCTCGAGGTCGGCTCGGCCGAGAGTGACCGGCGGCAACGCGCACGCCGAGTCACCGGAGTGGATTCCGGCCTCTTCTATGTGTTCCATCACGCCGCCGATGTAGACCTCGTCGCCGTCGCAGAGGGCGTCGACGTCGATCTCCACCGCGTCTTCGAGGAACCGGTCGACCAGTACCGGATGATCCGGGGTCAGCTCGGTCGCGCGAGAGATGTAGTCCTCCAGGGACTTCTCGTCGTAGACGATCTCCATGCCGCGTCCACCGAGGACGTACGACGGCCGGACGAGCACCGGGTACCCGATCCGGGCGGCGGTGTCGCGGGCCTCGTCGAAGCTCGTCGCGGTACCGAACGCCGGGGCCGGTAGTCCGGCGGCGGTCAGCACCTTGCCGAACTCGCCGCGATCCTCGGCGAGGTCGATGGCCGCCGGGCTGGTGCCGACGATCGGCACCCCGGCCTCCTCCAAACGGTGCGCGAGACCGAGCGGCGTCTGGCCGCCGAGCTGGACGATGACACCTTCGACGGTGCCCGACTCCGATTCGGCGTGGTAGACCTCGAGGACGTCCTCGAACGTCAGCGGCTCGAAGTAGAGACGGTCGGCGGTGTCGTAGTCGGTGGACACCGTCTCCGGGTTGCAGTTGACCATGACGGTCTCGTATCCGGCGTCCGACAGGGTCAATGCGGCGTGCACGCACGAGTAGTCGAACTCGATGCCCTGACCGATGCGGTTGGGGCCCGAACCGAGGATCAGGACCTTGGGGCGCTCCGTCTGGGGCGCGATCTCACTGGTCGCCCCGGGGTCGAGTTCGTAGCTCGAGTAGTGGTACGGCGTCTTCGCCTCGAACTCGGCCGCGCAGGTGTCGACGGTCTTGTAGACCGGCCGCACGCCCAGCCCGATCCGGTGGGCGCGAACGGCTGCCTCGTCGGCGAAATCCGAACGCAGAGCGGCGATCTGACGGTCGGAGAAGCCGGTGGACTTGGCCTCGCGCAGCAACGACTCGTCCAGTGTGTCGGCGTCGCGGATCTCCGCTCCGAGCGCGGCGATCCCCCCGATCTCGGCGAGGAACCAGGGATCGATCGCGGTGGCCTCGTAGAGGTCCTCGATCGTCGCGCCGGCCTCGAAGGCGAGCATCAGCTTGTACAGTCGGCCGTCGCGCGGGGTCTTGATGTCCTCGAGCAGTGCGGGCAGGTCGACGGTCGACGGGTCTGGGCGGTTGGGCTCGGCCCAGAAGCCACCGGCCTTCGTCTCCAGCGACCGCATGACCTTGCCGAGCGCCTCGGCGAAGCTGCGACCGAGGCTCATCGCCTCGCCCACCGACTTCATCGTGGTGGTCAGCGTGTCGTCGGCGCCCGGGAACTTCTCGAACGCGAACCGCGGAGCCTTCACCACGACGTAGTCGAGCGTCGGCTCGAAGCAGGCCGGGGTCTCCTTGGTGATGTCGTTGACGATCTCGTCGAGGCTGTAGCCGATGGCCAGCTTCGCGGCGATCTTCGCGATCGGGAAGCCGGTGGCCTTCGACGCGAGCGCCGACGACCGCGACACGCGCGGATTCATCTCGATGACGACGAGGCGCCCGTCGCGCGGGTCCTGGGCGAACTGGATGTTGCAACCGCCGGTGTCGACGCCGACCTCGCGCAGGATGTCGATGGAGAGGTCGCGCATGATCTGGTACTCGCGGTCGGTGAGCGTCATCGCCGGGGCGACGGTCACCGAGTCACCGGTGTGGACGCCGACCGGGTCGAGGTTCTCGATCGAGCAGACGACCACCACGTTGTCGCGGTTGTCGCGCATGAGCTCGAGCTCGTACTCCTTCCACCCGAGGATCGACTCCTCGATGAGGACGTTCGCCGTCGGGGAGGCGGCGAGACCGCCGCCCGCGATCCGGTCGAGGTCCTCGTCGTCGTAGGCCATGCCCGAGCCGAGACCGCCCATGGTGAACGACGGCCGGACGACGACCGGGAACCCGAGCTCGGCGACGGTGTCCCGCACCTCGTCCATCGTGTGGCAGACGCGGGACCGCGCGCTCTCCCCGCCGACCTTCTCGACGATGTCCTTGAACATCTGCCGGTCCTCGCCGCGCTGGATGGCGTCGAAGTCGGCGCCGATCAGCTCGATGCCGTACTTCTCCAGCGAGCCGCGATCGTGCAGTGCGACAGCGGTGTTGAGCGCGGTCTGACCGCCGAGGGTCGCCAGCACGGCGTCGATGGGATGCCCGGCGTCGCGCTCGGCCTCGATGACCTTCTCCACGTACTCGGCCGTGATCGGCTCGATGTAGGTGGCGTCGGCGAACTCCGGATCGGTCATGATCGTGGCCGGGTTCGAGTTGACCAGGCTGACCCGCAGGCCCTCGGCCTTGAGGACCCGGCAGGCCTGCGTGCCGGAGTAGTCGAACTCGCAGGCCTGACCGATCACGATCGGCCCGGACCCGATGACCAGGACGTGGTTGATGTCTTCGCGGCGCGGCATCAGGCACTCGCTCCTTGGGACTTGTCCCCTTCGAGCAGGGTGACGAACTTGTCGAACAGATACGCGGCGTCGTGGGGACCGGCGGCCGCCTCGGGGTGGTACTGCACCGAGTAGGCGCGACCGGAGAGCAGCTCGACGCCCTCCACGGTGCCGTCGTTGGCGCAGACATGGCTGACCCGGGCGCGGCCGAAGTCGGAGTCGAACTCCTCGCCCGCCTCGCCTTCGAGCGCGAAGCCGTGGTTCTGCGAGGTGATCGAGACCTTGCCGGTGGCGTGGTCGACCACCGGGATGTTGATGCCCCGGTGGCCGAACTTCATCTTGTAGGTCGACCGGCCGAGCGCGCGGCCCAGGATCTGGTTGCCGAAGCAGATGCCGAAGAGCGGGATGTCCTGGCCGAGCACCCCGCGGGTGAGTTCGACGATGTCGTCGGCCGTGGCCGGGTCGCCGGGACCGTTCGAGAGGAACACCCCGTCGGGTTTCAGGTCGGCGATGGCGTCGAGCGCGACGGTCGCGGGCAGCACGTGGGTGCGGACGCCGCGTTCGGCGAACATCCGCGGCGTGTTGGTCTTGATGCCCAGGTCGATGGCGGCCACCGTGAACCGGTGCTGGTCGAGGGGTTCGACCACGTAACCGCTGTCGGTGGTGACCTCGTCGGCCAGCCGGGCGCCCTTCATGTCCGGCTGGTTGCGCACGCGGGCGACGAGTTCGTCGGTGTCGGCGAGCGCCGGGCCGGAGAAGATCCCGGCCTTCATCGACCCGTGGTCGCGGAGGATGCGCACCACGGTGCGGGTGTCGATACCGCCGATCCCGACGATGCCCTGACGGTCCAGCTCCTCTTCGAGAGAGGTCGTCGCGCGCCAGTTGGAGACGCGTCGGGTGGGGTTGCGAACCGCATACCCCGCGACCCAGATCTTGCCCGAGTCACCGTCGACTCCGGTGCTCCCGGCGCTGCCCGTGCTCTCGCCGTCCTCGGTGTTCCAGCCGGTGTTGCCGATCTGCGGCGCCGTGGCGACCACGATCTGCCGGTGGTAGCTCGGATCGGTCAGGGTTTCCTGATAGCCGGTCATCGCGGTGCAGAACACCGCCTCGCCAAGGGTCTCGCCGACTGCGCCGAAGCTCCGGCCGGTGAACACCTGGCCGTTCTCCAGCACCAAGACCGCTGTGTTCATTCCTGTGCCCCTTGTCCCTGTGGCCCGTGGCCACTGTCATGCGTCCCGGCGAAGGCGCTCACCCAGCCGGGGTAGATCGTTTTGTCGTCGGCGCGCACCCCGGAGTCGATCTCGGTGCCGCTGGGCAGGACCCAGCGGATGGCGAGGACGCCGTCGGCGGTCATCACCTTGCCCGCGATGCCGCGTTCGGTCCGGACCGCGGTGATCGATTCCCGGGGAATCCAGAGGTCACTGGCTCCCTGACGCGCAATGAGGATGCCCCTCTCGAACTCGGTCAGCACCGAGGACGCCCGGTCGCCGATGTCGCCGACGGTCACCCGGTTCTGCCAGCTCGGCGCGATGGTGCTGCCGAGGTAGAGGCCGGTATCTGGACCTCTGAGTACCGCGCCCGGCTCGGTGGGGATCGTCGGAAGCGTGCCGATCACGTCGGCCTGCGCCGCGGTCTTCTTCCGATTCCCGGTTGCCAGCAGGTAGAACACCGACGCCACCCCGAGGGCGAGCAGTGCGACCACGCCGATGAACCAGGCGTTGAAGACGATTTTGCCGTATCCGAGCAGCGACGCGACCACCGAGGCGACCACCAGCACCGCGAGGATCGCCGGTACCAGTCCACGCCTGGGTCTCGCGGTCATGGGGTCACCTGCCCGTCGTGGGCCGTCACCACGCCACGCAGCACGGTCGCGGTGACGGTGGCGGGCATGGTCATCGACTCGAACGGGGTGTTGTCCGAGAGGCTTGCCAGCTCGGGACCGTGCACCACCCAGGACGTGTCCGGATCGACGACGGCCAGGTTCGCCGGCTCGCCGACCTCGATCGGACGGCCCTGATCAGTCAGTTCGACGATCTGCGCGGGCCGCTCGCTCATCACACGCGCGACGCCGCGCCAGTCGAGCAGGCCGGGCTTCACGAGGGTCTCGACGATGATCGGCAATGCGGTCTGCAGGCCGAGCATCCCGGGCTTGGCCTGGGCGAACTCGCAGCACTTCTCCTGCGCGGCGTGCGGGGCGTGGTCGGTGGCCACACAGTCGACGATCCCCTCGGCCAGCGCCTGTCGCAATGCCTGCTTGTCGCGGACCTCGCGCAGCGGCGGATTCACCTTGTTGACCGGGTCGTACGTCTCGAGCCGCGAGTCGTCGAGCAGCAGGTGATGCGGGGTCACTTCGGCGGTGATCGCAATCCCCTGGTCCTTGGCCCAGCGCAGCAGTTCGACGGTGCCCTCGGTCGAGGCGTGACAGATGTGGATGCGCGCACCCGCGTCGCGTGCGAGCAGGGCGTCGCGGATGACGATCGACTCCTCGGCCGCACGCGGCCAGCCCGCCAGCCCGAGGCGCGAGGCCGTGGGCCCCTCGTTGGCGACGGCTCCGACGGTCAGTCGCGGCTCCTCGGCGTGCTGTGCGATGAGGACGCCGAGCCCGGTTGCGTACTCGAGCGCGCGGCGCATCAGGAGCGGATCGTCGACGCACTTGCCGTCGTCGCTGAACATCCGTACGCCCGCGGCACCGGCGGCCATCATGCCCATCTCGGCGAGCTGCTTGCCGGCCAGACCCACGGTCACGGCGCCGACCGGGTACACGTCGACGAGTCCGACCTCACGTCCGGACCGCCACACGTTGTCGGTGACGGTCGAGTTGTCGGCCACCGGGCTGGTGTTGGCCATCGCGAAGACCGCGGTGTAACCGCCGAGCGCGGCGGCCGCCGAACCCGACCGGATGGTCTCGGTGTCCTCGCGGCCCGGCTCCCGCAGGTGGGTGTGGAGGTCGACGAACCCCGGCAGCAGCACGCCACCTTTGCCGTCGAGGACGTCGGTGTCCTCGGGTGCGGTGACCTGATGGCCGATCTCGCTGATGATGCCGTCGACTACGAGGACGTCGATCGGGTCACCCTCGCCGTATGGACGAACGGCGCGGAGAAGAACGGATCCGGTGCGGGCGGTCACTTCACATCTCCTGACACGATGTCATGGGCGGTCATAGGTGGGCACCCGCGGAATCGGAACCGACCAGCAGCCGGAACAGAACCGCCATGCGGACGTGCACGCCGTTGCGGACCTGCTCCAGCACGGTCGCCTTCGGCGAATCGGCCACCGAGTAGCCGATCTCCATACCGCGCAACATCGGTCCGGGATGCAGGACCACGGCATCATCGGCCAGCAACGCCATCCGACGATCGTTGAGCCCGAAGCGGACCGAGTACTCGCGGGCACTCGGGAAGAACCCGCCGTTCATGCGTTCGGCCTGGACGCGGAGCATCATGACGGCGTCGACGGCCGGCAGCTCGGCGTCCAGACTTCCCGAGACGCTCACCGGCCACTGGTCCACCCCGACCGGCAGCAGCGTCGGGGGCGCCACCAGGACGACCTCGGCGCCGAGCGTCGAGAGCAGGTGGGCGTTCGACCGCGCGACGCGGGAGTGGATGATGTCGCCGACGATCGCGATCCGCCTGCCCTCGAGCGAACCGAGCCGCTGTCGCAGGGTCAGCGCGTCGAGGAGCGCCTGCGTGGGATGCTCGTGCGTTCCGTCGCCGGCGTTGATCACCGCGGGACCGTCACCGTCGGGCGTGGTCGTCCAGTCGGCGATCTGGGCCGGCGCGCCCGACGCCGGATGCCGGACGATCAGCGCGTCGGCGCCCGCCGCGTGCAGGGTCTTGGCCGTGTCGCGCAACGACTCCCCTTTGCCCGCAGAGGAACTCGAAGCACTGACGTTGATGACGTCGGCACTCATCCACTTGCCCGCGACTTCGAAGGAGACTCGGGTGCGGGTGGAGTTCTCGTAGAACACGGTCATCACCGTCCGACCGCGCAGCGTCGGCAGTTTGCGCACCTCACGCCCGGTCAGGGCCTGCTCGAAACGCTCGGCGTCGTCGAGGAGGGCGGTGGCGTCGTCACGGCTGAGGTCTTGCGTCGACAACAGATGCCGCATCATGAATCACTCTCCGCGGCAACCGAACTCGACGCCGAGGCGAGGACGACCTCGTCGATGCCGTCGTGTTCGACGAGATGGACCGAGACCTGTTCGTCGCGGGCCGTCGGGATGTTCTTGCCGACATAGTCTGCGCGCAACGGGAGTTCGCGATGGCCACGGTCGACGAGGACCGCGAGTTGCACGGCCGCGGGACGACCGAGATCGCGCAGTGCGTCGAGCGCGGCACGGACCGTCCGTCCGGAGTAGAGGACATCGTCGACGAGGATCACGATGGCGCTGTCGACGCCACCGGCCGGCACCATCGTCCGCTCGAGCGGGCGGTGTGGCTTGCCGCGTAGATCATCGCGGTAGAGCGTGATGTCGAGATATCCCACCGGCACGTCGACGCCCGCGAACTCGCTGATCTTGGCACCCAGCCGGGTGGCGAGAGATGTTCCGCGAGTGGGGATTCCGATGAGGACGACGCGAGGTGCGTCGGGCGAGTCCAGAGCAGTCTTCTCGATGACCTGGTGTGCGACACGGGCAATCGTGCGCGACACGTCAGCGGCATCGAGCAGCACCCTGGGAGCGGGGCTGGCCAAAGCCGACCTCCTTCTCCGCCTCGCAGGACGGATCGTTAAAGGATGTCTGTCTCGCGACACTCTACACCGGGCGGCGACGCCGACGAATTCCCGCGACGTACGCCACACCCGGTGCGGATCAGTTGGGCTCCGGCCGTCCGGGTGCGGCCCCACCGGGTTCGGCGGAAGCGGCTGCGCGGACCTGCGGCGCGAGCTCGGCGATCTTGGCCAGCACGCCGTTCACGAAGGCCGGCGAGTCGTCGGTCGAAAGTTCTTTGGCGAGTTCGACCGCCTCGTCGACGACGACGATCGTGTCGACGTCGAGAGAGTTGAACAGCTCCCACGTCGCCAGTCGCATGATGGCGCGATCGACGGCCGGGAGACGTTCGAGGGTCCAGTCGCGCAGATACGACGAGATGACCGCGTCGACCTGACCCTGGTCCTCGGCGAGTCCCTGGATCACGGTCGCGGTGTAGTCGTGGATCGAGCCGACGCTCTCGTCCGAGCGGACGTATTCACGACGTTCGGCGACGAGCTGCGCGGGACTGACCTTCTTGGCCTCGGCCTCGAAGAGCAGGTCCACCGCGCGCCGCCGCGCCTTGTGTCGGGCTCCGGGTTGTTTCACAGGTCAGGAGTTGACGCGGCCGAGATAGCTGCCGTCGCGCGAATCGACCTTGAGCTTGTCACCGGTGTTGATGAACAGCGGAACCTGGATCTCGGCGCCGGTCTCGAGCGTGGCGGGCTTGGTGCCGCCGGTGGAACGGTCGCCCTGGAGTCCGGGATCGGTCTGGGCGACGATCAGCTCCACCGTGACCGGCAGTTCGACGAACAACGGGTTGCCCTCGTTCAGCGAGACCTGCACGGTCATGTTCTCCAGCAGGAAGCGGGCGCCGTCGCCGACGGTGGCCGGGGGCAGGGAGAACTGCTCGTAGTCCTGCGCGTCCATGAACACGTAGTCGGTGCCGTCGTTGTAGAGGAAGGTCATGTCGCGACGGTCGACCGTCGCGGTCTCGACCTTGACGCCCGCGTTGAAGGTCTTGTCGACAGTCTTGCCGCTCAGCACGTTCTTGATCTTGGTGCGCACGAACGCGGGACCCTTGCCCGGCTTGACGTGCTGGAACTCCATGATCTGCCAGAGCTGGTCGTCCATGCGCAGCACGAGGCCGTTCTTGAAGTCGGCGGTGGATGCCATGTGGTTTTCGTTCCCTTGCAGTCAGATGACGGTGAATGTCTTGTCGGTGGCGGTCAGCAGGTCGGGGTCGCCGTCGGTGACCACCAATGTGTCCTCGATCCGGACCCCACCCCATCCGGGTAGGTAGACACCGGGCTCCACGGTGACCGCAGCACCGCATGGCAGTGTACCCGCCGCGAGTTTGCCGATTCCCGGCGCTTCGTGGATCTCCAGTCCCACTCCGTGACCGAGACCGTGCACGTAGTTCTCGCCGTGGCCGGCGTCGGCGATCACGTCGCGGGCCGCGGCGTCGACCGCCCGCAGGTCGGCCCCGGGCGTGAGGGCCCGGCGGCCGGCGGCCTGCGCGGTGGCGACGAGTTCGTAGAGGTCCCGCTGCCACGACGCCGCGCGCCTCAGGACGAAGGTCCTGGTCATGTCGGAGTGATACCCGCCGACCACCGAGCCGAAGTCGATCTTGACCAGATCGCCGTCCGCCAGAGCCGTGTGGGTGGGCCGGTGATGCGGGATCGCCGAGTGCGCGCCGGCGGCCACGATGGTCTCGAACGCGATCCCGTCGGCCCCGAGGCGGTACATCTCCCACTCGAGCGCACGCGCGACCTGCCGCTCGGTCGTCCCGGCCCGCAGGACGCCGTCGGCGATGATCTGCGCCAGGGCCGCATCCCCGATCGCGCACGCCGCCCGGAGCAGCTCGATCTCCCCCGGTTCCTTGACCGCGCGCAGGTTCTGCACGACACCGGTCGTGCTGACGAGTTCGATCCCGGAGTCCCCGACAGCCGCGGACAGCGCTCGGTGCCCGGCCACGGTCTCGGTGTCGGCTTCGAAGCCGACGCGACCCGCCCCGGCGGCCCGGGCGTGGTCGACGAGGGCACGCGCCGCCGAGCGTTCGATGATCGGCTCGACGTCGGGCACCTGTTCGGCGACCTGGGTGAGATACCGGCCGTCGGTGGCGATCCGGTCGCCGGCCGGATCGTCGACGTCGATCAGCACGGCGGCGTTGGAGCCGGTGAACCCGGTCAGGTAGCGGACGTTGACGAGGTCGGAGACGACGAGGAACGAGACCGGGTCGTCCGCGGTACGCAGCTCGGCACGCAGCCGGGCGCGGCGGCCTGCGGTGTCATGGTTGATCGGCACCCTGGCCACGCTACGGCCGGCGCCCCAGCCGCGCGAACCCGCCCGACCCGCGAAACCCGGCCACTTCGACCAGGTGTGTCCGCTGTCACCACCCCCGTGCGTAAGATGACGCGCATGTCTTCGTGGTTGGTGCGCGGTCTGACGATGACCGCAGTTCACGTCCTCGCCCGCGTCTTGCTGGGATTCGCCGTGGTGCAGGCGCCGCTGAACTCGACGATCTGGCGCACCATCGCGATCGCGGTCGTCGTGCTCATCGCCCTGGTGTGGGGTGGTTACGACGGCATCCGCGACGCCCGCGCCAACCCGGATCCCGATGACTACGAGGATCTGACCGTGCGCTGGCTGCAGGCCGGTGTCCTCGCCGGCGTCGTCGCCGGGTTGATCTCCTGGATCCTCGGCACGGTCGTCCTGGCCGGCATCGGGCAGGCCAGCCTGTTCATCGAGCTGATCGCCGGGGCGTCGTTCACCGCACTGCTCGTCTTCGTCCCGGCCTTCGTCGGCGCGGCGATCGGCCGTTTCCTCGTCCGGCGCGACCAGAACAAGGGCGCAGCCGACGACGACTGGTCGGTGCACGAGGATCGTCATGCCGACACGGATGCCCCGACTCGGGAGATCCGCTGACGTTGTCTTGACCGGCCGTCTACCCGCAAACCCACCCCCTTTCCACAAAGTCACCACGCTCGGACTGGGCTGGGTTTGTGGAAAAGGGGTGGGTTTGTGCAGCGCTGACTAGAGCAGCACCGACGTACTCTTCGCTGCCGGGCCGCCCGCCACTGCCGAGTAGGCAGCGGCGATCAGACCGGGGTCGGGCCCTTCGAGCCGGCCCGGCTTGGCGAGTCCGTCGAGCACGACGAAACGCAGTACGCCGGAACGGTTCTTCTTGTCCCCCGCCATCCCCTGCAGGAGATCGGCGAACGCATCCGGGTCATAGGTCGTCGGCAAGCCCACGAGATCCAGGATCGCCTTGTGCCGATCCGCCGTGGCGTCGTCGAGGCGGCCCGCCAGGCGGGAGAGTTCGGCAGCGAACACGAGACCCACCGACACCGCCGCGCCGTGACGCCAGCGATAACGCTCGCGGCGCTCGATCGCGTGGCCGAGCGTGTGCCCGTAGTTGAGGATCTCGCGCAGCGACGACTCCTTGAGGTCGGCCGACACCACGTCGGCCTTGACCTGCACCGAGCGCCGGATCAGATCGGGCAGTACCGGCGACGTCGGGTCGAGAGCGGCCTCGGGGTCGGCCTCGATGATGTCGAGGATGGTCGGATCGGCGATGAACCCGGTCTTGATGACCTCGGCGAGTCCGGCGACGATCTCGTTGCGCGGGACGGTCTCCAGCGTGCCGGTGTCGATCAGGACGGCGTCGGGTTCGTGGAACGAGCCGACGAGGTTCTTGCCCGCCTCGGTATTGATGCCGGTCTTGCCGCCCACGGCGGCATCGACCATCGCCAGCAGGGTCGTCGGAATGTGGATGACCCCGATGCCGCGCATCCAGGTCGCCGCGACGAACCCGGCGAGGTCGGTGGCGGCTCCCCCGCCGAGGCTGATGACCTTGTCGTTGCGTTTGAGGCCGATCCGGCCGAACACCTCCCAGCAGAACGACGCGACCGACAGGTCCTTGCCGGCCTCGGCGTCGGGGATCTCGACGCGATGGGCGTCGAACCCCTTGTCCGCCAGATACTCTCGGATCTGTTCGGCGGTCTTGGCCAGCGGCGGCTGGTACAAGATCGCGATGCGGTCGGCGCCCTGCGCGGCCGCGGCCACCTCACCGAGGAGTCCCCGGCCGATGGTCACGTCGTACGGTGCGCCGGCGTTGACCCGGATGGCGATGGGTTCGTTCGCTGCCTGTTCGTTCACGGTGATACTCGGCTTCCTCACATCAGTTCACGGGCGAGTTGGACGACCACGGCGTCGGCCACCGCGTCGGGGTCGGGGTCGGCGTCGACGTCGAAGGTGCACACCGCCTCGTAGACGGGTGTCCGCTCGGCGAGCAGTTCGGCGTACCGAGCGGCAGGGTCGGCTGTCGCCAGGAGCGGACGGTCGGTACCCGACACGCGCTCGTACCCGCGCTCGGCCGACACCCGCAGGTACACGACGCGCTGGTCGGCCAGTGCCTCGCGGATCCCGGCGGTCGTCACCGCCCCGCCGCCGAGCGACACCACCCCGCCATGGTTGTCCAGGACATCGGTGACGACGTTGGCCTCGATCGTCCGGAACCCCTCGAGACCGCCGGATTCGAAGATCTCCGGGATGCTGCGGCCGGTGCGCCGGACGAGTTCGATGTCGGTGTCGATGAAGTCGACGCCGAGCCGGTCGGCGAGCATACGACCGACGGTGGACTTCCCGGCTCCCATGAAACCGATCAGTACGGCCGCCGGGCGGCGACCGGTCGTCGGACGCGTCGGGGTCGGGGGTGCCGGGGGCTGGGTCATGCCCGGGGCGGACGCGCGTCGACGGCAGCCCGGTAGGCGGCGAGGTTCGCGCCGGTCTCGGTCACCGAGTCGCCGCCGAACTTCTCGAGAGCGGCCTGGGCCACGACGAGCGCGACCATCGCCTCGGCGACGACGCCCGCCGCGGGCACGGCACAGACGTCGGAACGCTGATGAATGGCGCTGGCCGTCTCCCCGGTCGACATGTCGATCGTGGACAACGCACGCGGCACCGTCGAGATCGGCTTCATCGCGATGCGCACGCGCAGGTCCTCGCCATTGGTCATGCCGCCCTCGAGTCCGCCCGCGCGGTTGGTCGATCGCAGGACACCGTCGGCACCGGGCACCATCTCGTCGTGGGCCTCACTGCCACGCCGGCGGGCGGTGGTGAAGCCGTCGCCGACCTCCACACCCTTGATCGCCTGGATGCCCATCAGCGCGGCCGCCAGCTTGGCGTCCAGCCGGGTGTCGCCGCTGACGTGCGAGCCGAGGCCGACTGGCACCCCCGTGGCGACGATCTCGACCACGCCGCCGAGGGTGTCGCCGTCCTTCTTCGCCGCCTCGATCTCGGCGATCATGGACGTCTCGGCATCGGCGTCGAACGCCCGGACCGGACTGGCGTCGATGGCCTCGAGGTCGGAGATGCGCGGCGGCGGGCCGACGTAGGGATCGCTCGCGCCGATGGAGATGACATGGGAGATGACGTCGACGCCCAGTACCTGGCGGAGGAAGTTGCGAGCGACCGTGCCCGCGGCGACACGCGCCGCGGTCTCCCGGGCGCTCGCGCGCTCCAGCACCGGACGGGCGTCGTCGAAGCCGTACTTGAGCATTCCCGAGTAGTCCGCGTGCCCGGGGCGGGGACGCGTCAGCGGTGCGTTACGGGCACTCCCCTCGAGTTCGGCCGCGTCCACGGGATCGGCCGCCATCACCGTCTCCCACTTGGGCCACTCGGTGTTGCCGATCTCGATCGCGACCGGGCCGCCCATGGTCTGGCCGTGGCGAACCCCGCCGAGCACGGTGACCTGGTCGGCCTCGAACTTCATCCGCGCACCGCGGCCGTAGCCGAGCCGGCGGCGTGCCAGTTGCCCGGCGATGTCGGACGAGGTGACCTCGACACCGGCCACCATGCCCTCGACGATGGCGACCAGGGCGGGACCGTGGGATTCTCCGGCAGTTATCCAGCGCAACACAGTGATCGATTGTTCCATGCTGCCGAGCCCGGACCGACGGCGGCGCCGCCGAACCACACGTAGCACGCGTCACAAGAGACCGGCGACCACGATCGTGGCGGCGACGAGCGCGGGTCCGTGCGGATGAGACCCGCGGCCGGCGGGGTCCCGGCGACCCACGCGATGCCCGATCACCATGCCCACCGCGATGACCGAGGCGAGCGCCACCACGAGCAGGGCGGCGTCCCACCGTACGGCGAGCGCACCGCACGCGATGGCGAGCTTGACGTCCCCACCGCCGCACCATCGCATCCCGAAGGCGAGCGCGTACGGGGCCGCGGCGACGAGCGCGGCCACCGCCGCGCCGGGGTGGACTGCGCACGCGCCCACCGCACCGCAGATACCGGGCCAGACGAGCACGTTCGGGATCCGGCGGGTGTCGGCGTCGGTCACCGCGATGACCGACAGCCAGATCAGGATCACGCACTCGGCCATCGGTCGAGCATGTCGGGGTGTTCGACCGGCACCGTTCGCCCGTCCACAACCGCCACGTACTGTGGACGGAGTCGGAGCTCCCCCGGAATCAGTCGGCGGTGAGTGCCGCAACCATCACGTCGCGGGGTGCGGGCAGCCCGGTGAACTGCTCGACCTGTCGGAATGCCTGATTGACGAGCATGACCAGACCACCGACCACGGTTCCACCGGCCGCGTCGACCGCGGACGCGAGAGGAGTCGGCCAGGGGTCGTAGATCACGTCCACGACCTTGCGTGCCCGCGCCACGGCGGGCGTCAGGACCGCGGCCGCGTCGGCCGGCACCGTCGACACGACGACCGCGGACTCGCGGCACCGGCGGGCCAGCGCCTCGGCGGGTTCGAAGGGCACGACGTCTCCCTTCATCCCCAACCGCTCACCCAGTTCGAGGACGGGCGCCGCCCGGCCGGCGTCGCGGGCGACCACTGTGACGTCGGTGATGCCCGTCTCGGCGAGCGCCATGATGGTCGGAAGTGCCGTGCCACCCGCTCCGACGACCACGGCAACGGGCGAGGTCCCGGCGGCGAGGTCCGCGTCGACCGCGAGGTCGGTGAGCGCTCCCGACACGCCGTCGATGTCGGTGCAGTCCGCGCGCCAGCCGGTCGCCACGCGCACCAGGGTGTTCGCCGACCCGACCAGTTCGGCGCGTTTGGTACGTTCGGTGGCGAACTCGAGGGCAGCGCGTTTGTTGGGCATGGTGACCGAGAACCCGATGAAGTCGGCGTCGGCTCCCGAGACGATCTCGGGCAGACGGTCGGCGGTGCACTCGATCCGGTCGTACCGCCAGTCGACCAGCCCGAGTGCCCGGTAGGCGGCCAGATGGACACGGGGCGAGCGCGAGTGCGTGATCGGCGACCCCAGAACCGCGGCCCGACGGTGGTCACCGTGCGGTGAGCGGGCGTCGGCGGGCACGGTGTTCATGGCGGGTCCGCTGCTCACTGGCTGCATCCCGTGGCCACCAGCTTGTTGCGGCAGGCGACCTGGCGGTTGCGGATGTGATCTTCGAAGGTGTTCGCGAACAAGGTGGTCCCGGCGGTGTCGACGGTGACGAAATACAGCCATCCGCCGGGCGCCGGGTCGAGCATCGCCTCCAGGGCGGGCACCCCGACCGCCGCGATGGGCGTGGGCGGCAACCCCTTGTACCGGTAGGTGTTCCACTCGTTGTCGTTCTTGTACGCCTCGCCGTGGACATCGATGTTCGTGATGTCGGCCGTGTAATTCTGCGTCGAGTCCATCTGCAGCAGCTGGTCGCGGTCGAGGCGGTTACGGATGACCCGCGCCACCTTCGGCGCATCCTCGACATGCCGGACCTCGCGCTCGACGATCGACGCCGCGATCAGGGTGTCGTACGGCTCGAGTCCGGAGTTGTTGCGGTCGAGCAGTCCCCATTGTTCGAACATCGTCGCGCTGCTGGAGATCATCTCCCGCAGGATCTGCGTGGCGGTGTGATCGGGTTCGATGCGCTCCCAGGTGGTCGGCGCGATGAGCCCCTCGATCCGGCGGTGATCGCCCGTCATCTCGGCGACGTTCTGTTCGGCCCACGCGGGCACACCGAGCTCGGCCGGGGTGGTCTCGGCGGCGGCCTTCTCGAGGTCGGCGACCGTCACCCCCTCCTGCTGCCCGTTGAAGGAGAATGACGTGGCGTTCTCGATGAGCTGGAAGATGCCCGGGGTGACCTTGCCGTCGATACCGGTCTTCGAATCGAGCTGCAGCCCCGGCGGGATCACCACCCGCCCGACGCGATGCTCGGCGCCGTCGGCGGTCAGCATCTCCACGGCCGTGGTGGCCGGGATCTGGGTGCGCATCTTGTAGAGGCCGCCGGACATCGGCTGTCCACCGGCGGCGTCGACGAACGCCCGCACGCTGCCCACCACGTCGGCGTCGACGAGGATGCGGCCGAAGTCGGCGAGCGTGGAGTTGTCCGGGATGTCGACGACGACATCGCCGGAACCGGCGGCGTTGGTGTAGTCCTTGCGCGACTCGAGCAGGCCGGTGGCGCGCACACCGTAGTAGCCGACCCCGGTGATCAGCGCGAGCATGAAGACGATCGCGACGGCGAGGACCGCACGACGCTTGCCCCGGCTGCGCTTGCGGCGCGGCGTACGGCGCTGTTGCTGGTCGGACTCGGTGTCGTCGGCGCCGGGCCACCAGTCGTCGTGCTCGTCGTGCTCGTCGAAGCGCCGGTCTCGTCGGGCGACGCGATCGTCGTCGCGGATCGGGCGTGCGGTGCCCGGCGTCTCGTAACGCCCGGTCTCGAAACGCCCGGTCTCGTGGCCACCGGTGTCGTAGCGCCCGGTGTCGTACAGCTCGGCGTCATGGCGTTCTGTCTCGTGACCCGCCGGCTCGTAGTCGGCAGCGGTGAACTCCTCCGCGGCGTGATCGTCCGGGAAAGAACGAGATTCGTCGGGGCGAGGACCCCGGGCCGGAGGCGCCGGAGCGGCCGGACGGGCCATGGTGAAGTCGGTGTCGACGTCGTCTTCGACCGGACCCCCGGCAGCCGTTGATGGACCGGGCTGCGGCGGACCGGGCTGCGGCGGACCGGGCCGCGGTGGTGCCACCGGCGGCGGCGGGGTGGGCGGCTGCCCCGGCGGGATGCGGACCGGCGTCGCGCGGGGGCCGGGCGTGCCGGATACCGGCCGCGCCTGTTCGGCGGGCGGGACATTCGGCGGGGCCGGGCGCCGGGGAGCCGGTTCGGCATTCTCGCCACCGGCGCGCCGGCGGCGGTGCCGCGTGTGGGGCGACCCGTCGGCCGACTGCGTGAAGTACCGCAGACGCTCGGGATCCATGCCCTCGGCACGGCGTCCCTGGCCGTCTCGGTGCCGGGTGCGACGCCGATCATCGGTCACCGGAGGCTCCCCTGACTCACCGTCGCGCATCCAACCACCCCTGCAGAATAGCGACCGCCGCGGCCTGATCGATCACCGCGCGCGAGGACTTCACCGTCCGGCCGCTGGCGTGCAGTGCCTGCTGTGCGGTCACCGTCGTGAAACGCTCGTCGTGCCAATGCACGGCCACCGGGTCGATCCGGGTCGCGAGACGATCCCCGAATTCCTGTGCGGTCTCGGCCGCCGCCCCCGCGGTGTTCTTGAGCGTCTTCGGCAGCCCCACGACGACGCCAACGGCCTCGTACTCCGCGACCAGCGCCGCAATGCGGTCGAGATCGTCTGTGCGCGAAGGGGTTCGACGCACCGTTTCGACCGGTGTGGCGAGGATGCCGTCGGGGTCGCACACGGCGACGCCGATCCGGACGCTTCCGACGTCGATCCCGAGAAGTCGCCCGCGGGTCCGCTGGTGACCGTCGGCCCGGGTGTGCGGATCCGGCATCAGGCGACGAACTCGCGGATTCGCGTCAGTGCCGCGTCGATCCCCGCGGGATCGGTGCCCGCGCCCTGGGCCAGGTCCGGCTTGCCGCCGCCACGACCGCCCACCAACGGTGCGACCTCCTTCACGAGGTCACCGGCCTTGATCCCGGCATCCCGGGCAGCCGCCGTGGTGGCGATCACGAACGGCACCTTGGCATCCGGTCCGTCACCGCTCGGCGAGAACAGCGCGATCACCGCCTGGCGGTCGGCGACCCGGCCGCGGAGGTCGGTCACCACCGAGCGCAACCCGTTGGCGTCGAGGCCCGGCACCCGTCCCTCGACGACGAGGGTGGCACCGACGGTCGTCGCCGTGTCGAGGAGACCGGACACCGCGGCCCGGGCCGCCTCGGCACGTACCCGCTCGAGTTCCTTCTCCGCGTCACGCAGCTTGGTGACGAGCTGCTCGACGCGGCCGGGCACCTCTTCCGACGGCACCTTGAGCGACGACGCCAGGCCGGCCAGCAACGCACGCTCCTTCGACAGGAACCGGAACGAGTCCATGCCGACGTAGGCCTCGACGCGCCGGACACCCGAACCGACCGAGGACTCCCCGATCAGCGTGATGGGTCCGATCTGCGACGACGACGCCACGTGCGTGCCGCCGCACAGCTCCATGGAGAACGGCCCGCCGATCTCCACCACGCGGACGACGTCACCGTAGTTCTCGCCGAAGAGCGCCATCGCGCCCATCGCCTTGGCCTCGGACAGACCCGTCTCGAACGTGTTGACCTGATAGTTCGCCTCGACCGCGGCGTTGCTGATCTCCTCGATCTCCCGACGCTGGGCCTCGGTCACCGGGCCGCTGGCGTTGAAGTCGAAGCGCAGGTAACCGGGACGGTTCAGCGAACCGGCCTGCGTCGCGCCGGGGCCGAGGACCTCGCGCAGCGCGGCGTGGACCATGTGGGTGCCGGAGTGGCCCTGCGTGGCGCCGTGACGCCACGCGGTGTCGACCGCTGCGAGGACCTCGTCGCCCTCCTCGATCTCCCCCTCGTCGATGCGGACCTTGTGCAGCCACACCGACTTGCCGACCTTCTGCACGTCGGTGACCGACATGCGCACTCCCGACCCGGTCGTGATGGTGCCGACGTCGGCCATCTGGCCACCGGATTCGGCGTAGAGCGGGGTGCGGTCGAGGACGACCGTCAGTTCCTGGCCGGCCGACGCCGCCGGCAGCCGTGCGCCGTCGGCGACGAGGCCGAGCACCCGCGCCTCCGACACCAGCTCGTCGAAGCCGGTGAACTCGGTCGGCCCGCGATCGAGGAAGTCCCGGTAGACGCTCAGGTCGGCGTGCCCGGTCTTGCGGGCGGTCGCGTCGGCCTTGGCGCGTTGCTTCTGCTCGGCCATCAGGGCGGTGAAGCCCTCTTGATCCACCGAGAGACCGGCCTCGGCGGCCATCTCCAGGGTGAGGTCGATCGGGAAGCCGTAGGTGTCGTGCAGCGTGAAGGCGTCGGAACCGGTGATGGTCGTACGCGACGCACTCTTGGTGGCGGTCGCCGCGTCGGCGAACAGCTTCGACCCCGCGGCCAGGGTCTTGGAGAAGGAGGTCTCCTCGCCCACGGCCACGTCGACGATGTGCCGGCGCTGCGTCTCCAGCTCGGGGTACGACGGTGACATCAGGTCGATGACCTTGCCGATGATCGTGCCCATGGTCGGCTGGCTGTCGGCGGTACCGATCCGATCCGGCCCGCTCGCTTCGCTCCCGGCGCCGAGCAACCTCATCGACCGGACGACCCGGCGCAGCAGACGGCGCAGGACGTACCCGCGGCCGTCGTTCCCGGGCAGCACGCCGTCGCCGATCAGCATCGCCGAGGTCCGCGCGTGGTCGGCGACGACGCGGAACCGGACGTCGTCGGCATGCGAACCGGCGGCGTATGCACGTCCGGACAATTCCGCGGCGAGGTCGATGATCGGCTTGCACAGGTCGGTCTCGTACACGTTGTCGACGCCCTGCAGGATGCAGGCCACGCGCTCGACGCCCATGCCGGTGTCGATGTTCTGCTTGGGCAGCGGGCCCAGGATCTCGTAGTTGTCCTTGCCGCCCCCGGGACCGCGGACGTTCTGCATGAAGACGAGATTCCAGATCTCGATGTAGCGGTCCTCGTCGGCCTCCGGCCCACCCTCGACGCCGTACTCGGGTCCGCGGTCGTAGAAGATCTCCGAGCACGGCCCGCAGGGACCCGGGACGCCCATCGACCAGTAGTTGTCCTTCATGCCCCGTCGCTGGATGCGCTCGGCCGGCACGCCGATCTCGTCGCGCCAGATGGCCTCGGCCTCGTCGTCGTCGAGATAGACCGTCGGCCACAGCTTCTGCGGGTCGATACCGAAACCGCCGTCGTCGACGCTGTTGGTCAGCAGCGTCCAGGCGAAGGTGATGGCCTCGCGCTTGAAGTAGTCGCCGAAGGAGAAGTTGCCCGCCATCTGGAAGAAGGTGTTGTGGCGGGTGGTGATGCCGACCTCGTCGATGTCGAGGGTGCGGACGCACTTCTGCACGCTGGTCGCCCGCGAGTACGGCGGCGTCTGCTCACCCAGGAAGAACGGCTTGAACGGGACCATGCCGGCATTGACGAACAACAGATTGGGGTCGTCGAGGAGCAGCGAAGCGCTCGGCACCTCGGTGTGCCCGGCTTTGATGAAGTGGTCCAGAAAGCGCTTCCGGATGTCATGCGTCTGCACTGTGGGTTTCGTCCTAGCCGTTGGTGGTCCCAGCCGTTCGGTGGTAGCGGCCGTTGTTTGTCGCGACATCCCAGCCTACCGTCGGCGAGTCGCCGGGGGCGCAGGGACTCTGCACTGGGGAAACGCCCGCACGGACGGTCAGCGCGACCGGCGCCGCGACACCGCGCCACGCACGATCGATCGCAACTTCGCGACCCGCGGCCCGATTTCGCGTTCCAGCCCATGGTCGGTGGGCTCATAGTAGTCCCGGCCGACCAGGTCGTCGGGCGGATACTGTTGTGGCACAACACCGTCGGGATCATCGTGCGGATAGCGGTATGCGACACCGCTACCGAGCTTCTTGGCCCCCGGATAGTGACTGTCACGCAGATGAGCCGGAACCGCGCCGGCCTTGCCCGCCCCGACATCAGCGAGGGCCGCGCCGATCGCCGACACCACGCCCGCCGACTTCGGTGCCGTCGCGAGGTGGATGGTGGCCTGTGTGAGCGCGAGTTTGGCCTCCGGCATCCCGACGAGGTTCACGACCTGAGCGGCCGCGACCGCGGTCTGCAGGGCCGTCGGGTCGGCCATGCCGATGTCCTCGCTGGCGTGGATCATGAGGCGCCGCGCGATGAACCGCGGGTCCTCCCCCGCCGCGATCATGCGGGCGAGATAGTGGACGGCGGCGTCGACGTCGGAGCCCCGGATGGATTTGATGAACGCACTCGTCACGTCGTAGTGCTGGTCGCCGTCCCGGTCGTACCGGACGGCGGCGCGGTCGATCGCGGTCTCCACGTCGACGAGGTCGATCCGGTCGGTGGCGTCGGCGCTGGCCTCCAGCGCCGTCAGCGCCCGGCGCGCGTCCCCACCGGACACCGCGACGAGGTGGTCGTAGGCGGCGTCGGTCACCTCGACCTTGCCGTCGAGCCCACGCTGGTCGGCGACCGCACGGGTCAGCACCTCCCGGATGTCGGCATCGGTCAGCGACCGCAGCTGCAGGACCAGCGACCGCGACAGCAGCGGCGCGACCACCGAGAACGACGGGTTCTCGGTCGTGGCCGCGACGAGCAGCACGATCCGGTTCTCCACGGCGTCGAGCAACGCGTCCTGCTGGGTCTTCGAGAACCGATGGACCTCGTCGATGAACAGGACCGTCTGCTGACCGCCGTTCTTGCCGTCACCGATGAGCCGGCGCCGGGCCACGTCGATGACTGCGCGCACCTCCTTGACCCCCGCCGACAGCGCGGACAGGGCCTCGAAGCGGCCGCCGGTGGCGCGCGCGATGAGCGAGGCCATGGTGGTCTTGCCGGTTCCGGGCGGCCCGTAGAGCAGCACCGACGCCGCGCCCGAGCCACTGATCAGCCTGCGCAGCGGCGAACCGGTACCAAGCAGGTGCTGCTGTCCGACGATCTCGTCGAGGGTCTGCGGCCGCATGCGGACCGCCAGGGGTGCGGTCGGGGCCGGTGGTGCGGTCAGACCACCGGCGTTGCCATGCCCGTCGGAGCCGGCCCGAGGATCGTCGGGTGGGTCGAACAGTCCGTCCACGAGCGTGTCAGGCCAGCCAGATGCGCTGCAGCGCGACGCCCATCGCGGTCGCGAACACCGCGATCTCCTCGTCGCCCGCGCGTCCCGCGGCGGCGGCGAGGTCGGTCCAGCGGCTGACGATCACGCGGGGGTCGTTCGTGTGCAGCGCCCAGTCATGCGTGAAGCCGGCGGCAGTGACGTCGGCCGGCTCGAAGTCGGGCGCTTCGACGTCCGCGTCCGGGCCGGTGGGAGCCAGCGGGTCGCTCGGCAGCATCCACACCGTCGACAGCCACACCCACAGCTGACGGGCGAGCAGCACCTTGCGCTGCATCTCCCGCTCATGGGCGAGCGCCGGCCAGATCGAGTGCACCTCCGAGCGCCAGGCGTCGACCATCGAGACCTCGAGGTCGGTGGCCCGGGCAGTGGTCCGGGGCGGAAGCTGCGCGGTGATGGTCACGAGCGCGTAGGCGATGTCGAGGGTGGCGTCGCGGAAGCCGCCCCACTCGTAGTCCATGAACTGCACGCCGTCGTCGTTGAGCAGGATGTTCTCGGGCCCGACATCCGACGGACTGAATGCGCGGTGATCGCCCTCGTCGAACAGCGTCGCCGCGGTACGCAACGACTCCACCACCTGCTCGGGGACCTCGACGCCGAGCGCGGCCGCGTGCCCCACCACCGAGTCGATCGACCGCAACGCCTCGTCGCGCAGGATGTCGCGTCCCTGCATACCCGACGGTCCGCGCCGCAGCAGCGCGAGGAAGTCGCCCTCGCCGCCGACCGTCGCCGCGTGCATCCGGCCGAGTGCCTGGCCCCAGGCACTGACAGCACGTGAGGTCTCGACCGGGTCGACGCCGGCCAGGTACTCGAGCATCGTCCGGCCGTGGCCGAGGTCGGAGAGCACCATGATGCGGAGATCGGTGTCGGAGGCGATCAGTTGCGGCCCCGGGCGCGATTCGTTCGGCAGTGCGGTCGCGTACTTGTACGACGCGATCTCCCGGTGGAAGGCCTGTGGGTCCTCGTGTTCGGGAAGGGCCTTGATCACCAGTGAGCGGTCCAGGCTGAGGGGGTTCTGGGCGACCCGAACCCGCACGACCGTGGTGCGTCCGCTGCCGCCGAGGTCCTCGGGATCGTCGAGAACCACTGCTGATCCGGCGCGGTGTGACAGCAGCGCCTCTGCCGCCCGCACCACGCTGGTGATGCGGCTTTCCGTAATGACCGTCATGTCGCCAACCAACCTACCCGTTGCAACGTTGTCGCAACAGCGCGTTCGTCCATCTGTACCACGCCGTTACCGGTATAGCCCGAAAACGTGCGCCGAAAACACTGTGGCACAGCGACTTACCGAGCAAGCGAGTCCGATGTGCCCAGTTCAGCCCGCGGTGAGGTCATCTGTCGGCCGGACGTCGACCGACACGTCGATCCGGCTCTTCGTGGAATCGGTGTAGATGACCCCTCGGAGAGGCGGGACGTCGTCGTAATCCCGCCCCCACGCCAGTGTGACGTGGCGTTCGTCGACCATCTTGTCGTTGGTCGGATCGAACGACAGCCAGCGACCGTCGGGCATCCAGACGGCCGCCCAGGCGTGACTGGCGTCGGCACCGAAGACCTTTTCCTTGCCGGGCGGCGGCTCGGTCGCGAGATACCCCGACTCGTACCGCGCGGCGAGACCCTGTGACCGCAGACAGGCGATCGCGATCCGGGCGAAGTCCTGGCAGACGCCCTCGCGACGCTGCAGGACGGTGTCGACCCGGGTAGTGATGGCCGTCGATCCGGACCGGTAGGTGAAGTCGGTGAAGATCCGCGACGTCAGATCGATGACCGCCTCCGCCAGCGGCCGACCGGGGGTGAAGATGCCGGCGGCGTAGTCGCGCACCGCGGGGGTGATCTCGGGCGGGTCGAGATCGAGGACGAACTCGGCGGCCAGTGCGCTGTCCCGCCCGTCGACCACGCACGGGCGCGCCTGTTCCCACGGACCCCGAGCCGCCGGACTCAGGAGGACGCCCGGGTCCACGGGATCCACCTCCACGACCGACCGCGCGGTCACGGTCAGCTCGCGGTGCGCGGTCCGGACATGGAAATAGCTGTCGTGGTTGCCGTAGACGTCGAGCCCCGTCGACCGGTCGTCGGGTTCGGGTTCGATCTCGACCGACGTCGAGTGCACGCGCTGGCCGGGCAGGTCGCGCGGGGTCAGATGGCAGCGCCCGTACGAGGACGACACGTCATCGTCGTAGGTGTAGCTGGTCCGGTGCAGCACACGGTAGACGCGCGTGCTCACGATTCCCCACCGGCCCAGATCGGTCGCGCCTGGCGCGGGGTGGCGAAGCGGGTCCGGGTGAGCAGATCGGAGAGTTCACGCGCCCCGGTGCGCAGGGTCGTCATCAGTTCGACGAGTTCCGGGCGCCTCCGGTCGGCGTCGACCCGCACGAGGTCGGCGGGGTCGCCGCGACGCAACTCGGCGATCATGTCCTGCACGGCCCGTTCGGCGCCCGCCGACCGCAGGGTCTCCGGGACGGACGACAGGTCGGCGTTCATCTTGTCGAGGCAGAAGATCATCGACCGGGGATTGGTCGGGTCGAACAGCAGCAGCTCGGCGACACTGGCCGCCTGATACAGCCCGCGGTTGCGGCGACGGTAGATCACCGACGATTCGTTGGCCACCAGGTACGACTCCAGCAGCGCCTGCTCGACGTCGGTGTCCTGCGCGTCGGCGAACATCGCGAGCGTGAGGTCGGCGAGGGTGACGGCCCGTTCGATGCGTCGGCCGACGTCCATGAACATCCAGGCCGGATCGTGCACCATCGACTCGGCCTGCAGCCCGGTCAGCGCCAGGACACCGTGCAGGATCTCGTCGTGCGCGCGGGCCAGATCGGGTCCGAGGTCCAGCGCGGCGTCGCCCGCCCCGGCGTCCGCGCGCGACCGGAGGACCAGCCTGGTCGTACTTGCCATGATCCGTTCGACCGGCGCGAGCACCATCCAGGTGCTCGTGGACATCTGGTCCCGGACCGCCCGGACCGTGCTGATCAGCCGGTCGACCGAGTAGGCGATGGTCCCGGGCACCGATCGCGACACGGTCAGGTCGGCGATCTTCTCGATCGCCTCGTTGACCTGATCGGGTGACGGCGGCCGGTCCGAACCCGGCAACAGCAGGTCGGCGGTGTCCAGGTAGCGCGCGGTGCCCGTCACCGTGGCGACCGCGTGCAACAGCAGCGGCACCGCCGGCGTGCCCGACATCCACGGCCGGTACTGGAAGTCCTGATAGCGCTCGCGGGACACCTTGGCCAGGCGGGTCACGAGCTCGGTCCGCTCCCCGTAGCGGCCCAGCCAGAACAGGTCCGCCAGGACGCGCGGACTGGCCGCGGCCGCGACGTCGGAGTACTCCCGGGTCACCGGGCGACCCGCCGACGTGCCCGCGACGACCTCCCAGGCCGGTTCGCCGCGCGTCTCCGACCGCCGCGACACGTGCCCGCCCACCTCGGTGCTGGTGACCCACACGTCCTTGGCGGCCACCACATGGTGGGCGGCGCCGGCGACCCCGTCGGCGAGAACGGCCCCCAGGCCGCCCGGCATGACCGCGTACCCGGGACCCTGCGCCACGCTGAACGCGCGCACCGACACCGGCGCCGCCCGCAGCGTCGCGATCGGTCCACCGGAACCGCTGCCGGGGGTGATCGTCGGGGCCACCGAGAACGCCTCGAGCTCGCGGGCCACCCACTGCCACGTCTGGGCCTCGATCCGGGCGGCGAGGTCGGCGCGATCGGTCGCCGCGAGCAACGGGCCGATGAACTCCTCCCCCGTACTCGTGTTCGTCAGGACGAGGGCGGCCAGTCGATCACGGATCAGGCTGCGCTGCAGCGGATCTCCGGCCCAGTACGTGGTGACCGAGCCCAGCCGCAGGTCCTCGTCGAGCAGGACGGGCGCGAGACGTTCCAGCACGGTGTGCAGCGCCGGGTTCTCCAGCACCCCCGAGCCGAGGGTGTTGAGGACCGTCACCGTGCCGCGCGAGATCGCCTCGACCAGCCCGGCGACGCCGAGCTGGGAGTCCGTCCGCAGGTCCAGCGGATCGGAGTAGGCGGCGTCGACCCGTCGCAGCAGCACGTCCACCCGCTTGTAGCGACCCAGCGAGCGCATGTAGACCGCGCCGTCCCGAACGGTGAGGTCGGCGCCCTCGACGAGGGGGAAGCCGAGCACCGACGCGAGATAGGCCTGGTCGAAGGCGGTCTCGGACATGCTGCCGGGGCTGAGGACCGCCACCGTCGGGTCATCGACCCCGGGCGGCGCGTACTCGGTGAGTGCCAGCCGCATCGTGCCGGCGAAGGTGGTCATCGGCCGCGGTGCGCACGCCTGGAACAGCTGCGGGAAGGTCTTCGACATCAGTCGCCGCCCGACGATCGCGTATCCGATCCCCGACGGCGCCTGGGTGCGGTCCCGGTAGGCGACGAACCGGCCGTCGGCGGTGCGCGAGATGTCGACCGCGTGCAGGAACAGCGCGTGCGGCCCGGCGACCTCGAGTCGGGCGGCCTTGCGGATGTAACCGGGATGGCCGAACACCATCTCGGGCGCGACGAGTCCGGCCGCGATCGTCTTCTGATCGCGGTAGAGGTCACGCAGGAGCAGGTCGAGCAGCATCGACCGCTGCGTGATGGCCTTTTCGAGTTCGGCCCATTCGACGCCGTCGATCACCAGCGGCACCGCGTCGACATCCCAGTCGCGGGTCACGGTGTGCTGACCGTCGAACTCGTTGTAGACCACGCCGTCGTCGCTGACGGCTGCGGCCAGCCGGGCCGCGGACTCGCGGAGGCGGTCCGGACCGCGCAGCTGGTAGATGCGGGCCAGGTCGGCCCACGCCGGACGGATCGCGCCGTCGGCTTCCAGGAGCTCGTCGTAGGAGTCGGCCGGCCGGTCCGCGGATGCGGCGAGACGGGTCAGACGGTCGGGATCGAAGAGAGTGTGGCCCTCGGCGCGGTAGCGGTCGAACACCGCGGAAGCGTTGCCCGGCGAAGAGGTCACCGAAGAACTGTACGTGCCCGCCGGAGGTCGAGGATCCCGGGCACCCCGAAGTCGGTGGCCTGCCGGGACTGTCGTTCCCGCAGCAGCCCGACGTCGACGGTGCCGGTCGTGTGACCGGCCGCCTCGAACCGCCCGTTGCGCCGGGACTCGGCCTCGACCGCGTTGACCGGCGGCCGATCGTAGGCACGTCCTCCGCGATGCACGACGTGGTACGTGGCACCGCCCACCGACCGGCCGTTGACCGTGTCGATCAGGTCGAAGGTGAGCGGGGTGTCGATGGTGATCGTCGGGTGCAGCGAGCTCGGCGGCTGCCAGGCCCGGAATCGGATGCCGGCGACGCGTTCACCGGTGCGACCGGTGGCGCGCAGTGGAATCGGGAAACCGTTGCAGGTCAACAGGTAACGATCGTCCTCACCACCCAGGACGCGCACCTGCACGCGCTCGACAGAGGAGTCCACGTACCGGGCCGTGCCCGTTCCGGTTGCCTCCTCCCCCAACGTGTTCCACGGCTCGATGGCACCGCGCAGCTCGATCTCCTGGTCCCGGATCTGCACGGTCCCCAGACGCGGGAAGCGGAATTCGGTGAACGGGTCCAGCCAGGCGGTCTCGAACGGATAGCCGGCCTCGCGGAGTTCCTCGGCGACCAGCGCGATGTCGGCGATGACGTAGTGCGGCAACAGGTGTTTGCCGTGTAGGTCGCCGCCGTGGCGGATCAGCCGGGCCCGGTAGGGCTTCTCCCAGAACCACGACACCAGGCTCCGCACCAGCAGCGACTGCACCATCGCCATCCGGTGGTGGGGCGGCATCTCGAACGCCCGCAGCTCCAGCAGGCCCAACCGGCCGCGCACTGAGTCGGGACTGTAGAGCTTGTCGATGCAGAACTCGGCCCGGTGCGTGTTGCCGGTGATGTCGGTGAGCAGATGCCGCAGCGCCCGGTCGGTGACCCAGGGGTTCGGGGGCGCGCCGTCGAACCGTCCCCCGGCCCGGGCACCATCGCCAGAATTCTTGACCGCGAGCCGGTCGATCTCGGCGAAGGCGATCTCCAGCTCGTAGAGCGAGGACTCCCGACCCTCGTCGACGCGCGGCGCCTGCGAGGTGGTGCCGATGAACCGGCCGGAGAACAGGTACGACAGCGCGGGATGACGTTGCCAGTAGGTCAGCATCGACACCAGCAGGTCGGGGCGGCGCAGCATCGGCGAATCGGCGGGCGTGACGCCGCCGAGGGTGATGTGGTTGCCGCCGCCCGTACCACCGTGGCTGCCGTCCAGATCGAAACTCTCGGTGCCCAGTCGCACGTGTCGGGCATGGTCGTAGAGCGATTCGAGCAGCTCGGACTGCTCGGCGAAACTCCCGGTCGGCTGGATGTTGACCTCGACGACCCCCGGGTCAGGGGTCACCGACAACGAGACGAGTCGCGGATCGGCGGGCGGTCCGTACCCCTCGACGACGACCGGCGTCGACACCGTGGCGGCGGCGTCCTCGACGAGTTCGACGATCGCGAGATACTCCTCCAGGGTCGAGGTCGGCGGCATGAACACGTGGACCACGCCGCCGCGGACCTCGGCGACGAGGGCGGTCCGGGGCAGGAACTGCGCGGGGTCCACCTCGCGGACGGTGTGCCCCAGCGCCGCCGACGGGTCGGTCGGCAGGTCGTCGTGGCGTGCGGACGGATCGGCTTCGAACAGCGTCGGGGCCGGACCCCACGACAGCGAGTTGAGCGGCAGCCGCAAGCCGGCCGGCGAGGTGCCGGGGGTCAGCACGATCCGTCCCCGCCGGGTCGTCCACACCGCGCTCTGCCACGCGGTCCGGTCCTCCGAGCGGCTCAGCGGCAACACGTGCGCACTCGGCTGGGTGACGGCGGCGTCGAGCCGCTCGATCAGGGCTCGTCTGCGTCGGACGGAATCCGTTGTCGGAGCGAGGCTCTCGTCGTCGTCGCCGTCCGCCGAATCGGCGTCGACGGAGATCTCGGCCTGCGCGAACGACCGTGCGGCGGGCAGGGTGGGGTCGGTTCCGGGGTCACCGGGCGGCATCGCGGCGAGTTCCCGCATCCGGACCAGCGGGTCCTCGTAGGCCGGCACGACCTGGGCGATCGGAAGTCCCAGTCGCGTCGCGAAGGCGGTGAGCAGTTCCCGTGCCGGGCCGGGGTCGCCGAGGTCGTCGGGGTTCGGGCCGTGGGTCTCGCGGTCGATCGCCGCGGCACAGTCGTCCGGCGTCGCCCACGGGTCGGCGAGCAACTCCGGATTCCGCCAGATCGGCAGACCGTCGGCGCGCCACATCAGTTCGAGCTGCCACCGCGGCAGCGGTTCACCGGGATACCACTTGCCCTGGCTGCGCCGCATCAGGCCGCCCGGCGCGTACGCCGTCATGAGGCGGTCGGCCAGCCGCCCGGCCAGCAACCGTTTGTGCGGACCGTCCGCGGCGGTGCGCCACTCCGGGTCCGTCTGGTTGTCGATGGACACGAACGTCGGCTCGCCGCCCATCGTCAGGCGTACGTCGTTGCGTTCCATCCGTTCGTCGACCAGCGCGCCGAGATCGGTGACCCGGCCCCACTGCTCCGCGGTGTAGGGCAGCGTGACGCGTGGGTCCTCGTGGAACCGCGTGACCGTGTTGGTGAAATCCAGAGTGGCGTGGCACGGGCCGGTCGAACCGGTGATCGGTGCGGCGCCGACCGGATGCGGGGTGGCCGCCAAGGGGATGTGCCCCTCGCCGGCGAACAGACCCGACGTCGGATCCAGTCCAACCCAACCGGCCCCGGGGAGGTACACCTCGGTCCACGCGTGCAGGTCGGTGAAATCGGCGTCGGGACCCGACGGACCGTCGAGCGACTTCACGTCCGAGGTCAGCTGGACGAGGTATCCGGACACGAAGCGTGCCGCGAACCCGAGTTCGCGGAGGAGGGCGACCAGCAACCAGGCCGAGTCCCGGCAGGAACCGATGGCACTGGAGAGCGTGTACTCCGGCGACTGCACGCCGGCCTCGAGGCGGACTGTATAGCCGACGGCGTCGCGCACCGCGGCGTTGAGGCGCACCAGGAAGTCGATGACCCGCGTGCGGCCGGCCGGCCGGTGCTTCGCCGCGAACCTCGCGATCTCCGGATGCACCGGCGCACCGGCGAATTCACCGTCGGTGACCCCGGCCGGCCGGAGGAAGATCTCGAGGTCGCGCCGCAGCTCGGCCGGATAGTCGAACCCGTAGAACTCGGCCCACTCCTCGATGAAGAAGTCGAACGGATTGATCGCGGTGAGGTCCGCGACCAGACTGACGGTGATCCCGAGGGTGGTCGAGGGTTCCGGGAACACCAGGCGCGCCAGATAGTTGCTGAACGCGTCCTGCTGCCAGTTCAGGAAGTGCTCACCGGGGTCGACGGTGAGCGAGTACGCCTCGATCGGTGTGCGCGAGTGCGGCGCCGGACGCAGGCGGACGACGTGGGGGTAGATCTTGGTCGGCCGGTCGAACGAGTACACCGTCCGATGCTCGAGGGCAACCTTGATCGTCACCGGCGGAACTCCCCGCCCGGGCCCGTCACCACTATTCCGGCAGCCGACTCGATCCCACCGCTGTGCGCCATGGTGGAGATCTCATCACAGATGACCTCCAGGCGCCGGGTGACGAGCACCGCGCCGGGAACACGGTGGCCGAACTCACTTCGGTCCACCGCTTTTCGGCTCAGGCAGTGCTCCCGGCGTCCTTCTGGTCGGCGCCCTTCTGCTCGGCGTCCTTCTGGTCGGCGCCGCCCCGCGGTGCGGGCTTGGCGTCGATCCCCGATTCCTTGCGCTGCTGCGGGGTGATCGCCGCGGGGGCGTCGGTCAGCGGGTCGACGCCGCCACCCGACTTCGGGAAGGCGATGACCTCACGGATGGACGACTCGCCGGCGAGCAGGGCGGTGATGCGGTCCCAACCGAAGGCGATGCCGCCGTGAGGCGGAGCGCCGTAGGCGAAGGCGTCGAGCAGGAAGCCGAACTTCTCCTGCGCCTCGTCGTGGCCGATGCCCATGATCTCGAAGACGCGCTCCTGCACGTCCCGCCGATGGATACGGATCGATCCGCCGCCGATCTCGTTGCCGTTGCACACGATGTCGTAGGCGTAGGCCAGGGCCGAACCCGGATCGGACTCCAAGGCGTCGATCGACTCCGGCTTGGGCGAGGTGAACGCATGGTGCACCGCGGTCCAGGCCGAATGTCCCAGTGCGACATCGCCGGACGCCGTCGCGTCGGCAACCGGCTCGAACATCGGCGCGTCCACCACCCAGGTGAACGCCCAGTCCCCGTCCTTGATGAGCCCGAGCTTCGAGGCGATCTCACCGCGCGCGGCACCGAGCAGGGCGCGGGTCGACTTCACCTCTCCCGCACCGAAGAACACGCAGTCACCCGGCTCCGCGCCGACATGGGCGGCCAGACCGGAGCGCTCCTCCTCGGAGAGGTTCTTTGCGACCGGCCCGCTGAGGGTCCCGTCTTCGGCGATGAGGACGTACGCCAGACCGCGTGCCCCGCGCTGCTTCGCCCATTCCTGCCATGCGTCGAGCTGGCGGCGCGGCTGCGACGCACCGCCGGGCATGACGACCGCTCCGACGTACGGTGCCTGGAACACGCGAAACGGGGTGTCCTTGAAGTAGTCGGCACACTCGACGAGTTCGATACCGAAGCGCAGATCCGGCTTGTCCGAACCGAATCGGCGCATCGCATCGGCGTAGGTCATCCGCGGGATCGGGGTGGTGATGTCGACGCCGATGAGCTTCCACAGCGCGACGAGGATCTCCTCGGCGACGGCGATGACGTCGTCCTGGTCGACGAAGCTCATCTCGATGTCGAGCTGGGTGAACTCCGGCTGCCGGTCGGCGCGGAAGTCCTCGTCGCGGTAGCAGCGCGCGATCTGGTAGTACCGCTCCATGCCCGCGACCATCAGCAGCTGCTTGAACAGCTGCGGGCTCTGCGGCAAGGCGTAGAAGGTGCCGGGCTGCAGGCGCGCCGGAACCAGGAAGTCACGTGCCCCCTCCGGCGTCGACCGGGTCAGCGTGGGCGTCTCGATCTCGGTGAAGTCGTGGGCGGCGAGCACGCCGCGCGCCGCCGCGTTCGCCTTGGACCGCAGGCGGAGCGCCGCGCTGGGCCCCGCACGCCGCAGGTCGAGGTAGCGGTGACGCAGGCGCGCCTCCTCGCCCGGCGACTCGTCGAGCTGGAACGGCAACGGCGCGGACTCGTTGAGGACCTCGAGCTCGACGGCGCTGATCTCGATCTCGCCGGAGCTCAGGTTGGGGTTCTCGCTGCCCTCGGGACGCACCTCGACGACGCCGGTCACGGTGACGCAGTACTCGGCGCGCAGACGGTGGGCGGCCGGCGCGACCGACTCGTCGCGGAAGACCACCTGGACCAGTCCGGTGGCGTCGCGCAGGTCGATGAAGACCACGCCACCGTGGTCGCGTCGGCGTGCGACCCACCCGGCGACGGTGACGGTCTGCGACGCGTCGGCGCGGCGCAGCGAACCTGCGGAATGCGTGCGGAGCACTGAGAATCCTTCCAGGAGTCGAAATCGGTCGGCGGAAACGCAGACCAGGTGTCCATGGTGCCGTATCCGCGCCCCCGGCCGTCAATCGCATACCTTCGCCGAGGCAGCGAGGGGCGGGTGACGATCGTGCCAGAATGGCCGCGTGACCTTCCAAGGCAGCGGATCGATCGACACCGGCAGCGTCTCCGGCGGCGGTGGAGGCGGTGGGGGCCGGATCGCGCTGGGCGGCGGCGCGGGACTCCTCATCACGATCGTCGCGCTGTTCTTCGGGGTGAACCCCGGCGATCTGCTCGGCGCCGGTGGCCCGACACCCGGCACCTCGTCGGACGCCGCGCAGATCCAGCAGCAACTGGACGAGTGCACCTATGAGATGGCCAACGAGAACACGATCTGCCGGATCAAGGCGACCACCGTCAGCGTCGACACGGTGTGGTCGGATCTGTGGCCCGAGTACGAGCCACCGCAGACGGTCATCTTCTCCGACGCGGTGAACACCGGGTGCGGCGCGGCGAGTTCGGCGACCGGCCCGTTCTACTGCCCCGCCGATTCGACGGCGTACTTCGATCCGACGTTCTTCGCCCAGCTGCGTCGCATGGGCGGCAGCGACGGGCCCCTCGCGCAGGAGTACGTCGTGGCCCACGAGTACGGACACCACGTGCAGAACCTCACCGGCGCCCTCGCCAAGGGTCAGCGGATGGGTTCGCAGGGACCGCGATCGGGTTCGGTACGGGTCGAATTGCAGGCCGACTGCCTCGCCGGGGTGTGGGCCCATCACGCCGACGACGGCCCCGACGCCCTCCTCGCGCCCATCACCGAGGAGCAGATCGCGACGGTCATCCAGACCGCGAAGGCCATCGGCGACGACACCATCCAGGGCGCGGGCTCCAATCCCGAGGGCTGGACTCATGGTTCGGCCGCCCAACGCACGCGGTGGTTCACCGTCGGCTACCAGTCGGGCGATCCGGATCGCTGCGACACCTTCGCCACCGACGACCTGTGAACGCCACCGACCCCGGCGGGACCGGCCCGCGCAGGCCCACCGCCGTCGACGCGATCGCCGAGGCGCACCTGGACCGGTTGTGCGCGCTCGATCCGCTGTTCGCCACCGAGATCGGGCGCGGCGGGCATGACGACCGGCTGACCGACTTCTCCGCGCAGGGGTGCGCCGAACGCGCCGAGGTCGCCGCCGGCACCCTCTCCGCCCTGGGCGGCGCCGACGTCGTCGATGCCATCGACCGCGTCACCGTCGCGACCATGAGCGCCTCGCTGCGTCGCGAGCTCGCACTCGCCGACGCGGGCGAGCACATCGGCAACTGCAATGTCATCGCGTCACCGTTGCAGGCGCTGCGCGACGTCTTCGACCTCATGCCCACCGACACCCGCGAGCAGCGGGAGACCTTCTTGTCCCGCCTCACCGCGATCCCGGCGTCGCTCACCGACGTCGTCGACGGCCTCGCCCACCGACTTCGTCACGGTCCGCCGCCGGCCCGTCGACAGGTGGCGGCGGTCGCCCGGCAGGCCGACACCGCGGCCGACGCCATCGCCGGCAACACCGCACCGATCGCGGCCGACCCGGCGCTGGCCGGCACCCTCGCCACCGCGCTCGACGCGGCCCGGACCTCGTTCGGGACCTTCGCCCACTACCTGCGCACCGGCGTTCTCGCCCAGGCCGTCGACGACGACGCGGTCGGCCGCGACCGCTACCTGCTGCACCTGCCGGCCTACCTGGGCGCCGACGCCGACCCCGACGACGCCTATGCCTGGGCGATGACCCGGTTGCAGCAGATCGTCGCCGAGCAGCAGGAGATCGCGGAGGGTCTGCTCCCCGGACAGGGGGTCGCGGCGACGCTCGCCTGGCTGGATCGTCAGCCGCAGTACCAGATCCACGATCGCGCGGAATTCGTCGACTGGATGCAGGCGACGTCCGACGCGGCGGTCGCCGGTCTGGCGGGCACGCACTTCGACCTCCCGGCCCGGCTGTCCCGGCTGGAGTGCCGGCTCGCCCCGTCGTCGACCGGCATCATCTACTACACCCAGCCCAGCGAGGATCTGTCCCGCCCGGGCCGGATGTGGTGGGCGGTGCCCGACGACCAGACCGTCTTCCATACCTGGCAGGAGAAGACGACGGTCTACCACGAGGGCGTGCCCGGGCATCATCTCCAGCTCGGATCGGCGATCGTCGACCCCGACCTCAACGCCTGGCGCAAGCTCGCGTCGTTCACCTCCGGACACGGCGAGGGCTGGGCGCTCTACGCCGAACGCCTGATGGACGAGCTCGGCTGGCTCGAGGACCCGGGCGACCGCATGGGGATGCTCGACTCGCAGCGGCTGCGGGCCGCGCGGGTCGTGGTCGACATCGGGGTCCACTGCCGCCTGCCCGCGCCGGAGTCCCTCGGCGGCGGGATGTGGGACGCCGACAAGGCCTGGACGTTCCTGACCTCGTCGGTCGCGATGGACCACGCCGTGCTGCGCTTCGAACTCGACCGCTATCTGGGCTGGCCCGGCCAGGCGCCCTCGTATGCGCTCGGCCAGCGCGTGTGGGAGCAGACGCGTACCGCCGCCCTCCGCCGGCACCCGGACTGGACGCTCAAGGACTTCCATTCGCGCGCACTGGCTCTCGGCGGTGTCTCGCTGGACGTCCTCGCGGCCGAGGTCGCCGGCGAGGACCAGGAGACGCGCCGCTGAAAACCACCCTCCGCAGCTTCGCCGACGCCTTTGAGCAGTCGCCGGTCCTGCACTGGGCGGTTTTCAGCTGCGAATGTATGCGCTGACCTCAGCCCAGGAGACGACGGACCTCGGCGACCACGTCGTCCAGGGCGACCCGGTGCTGTTCGCCGTTGCTCAGGTCCTTGATCTCCAGCCGGCGCTCGGCGAGTTCGTTCTCCCCGAGCACCAGCGCCAGCCGCGCCCCCGAACGGTCGGCCGCCTTCATCGCGCCCTTGAGGCCACGATCGCCGTAAGCCAGGTCGACACTGATCCCGGCGGCGCGCAGAGCGCCTGCGACACCGACGAGTTCGGCTTTGGCCGCCGAGCCCAGCGGCACTCCGAAGACCTGGCAGCGGGCCGCCTCGGTGCCCGCGACGCTCTCGGCCTCCAGCGCCAGCATCGTCCGGTCGACGCCGATCCCGAACCCGATGCCCGACAGATCCTGCTTGGCGCCCAGCTGTCGCATCAGACCGTCGTAGCGCCCGCCGCCGCCGATGCCCGACTGCGCACCGAGACCGTCGTGGACGAATTCGAACGTGGTCTTCGTGTAGTAGTCCAGGCCGCGCACCAGACGCGGGTTGATCTCGTAGACGACACCCAGCCGGTCCAGGTGCGCCAGGACGAGGTCGAAGTGCGCCTTCGCGTCGTCGGACAGATAGTCGATGAGCAGCGGTGCGCCTGCGGTCGCCGCCTTGATCTCGGGCCGCTTGTCGTCGAGGACACGCAGCGGGTTGATCTCGGCGCGCATCCGGGTGGCCTCGTCGAGATCGAGCCCGAACAGGAACTCCTGCAACGCCTCTCGATAGCGCGGACGGCTCTCGTCGTCACCCAGCGAGGTGATCTCGAGCCGGAACCCCGTCAGGCCGAGGCGGCGATAGCCCTCGTCGGCGATCGCGATGACCTCGGCGTCGAGCGCCGGGTCGTCGACACCGATCGCCTCGACGCCGACCTGTTGCAGCTGGCGGTACCGGCCGGTCTGCGGCTTCTCGTAGCGGAAGAACGGCCCGGCGTAGCAGACCTTCACCGGCAGCTGGCCGCGGTCGAGGCCGTGCTGGATCACCGCGCGCACCACGCCCGCGGTGCCCTCGGGACGCAGCGTCACCGAGCGGTCGCCGCGGTCGGCGAAGGTGTACATCTCCTTGCTCACGACATCGGTCGACTCCCCGACCCCGCGTGCGAACAGCGCGGTGTCCTCGAACACCGGCAGTTCGATGTGGCCGTAGCCGGCACGACGCGCGGCGTCGGTGAGCGTGTCCCGGACCCGCCGGAAGTCCGCCGAGTTCGGCGGGAAGTAGTCCGGGATGCCCCGGGGGGCCTGAAATGCTCCGCTCACAGTCCGTGTCGTCCCTTCGGTCGCGTGCTCTGGCGTTCGAGGCCGGCCAGGAAGGGATTGCTCGCACTCTCCTGGCCGATGGTGGTCTGGGGTCCGTGGCCGGGCAGGACCAGCGTCTCCGCGGGCAGCGGCAGGAGTTTCGCCGCTATCGAGTCGAGCAACTGCTGATGGTTGCCCCCGGGGAGATCCGTCCGGCCGATCGAACCGGCAAACAATACGTCACCGGAGAAGCAGACCCCGACCACCGACGGCGTGTCGGGCCCGGCCTGATCCCGGGCCTCGTCCGGCACGTCGACGTCGACCCCGAGCAGCACCGAGCCCTTTGTGTGCCCGGGCGCGAGATCGACCGAGAAGGAGACCCCGGCGAGCTCCACCGACTCGCCGTCGGCGAACTCGACCACCTTCTCCGGCTCGGTGAACACCTGGTCGCCGATCATCGCGCCCAACGCCCGTCCGATGCCGAGACCGGGATCGGCGAGCATCGGACGATCCGCGGGATGGATGTAGGCCGGGATCGAGTACTCGTCGCAGAGTTCCGTCGCGTTCCAGGTGTGGTCGAGGTGACCGTGCGTGAGCAGCACCGCCACCGGGGTGAGGTCGTGTTCGGCGAGCAGTTCCCGGACCCGCGGCGCCGCATCCTGGCCCGGATCGATGATCACCGCCTCCGATCCCGCCTCGGCGGCGACGATGTAGCAGTTCGTCTGGAACATCCCGGCGGGGAATCCGGTGATGAGCATGCTGCTCCTCGGGTCGGCGCGGACAGGACGACGCACACACGTCGGTGTCCATTGTTGCGTAGGCGGCATGGCTCGCGACCCGCCGCACCCCGTTCTCAGGTACAACTGGCACACTTGCCCCCGAGTAAGTGACATCCACGACGATGTCGGCACAGCCATGCCGAGGTTTCAGGAGGATCCACCCGCGTGTCCACCAATGAGGAGCGCCGCGAGGCGGCGAAGCGGAAGCTCGAAGAACGCCTCGAGACCGAGCGCCTCGCCCGGCGCAAGCGGAAGATCGTCATCGCCTCCGTCTCGACCGCGGTCGTGGTCGCCGTGGTCGCGGGCGTGACCGCCGTCGTGGTGAAGAAGATCATGGACGACCGCGAGGCCGCACGCTGGACGACCTGCGCCTACGAGGACTCCCCGAGCCGCTTCGACCAGCTGCCCGATCAGGTGCCCGACAACGTCCCGGCCGATCAGCGAGCGCAGTACCAAGCCGAACTCGACGAGCTGAAGGCGGCCGCGGAGAACGAGCGGACCTCGCCCAAACCGGATGAGCGCGTCCTCAAGTCGGGCACCGAGAAGGCCACGTTCGTCACCTCTCAGGGCACCCTGCCGATCACGCTCGAGCGGGACGGCGCGCCGTGCAACACGGCTGCGGTGACCTCGTTGATCGAGAACAAATTCTACGACGACTCCACCTGCCACCGCATGACCACCAGCGAGACGCTGAAGATCCTGCAGTGCGGCGACCCCACCGGCACCGGCATGAGCGGGCCCGGCTGGACCAGCCCCGACGAGCCGCCGACCGACCTGCAGACGGTCGGGCAGCCGGATCCGACGACCGGTTCGCAGCCCGTCATCTACCCGCGCGGCACCATCGCGATCGCCAACAGCAGCCAGGGCGGACAGAACCCGAACACCGGGTCCAGCCAGCTCTTCATCGTGATCAACGACAGCCAGTTGGGCCCGGACTACTCGATCGTCGGCAAGGTCGACGAACCCGGACTCGCGGTGCTCGACAAGGTCTACGCCGGCGGCATCAACCCCGGCCCGATCGACAGTCAGCCCGGGGACGGCGAGCCGAAGCTCCCGGTGACCATCGAGACGGCCACGATCAACTAGGCGCCGGGACTCTGATCCCTAATCCAAAAGAACCTCGAAACCCGTGATCCCTGAGGTGCGAGGAGCGCGAGCGACGAGCCACGAAGGGCCTGGCGAGGCAGCTCACCCGGCCCTTCGTGGCTCGCTTCGCTCGCACCTCAGGGAGCAGAGGGAGTGGGCTGGCGAATCAGAACAGAGCCTCCCGATCACGCCGCCGAGGTCACCCGGTAGACGTCGTAGACGCCTTCGACGTTGCGCACGACGTTGAGCACGTGCCCGAGGTGCTTCGGGTCGCCCATCTCGAACGTGAACTTGCTGATGGCCACCCGGTCCCGGCTCGTCGTCACCGACGCGGACAGGATGTTGACGCGTTCGTCGGCGAGCACCTTGGTCACGTCCGACAGCAGCCGGTGCCGGTCGAGCGCCTCCACCTGGATCGCCACCAGGAACACCGATTCCGGCGACGGGGCCCAGGACACGTCGAGAATTCGTTCCTCTTGCTGCCGAAGCGATTCGGCGTTGGTGCAGTCGGTGCGGTGCACGCTGATCCCGCCGCCGCGGGTGACGAAACCGAGGATGTCGTCGCCGGGCACCGGGGTGCAGCACTTGGCGAGTTTGATCACGACGTTGTCGATGCCGTCGATTATGACGCCCGCGTCGCCGCCCTGGCGTGCCCGGGTGGGCATCGTCGACGGCGTCGACCGCTCGGCGATCGCCTCTTCGGCGTCCTCGATGCCACCCAGTGAGGCGACCAGCCGGTTGACGACATGCCGTGCGGAGACATGGTTCTCACCGACCGCGGTGTAGAGCGCGGTGACGTCGGTGTAGCGCAACTCGCGGGCGATCGCCGACATCGATTCCGCGCTGAGGAGCCGCTGGAGCGGGAGCCCGCCGCGGCGGACCTCCTTGGCGATCGCGTCCTTGCCGGCCTCGAGGGCCTCCTCGCGTCGCTCCTTGGCGAACCACTGCCGGATCTTGGCCTTGGCGCGCGGCGAGACCACGAACGTCTGCCAGTCCTTCGACGGACCCGCGGTCGGCGCCTTGGAGGTGAACACCTCCACCACCTCGCCGTTCTCGAGCGTGCGCTCGAGCGCGACCAGCCGGCCGTTGACGCGCGCGCCGATACAACGGTGCCCGACCTCGGTGTGGACCGCGTAGGCGAAGTCGACCGGGGTCGACCCGGCGGGCAGCGTGATGACGTCGCCCTTCGGGGTGAACACGAAGATCTCGCGCACGGCGAGGTCGTAGCGCAGCGACTCCAGGAACTCACCCGGGTCCGCGGCCTCCCGCTGCCAGTCGAGCAGCTGGCGCATCCAGGCCATGTCGTCGATCTCGGCGGTGTCGGACTTCTTGCCCGACTTGCGGTAGCCGTTCTCCTTGTAGCGCCAGTGCGCGGCGATCCCGAACTCGGCCGTGCGGTGCATCTCGTGCGTGCGAATCTGCACCTCGAGCGGTTTGCCCTCGGGTCCGATGACGGTGGTGTGCAACGACATGTAGACGCCGAACCGCGGCTGGGCGATGTAGTCCTTGAAGCGCCCGGCCATGGGTTGCCACAGCGAGTGCACGACACCGACGGCGGCGTAGCAGTCGCGGTCCTCCTCGCAGAGGATGCGCATCCCGACGAGGTCGTGGATGTCGTCGAAGTCGCGGCCCTTGACGATCATCTTCTGATAGATCGACCAGTAGTGCTTGGGCCGCCCCTCCACGGTGGCGTTGATACGCGCCCCGGCCAGCGCGTTGTTGATGTCGGCGCGCACCCGCGCGAGATATGTGTCGCGGGACGGAGCGCGGTCGGCGACCAGCCGCACGATCTCCTCGTAGCGCTTGGGATGCAGGATCGCGAACGACAAGTCCTCGAGTTCCCATTTGACCGTCGCCATGCCGAGTCGATGAGCAAGTGGCGCAATGACTTCCAGGGTCTCGCGAGCCTTGCGCGCCTGCTTCTCCGGCGGCAGGAAGCGCATCGTGCGCATGTTGTGCAACCGGTCGGCGACCTTGATGACGAGAACGCGCGGATCGCGCGCCATCGCGATGATCATCTTGCGGATGGTCTCGGCCTCCGCGGCGCTGCCGAGGGCGACCTTGTCGAGCTTGGTCACGCCGTCGACGAGGTGTGCGACCTCGGGTCCGAAGTCCTTCTCCAGCGCCTGCAGGGAGTAGCCGGTGTCCTCGACCGTGTCGTGCAGCAGCGCCGCGATGAGTGTGGTGGTGTCCATGCCCAGATCGGCGAGGATCGTGGCGACCGCCAGCGGATGGGTGATGTAGGGATCGCCGGACTTGCGCTTCTGGCCGCTGTGCCGTTCGTCGGCGACGTCGTAGGCGCGCTGCAGCAACGCCACGTCGGCCTTCGGGTAGATCTCGCGGTGCAGGGTGACCAGCGGTTCGAGGACCGGCCGGACCTGGCTGCGGGTCGCGGTCATGCGGCGCGCGAGGCGGGCGCGCACCCGGCGTGAGGCCGACGCACCCGGCTGGATGGAGCCGACCGCGGCCGGTGCGTTCGGCCGGTCGACGGTCTCGGCCGACGTCGCGCCGGCGTCCGGGGTGCCCGCGGGATTCACGCCACGCTGCGCCGTGTCGGATTCATCGGGCATCAGCGGTCCTCCTCACGGTTGTCTGTCGGCATACGGTGACCCGTCCGGCCTGCCGGGCGGGCTCAGCCGATTCTAGTCGCGCCCGCCCATGACCGGGTCGACGCCGTCAGTCCAGCGCGACCGCATGAACGGGAACGTCCGGTCCGAGGCCACGGGCGATCGTGTCCCGGCCGCCGAGACCCGCGAGTTCCATGATCACCGCGACCCCGACGACGTGCGCACCCGCACGGTGGAGCAGTTCGGCTGCGGCGACCGCCGTCCCGCCGGTGGCGAGCACATCGTCGACGAGCAGGACACGCCGGCCGGTGAGGTCGAGGCCGTCGGCCGGGATCTCGAGCGTGGCCTGTCCGTATTCGAGGCTGTAGTCGATGGCGAGGACCGGCGGCGGCAGCTTGCCGCCCTTGCGGACCGCCAGCACCCCGACCTGGAGCTCACGCGCGACCGCGCCGCCCAGCAGGAACCCGCGGGCGTCGATGCCGGCCACGAGGTCAATCGACGAACAGCCATGGGTCAGCGCGGTGACGATCGTCGACAGCCCTTCCGGGTCCGCGAGGACCGGTGTCAGGTCCTTGAAAGCGATTCCGGGAGCCGGGAAGTCGTCGACGAGGCGAGCGTGTGCGGCGATCGCCGCCTGCGCTCGCGAGACCGCCTCCGCCGTACGGTCGGGCACGACACCACCCATCGCTTCACTCCCCTGCTCAGCCACGGATCGTCCACCGATCCATGTTCCATCCGGTGCCGTCGCGGCCGAGACCGGCCACCACGTTGCCCACCCGATCCTTCCACTGCCGTATCCGCGGCGCCGCGAAGAGGGGCACCGACGGCATCGTCGCCCAGGTCGCGTTCTCGATGGACCGGGCCAGACGGAGTCGGTCGGGCGCCGAGACGGTCGTCGCGAGCTGATCCACTCCCCGACTCACCATCGGCTCCCGGATGCCGGACAGGTTCAACGGGTCTCCGCCGCGCAACGCGTAGGCGTCCCGGCTCGGGTCGGCAGCACCGGCCGCGGCGAATGACGCGCCCCCGGCGACGATGAGTGCGTCGACGTCGCGGCCGAGCGCGTCGGGTCGCAGCTCGGGTGAGGACGCGTCCTCGACGACGATCCCGGCGGCGCGGCACGACGCCGCGATCGCCGCGGTCATCTGCTGCCACCGTGGAGTCGGTGCGACGTAGCCGATGCGTACCGTCCGCGGTCGCAGCGCGACCTCCGAACCGGCCGCCTCGCCGCCGGCCGGGTCCTGTACCGCGCCCTGCCCGGTGGCCGCCCGGACGAGTCCGCGCGCTCGTTCGATGTCCGGCCGCTGATAGGCCTGGCCGAATTCGGTGTTCATCTGTGCGGCCAGATTGTCTGCCGGGGAGAGCACCCGGAGATTCCAGACCTGCGCGCCGGCGCCGAAATCGCGCGCGAGGTCGGCTCGCGGGACGCAGGAGGCGAACGCCCGGCGCATCCGGACATCGCCGAACAAGCCGCGGCCCGCCAGGACGAGTTCCTCGACGCCCAGCGCGCGCGCCGGCGAGGACGACCCGGCGGCCCCCGCCGAACCGGCGATGTCACCGTCGACAAGGCCGGCCGTCACGTCGACGACGTCGAACCGCCCGTCGGGGAGCCGGCGGGTCGCGTCGGTCCCGCGCCCCCAGACGACGATGCGCGAGGTCTCCGGCTTGTCGCCCCACCACTCGTCGTTGGGCACCAGGACGAGTCCGCCCGAGCGCGAGTACCGGTCGATGCGATACGGACCCGACGCGGGATAGTGCGCGTGATCGACCGGTCCGAACGTCAGGTCGAAGCCGGTGTTCCATGCGTCCGCGATGCGTCCGACGGCGGCCCGGTCCATCGCCCGGATCGGGTCGATGACGTCGGAGAGGCCGGCCACGCGGGCCACCACATGCGCCGGCATCATCGCCCCGGCGCCGAAGAGCGACAGCCAGTTCCGGTACTCCCGTCCGGGCGAGAAGGTGACGGTCGCGCTCTTGTCGCCGGCCGCGCAGTCCACCGAATCGATGTCGCGATAGCCGGCCGTGGTCGCCGGGGTGAAGCCGGGCAGCCGTCCGCTCATCGCCGCCCAGGCGAGCACGAGGTCGTCGCAGTCAAGGGCCACCCCGTCGGAGAAGGTCGCCTCGGGGTTGAAGTCATACCGCAGGGTCGGCACGCGGCCGGGCACCTGGGTGACCGTGCCGACGTCGCGATCCGGGATGACCTGGCCGGCCGGGCCCAGCAGACTGAAGCCGGGCAGCAGCCGGGTGGTCGCCATGAGGACGCCATCGGCGTTGCCGCTCACCGTGTTCGCGTTGTAGGTCGTGATCCGCGCGTCGACCACGTAGTCGATCGTCGGCGGCCCGTCGTCGCCGCAGGCCGTCACCAGCCCGGCGACCGTGACGAGCCCGACGAGGAGACTCAGGACCCTGACGAACTCCCGGCGTCCAACGCTCACGTCGCAGAGACTAGCGGTTGCGGCGGCGTTTGCCGGTCGGGACCGCGCGGTCCGCGTCGTCGGTGTCGACTGCTGCCCCGGCGGACGCCCCACGGCGCGTCCGGACCGGCCGCGGCTCGTCGGACGGGAGCCCCGCGCGACGTCGGAGGACTTTCTCGGTGTGCCGGCCGATGTCGGGGCGACGTTCCTTCAGTGTCGCCAGGAGCGGCGCGGCGAGGAAGACCGACGAGAACGTACCGACGAGGACACCGACGAGCTGGATCAGCCCGAGATCCTTGAGCGTTCCGACGCCGAGCAGCCAGACCGCGATGACCATCAGCGCGATGATCGGCAGCACCGAGATGACGGTGGTGTTGATCGATCGCATGAGGGTCTGGTTCACACCCAGGTTGGCCTGTTCGGCGTAGGTGCGCCGGGTGGTCTGGAGCACCGAGCGGGTGTTCTCGGAGATCTTGTCGAACACGACCACCGTGTCGTAGATCGAGAAGCCGAGGATGGTGAGCAGGCCGATGACGGTCGCCGGGGTGACCTCCCACCCGACGAGCGAGTAGATACCGGCGGTCACGATCAGGTCGAAGAACAGCGACCCCATCGCCGCGATGGACATCTCCCGGTCGAATCGCACCGCGATGTAGACGAAGACGATGACCAGGAACACGGCCAGCGCGATCAGCATGCGCTCGGTGATCTCGCTGCCCCACGTCGAGCTCACATCCGAGATGCTCACCTCGGCGGGCGCGAGTTCGGGACCGAATTCGTCGGCGAGCGCGCGCGTCACCGATTCCGCCTGGGCGAGATCGAGGGTCTCGGTGCGCACCTGGACCGTCTGGCTGCCACCGGCTCCCGCGGTCTGTACCGATTCGGGCGCCTCGCCGAGGGTCGCGGTGACAACTTCTTCGACGGACTCCGCGGTGATATCGGAGGAGACAACCGGCACCGACATCTGGGTACCGCCCTCGAAGTCGATACCGAGGGTGAATCCGCGGATTCCGATCGAGGCCAGGCAGATCAGCAGGATCGCCGCGGTGACGCCGTACCACATGCGGCGGCGTCCGACGATCTCGAAGGCACCGGTACCGGTGTAGAGCCGGGACAGGAACGAGCGGTTGCGATCGGCGACGAAGTCGGCGTCCGCGCCGGGCTGCGCCTTGTCGGCGTCGAGGACGGCCGAGTCGCCGGTTGCCTTGTTGTCCGGCCCGGTCATCGCACGGTCCCCTTCTCCCGAGTGGCGTCAGTGGTGTCGTCGGCGTCCGTCGGCGACGCAGACGTGCCGGCGGTGGCCGCACCCGCTTGCCGGTGCGCGGCGACGCGACGCTGGCGGGCGACCTCGCTGATCGCCCCGAGTCCGTTGACGCTCGGCTTCGACAGGAACGTCGAACGGCTCGCGTAGACGACCAGCGGATGGGTCACCAGGAACACGACCATGACGTCGAGGATCGTCGTGAGACCCAACGTGAACGCGAAGCCGCGGACCTCGCCGATCGCCAGGATGTAGATGACGGCGGCGGCGATGAAGCTCACCGCATTGCCGGACCAGATCGTGCGGCGCGCGCTCGCCCAACCGCGGGGCACCGCGGACCGGAAGCTGCGCCCCTCGCGCATCTCGTCCTTGATTCGTTCGAAGTAGACGACGAACGAGTCGGCGGTCATACCGATACCGATGATCAGACCCGCGATGCCGGCGAGGTCGAGGGTGAACCCGATCCAGCGACCGAGCAGCACGATGATGCCGTACACCATGGCCCCGGCGAGGACGAGCGACAGCACCGTCAGGATGCCGAGCATGCGGTAGTAGGCCAGGGCGTAGATGAACACCGCGATCAGGCCGACGAGTCCGGCGATCAGACCGGCCTGCAGCGACGCGAGACCCAGTGTCGCCGAGATCGTCTCGGCGTCGGAGGCGGTGAACGACAACGGCAGCGAGCCGTACTTCAGCACGTTGGCGAGTTCGTTCGACGACGACTCGGTGAACGGACTGGCGCTACCGCCGCTGATCCGGGTCTGACCGCCCGGGATGGGCTCGTTGATCGCCGGCGCCGAGACGACGCGCGAGTCGAGCGTGAAGGCGGTCTGGGTCCGGTTGGGGGCCTGCTCGGCGGTGTACCTGGGCCAGAAGCTGGCGGCCTCACCCTCGAATTCGAGGGTCACCACCCATTCGCCGGTCTGCGGATCGGTACCGGCGTTCGCGTTCTTGATGTCGCGACCGTCGATAATCTCCGGGCCGAGGAGGTAGACCTCCGAGCCGTCCGTCGAGCAGGCCACGAGGTACTGGTCGGGGCGGTCATTACCCAGCAGCGGGTCGTTGGCCGTCGGCGAGCAGTCCATCTTCGCCATCTGCTGCTGGAGTGCCTCGAGCTGCTGCGGGGTCGCGTTCGCCGGCGCCTGACGGAGCTTGCGCTGCTCGTCGATGGCGGCTGCCGCGGCCTCGGTGGGCAAGGCGTCGGCCTGATCGTCGGCACTCTCGGGCTTCGGCGGTTGCGGAGTCGCCATGGCCGGCTGCCCGACGACCGGTCGGACGTACAGGCGCGCCGTCTGGCCGAGTGACTTGGCCTGCGCGCCGTCCTGGCCGGGGACCGTGATGATCAGGTTGTCACCGCTGACGACGACCTCGGAACCGGAGACGCCGAGCCCGTTCACGCGCTGCTCGATGATCTGCTTGGCCTGATCGAGCTGCTCTCGGGTCGCCGCCTGACCGTCCTCGGTCCGCGCGGTCAGCGTGACGCGCGTACCGCCCTGGAGGTCGATACCGAGCTTCGGTTCGATGGTCTGGGGTCCGGTGAAGAAGATCAGTCCGTAGACGACCGCGAGCAGGCCGATGAAGGCCACGAGCGGACGCCACGGCGGGATCTCTCGAGCCGGTCGCGACCGCTTCCCTGCAGTCCGGCCCTTCCCCGAAGTCCGAGAGGGAGTTGTCACAGCTGTTCAGGTCTCCTTGAGAGCGTCAACCGGCCGACGAGCAGCCCGACCGGCATGACCCATCGTCCACTCCTGGCCGGGACACGCCGGAAGCGCGTCGGAGGCGGTGCAGACGGACGGGCGCGCCGCGTCGTGGTCCGACGCGGCGCGGATGCGGCTTACTTGTCGTTGTCGCGCGCGTCGTCGGTGGCGGGCTTGTCCACGCTGACCGCGTCGGCGTCGTCGTAGTCGTCGGACTCGATCTCCGGGGCGACGTGGCCGGCGTAGGTGGCCGCGGCCTCATCAGTCGGGACGACGCGCATGACGGCCAGCCGGTTCCAGCGGGTGACCACGCCGGTGGCGATCTCGACGTCGACGACGTCGGGCGAACTCGCGTCGATCACGGTGCCGAAGAGACCCGAGGTCAGCTGGACGCGGGTACCGGTGGACACCGAGTTCTGCATCTCCTGCATCTCGGCCACACGCTTCTTCTGCTTCCGCATCGACAGGAACATGAAGCCGGCCAGCAGGGCGAGCAGAAGCGGGAAGAGCAGAGCGTCCATGAGTGCGAGTCAGTCCTTTGGGTATCAGTGGGTACGGCGTGAGCGAGCGGCCTGTCCGGACGAATCCGGGCAGCATCAGCTCAGCTGTGCTCCACACAGTGTGCCACGTCTTGCGCGGAGCTCATCCCCGCAGGTGGTGCCGGTGTCCTCGACGGTCGTCGAAGATCCGGCTAGAGGTCGTCGAACAGCGTGTCGGCCGCCACGTCACGGGGACGCACCCCGAAGGTGGCGTTCATCGCACCGGCGGGCGGGGTGAGTCCGAGGTGATGCCAGGCGGCGGCGGTGGCCACCCGCCCGCGCGGCGTCCGCGCGATCATGCCCGCGCGCACCAGGAACGGCTCGCAGACCTCCTCCACGGTCGCCGGTTCCTCGCCGACGGCCACGGCCAGCGTGGACACCCCGACCGGCCCCCCGCCGAAGGCGCGGATCAGGGCGTCGAGGACCGCCCGGTCCAGACGGTCGAAGCCGAGTTCGTCGACGTCGTAGACCGCGAGCGCCGCGCGGGCGACGTCCACGGTGATCGACCCGTCTCCCCTCACCTCGGCGTAGTCGCGGACCCGGCGGAGCAGCCGGTTCGCGATGCGGGGCGTGCCCCGCGACCGGCGCGCGATCTCGCCCGAGGCGTCGCCGCGGAGTTCCATGCCCAGGATCCCGGCCGAGCGATGCAGCACCCGGACGAGTTCGTCGGGCTCGTAGAACTCCATGTGCGCGGTGAACCCGAACCGGTCGCGCAGCGGGCCGGTCAGCGACCCCGACCGTGTTGTCGCCCCGACCAGCGTGAAGGGTGCGACGTCGAGCGGGATCGAGGTCGCTCCCGGGCCCTTGCCGACCACGACGTCGACGCGGAAGTCCTCCATCGCGAGGTACAGCATCTCCTCGGCCGGGCGCGCGATGCGATGGATCTCGTCGATGAACAGCACGTCGCCCTCGACGAGGTTCGACAGCATGGCCGCGAGGTCGCCGGCCCGCTCGAGTGCCGGACCGGAGGTCACCCGGATGGCGGCGCCCATCTCCGAGGCGATGATCATGGCCAGCGACGTCTTGCCGAGCCCGGGCGGTCCCGACAGCAGGATGTGGTCGGGGGTGCCACCGCGGCCCTTGGCCCCGTGCAGGACCAGTTCGAGCTGTTCGCAGACCCGCGGCTGGCCGATGAAATCAGCGAGTGACCGGGGACGGAGACCGGCGTCGAGGTCGCCGTCGGAGCGCACCGGCATCGCGCTCACGTCCCGATCGTCGACGTCGTCCGGATCGCCGCCCATCTACGACGCCTTGCCGAGCAGTGACAGCGAGTGACGCAGCGCGGTGGACGCATCGGCGTCGGGATTCTCGGCAAGTACCGTCGTGACCGCCTTCTCCGCGGGGCCCGCGGTGAACCCGAGCCCGACGAGCGCCTCGGCGACCTGCTCGCGAATACCGCCGACGACGGTCACACCGGTCGACGCCTCTCCCGTGGGCCGGTCCACCTTGTCCCGCAGTTCGACGCACAGCCGTTCGGCCACGCGTTTGCCGATGCCGGGTACCGAGGTCAGTGACTTGGTGTCGGATTCGGCGAGCGCGCGTCGCAACGCATCCGGCTCGAGGACTGCGAGGGTCGCCATCGAGAGTCTCGGGCCGACGCCGGTGACCGTCTGCAGCAGCGCGAACAGCGCACGGGCGTCGGGTTCGGCGAAGCCGTAGAGCGTCATCGAGTCCTCGCGGACGATCATCGAGGTCAGCAGCGTCGCCTCGTCACCGCGGCGCAGCCGGGACAGCGTCGCGGGCGTCGCCAGCACGCGGTAACCCACTCCCCCGCAATCGATCACGGCGTGGTCGAGCGCGATCTCGAGCACCGGTCCGCGGACTGACGCGATCATGCGCGACTCCCCTCTCGTGCCTGGGCCACCCGCGCGCGGTGCCGGGCCGCGGCGGCGTCGGCCTGCTTCTGTGCGGCTGCCATCCGCTCCATCATGGGTCCGCGCCAGCAGTGACAGATCGCGAGCGCGAGCGCATCCGCGGCGTCGGCGGGACGCGGCTTGGTCTGCATGCCGAGAATCCGGGTGACCATCGCGGTGACCTGGGACTTGTCGGCTCGTCCGCTGCCGGTCACCGCTGCCTTCACCTCCGACGGGGTGTGGAAGCGCACCGGTACGCCGCGCTGGGACGCCGCGAGCGCGATGACGCCGCCGGCCTGCGCGGTCCCCATGGCCGTGGACACCTGGTTCTGCGCGAAGACCCGTTCGATGGCCACCACGTCGGGCTGGTGCACATCGAGCCAGTGACACGCCGAGGTGTAGATCGCGAGCAGTCGCTCGGCGAGTTCCATGTCGCTCGGGGTGCGCACGACGTCCACGTCGAGGGCGGTCACCGTCCGCCCCCGACCCGACTCGACCAGCGCGATACCGCACCGGGTCAGACCCGGATCGACGCCCATGACGCGCACTCGTACCCTCCCAGGCATCGTGATCTGCGAACAGTTGTTCGAGATCTTATCGGGGAGAGCGGACAAGTCCGGTGATCAACACACCGGGCGGGCGGCGGGGTGTCAGTCGTTCTCGAGTTCGGCGAGGACCTCGTCGCTGATGTCGACGTTGCTGTAGACGTTCTGGACGTCGTCGGAGTCCTCGAGCGCGTCGATCAGCTTGAACACCTTGCGTGCGCCGTCGGCGTCCACCGCGACCTCGACCGACGCCCGGAAGCTGGCCTCGGCGGAGTCGTAGTCGATCCCGGCCTCCTGCAGCGCGCTGCGGACGGCGATGAGATCGCTTGGCTCGCTCACGATCTCGAAGGACTCGCCGAGATCGGTGACCTCTTCGGCGCCCGCGTCGAGCACGGCCATCAGGACGTCGTCCTCGGTCTGTCCGTTCTTCTCCAGCGTCACCACGCCCTTGCGGGTGAACAGGTAGGAGACCGAACCCGGGTCGGCCATGTTGCCGCCGTTGCGCGTCATCGCGGTCCGGACCTCGCCGGCCGCACGGTTGCGGTTGTCGGTGAGGCATTCGATGAGCACGGCGACGCCGTTGGGCCCGTAGCCCTCGTACATGATGGTCTGCCAGTCCGCGCCGCCGGCCTCTTCACCACCACCGCGCTTGCGTGCGCGTTCGATGTTGTCGTTGGGAACCGAGGACTTCTTCGCCTTCTGGATCGCGTCGAACAGCGTGGGGTTACCCGCCGGGTCACCGCCGCCGGTCCGCGCCGCCACCTCGATGTTCTTGATGAGCTTGGCGAACATCTTGCCGCGCTTGGCGTCGATGGCCGCCTTCTTGTGCTTGGTGGTGGCCCATTTGGAGTGGCCGCTCATGTCCGTCGATTCCTTTCCCGGCGCCGGCACGTGCGGCGGGCCGTGGCCCGCAACCGGCGCACTCCTACGTCTACTCGGTCGCCCTGTTGGTTGTCTCCGGCGCGGTGCCGGGCTCGTGGTCTACCGCTGGTTCGGCACGATCTTACCGACGCACCATCTCCACGAAGTATTCATGTACGCGCCGGTCGCCGGTCACCTCCGGGTGGAACGACGTCGCGAGCACGTTCCCCTGGCGGACCGCGACGATCCGCCCGGCCGCCGGGCCGTCGGGAACACGCGCCAGGACCTCGACCTCCGGGGCGACGGACTCGACCCACGGCGCCCGGATGAACACCGCACGCATCGGCGCGGCACCCTCGGTGTCGGTGATCCCGGTGAACTCCAGGTCGGTTTCGAAACTCTCCACCTGTCGCCCGAATGCATTGCGCCGCACCGTGACATCGAGGGCGTCCAGATGCCGTGCGTCTGGCCGGGTGTCGAGGATCGTGGAGGCGAGCATGATCATGCCCGCGCACGACCCGTACGCCGGGAGGCCGTCGGACAGCTTGTCGACCAGCGGGTCGAACAGGTCGAAGATGCCGAGCAGTTTGCTCATCGTCGTCGATTCACCGCCGGGGATGACGATTCCGTCGATCTCGTCGAGTTCGGCCGGGCGTCGCACCGCCACGGCGTCGGCGCCGGCCGCCTCGAGCGCGAAGACGTGCTCGCGCACATCGCCCTGCAGTGCCAGAACCCCGATCCGCGGCCGGTTGCCTTCGCTCACCGATCGGTCCGGGCGTGCTGGTCGTCGGGCATCACACGACCGGTGCGCGCCAGCCCCTCCTGGGTGACCGCCGCCACCAGGCGGCCCTGTCGATCGAAGATCCGTCCCTGGGTCAGCGCGCGACCACCGCCCGCCGACGGCGACGTCTGGTCGTAGAGGAGCCAGTCGTCGGCCCGGAAGGGGCGCATGAACCACATCGCGTGGTCGAGGGAGGCGACCTGCGGGTTGGACTCCGGATGGGGCACGCGCGAGGAGCCGAGCAAGGTCATGTCGCTCATGTAGGCGAGGGTGCCGACATGGAAGACGGTGTCGTCGGGCAGCCGATGGCGGTAGCGGAACCAGACTCGTTGTTGCGCAGCGAAATACGACGAGGTGACCATCATCTCCGGGGGCACGATGCGCAGATCGAAGTTGCGCCACTCCTTGAACACCGCGCGCTCTTCCTCGGCCAGCTCGTCGAGGCGGTCGGTGAGCTCGTCCGGTTGCGGCGCCGGCGGCATCCGGTCCTGGTGCTCGTAGCCCTGGTCGGTCCGTACATGGAACGACGCAGACATGGTGAAGATCGCCTCGCCGTTCTGGATGCCGGTCACCCGCCGGGTGACGAACGACCGTCCGTCGCGGATGCGGTCGACGAGGAACACCGCCGGACGATCCGGGTCACCGGGACGCAGGAAATAACCGTGGAGGGAATGAACGTCGAACTCGTCGGACACCGTGCGGGTCGCCGACATCAGGGCCTGGCCGGCGACCTGGCCGCCGAAGGTGCGCTGAAGGTGACTCGGGAACGCACCGCCGCGGTAGATGTCGGTCTCGATCTGTTCGACCTGGAGTATGTCCTCGATGGCTGCCACGCAGACCAGTATCGCGCACGGCGCCGGTGGGCACTCCCCTGCCCGCCGAAGCGCGGCCGGCGATCAGAGTTCGTCGAGGGTCATGATCCCGTCCTGGATGGCCCTGGCGACCAGCGATGCCTTCGTCGGGGCCGGACGGCCGATCTCGGCGTACTTGGCCCGGATCCGAGTGAGGTGGGTGTTCACCGTACCGAGCGAGATGTAGAGCTGCTGGGCCACAGCGGGTTTGGAGTCGACGAGCATCCAGGTGCGCAGGACCTCGACCTCGCGCGAGGTGAGATTCGGCTTGGCGCGGTCGGCCGTGGCCTCCGCGACCTCGGGGAACTCGGCGAGCGCGGGAACGGCGACCGCACGGTGCAGGTGGGGGTGTCCCGGACGATGGCCCAGGCCGAGCGGCTGACCCGCGCGCGGTGTCTGGATCTGGTGGCCGGGCAACGGCATCCGGCGAGCCGCCAGACGCGCCAGGGCTTCCTTCCGGCGGGCGATGGCCTCCGCGTCACGACGAGCGCTGACCGAGCGCAGGTGCTGGGGGGCCTGATGGGCGATCGCAGTCATGTGTGCTTCCTCTTCACTCATTCAACCGGTGGTCTTCCGGGTTCTCCCGGCGATGAGATGAAGATTATGGGCTGCGGCCCGGGTGGTCGATGGGGAGAACTCCCCTACCCGTGGGGAGAACTACCCACGGTGAAACCGCAGGTCAGCGACGTGAATACGCGGCGGCTGACTCAGTCGGCCGCGTTTCGGGCCGCCTCGGCGTCGATGAGGGGGAGATCTTCTCGCGTGACGATGCGTGACGACACCGCGTACTCCACCAGTTTGGTCCGGCGGTTGCTCGCGAGTTTCCCGCCCCCGCCGCGCATTCCGCTCACCCCGAGTTGATCGAGTTTGTCGCAGACGTTGTCGAGCTTGCGATTGAACTTGGTCAGCGGCCAGCCCAGCCGGCGCGCCGCCTGCGCCGACGACGGGATGGCACTCGAGCCGGTCCCCTCACGCCGCAGGATCTCCTCGGCCAGCACGATGATCAGCAGCTTCTGACTCTCCGTGAGCGTCGGCACGCCCTGCGTCGTGTGCCCGCCGCTGTATTCCGGACGCGTCACCGACTTCACCTGCGGCGCGCGGGCGAACAGGCTCAGCTCGTAGGTCGTCGGGCCGGCGGTGAACACGATGGTCGTCTCACCGAAGACGAGCGGCATCCGCGCACCGGGGCCCAGGGTCGCCGAGAACCCGACGTCGCCCGCCGAGACGCTCGCCGACAGGTGCGTGCCGAGATTGGTGAGCCACCAGAGCCCGTTCTCGTTGTGTATCACCAAGAATCGGCGATGAAGGTACGGGTTGTCGTCGATGGACAGATCCGCTTCGCGGCCGATGAAGAACCGTCGGTCGGCGTCGAGCGCGATGCGCTCGCCGCAGTATTCGACGTAGGTCGCCCCGGCGTCCAGCGCGGCGCCGCCGGACTCTGCGGGGGATGTCTCGGCCCGGTCCTGACCCGTGGTCATCAGTCCTCCGATCAGCTCGGGTCGGGGGCCGGAGCAGCTCCGGCGGCCTCTCCCTGCGCCGACTCGTCGAGCGCGGGCATCGTGAGAGTCGGCACCGATTCGTGGACACTCACGACGATGACGGTGACGTTGTCGTGCGCGCCGAGCGCCAGCGCGGCGTCGACGAGCCGCTCGGCCGCCTGCCGGGAGTCCTCCGCATTGCGCAGGATGTCACCGATCTCCTCGTCGGGCAGCTCCCCGGTGAGTCCGTCGGTACACAGCAGCAGCACATCCCCCGGGAATGCCGGCGTACTCGAGTAGTCGGCGACCGGGTCGACCATGCCCGCGCCGAGCGCACGCGTGATCACGTTGCGGCGCGGGTCGGTTCGGGCCTGCTCGGGCGTGAGGAATCCGGCGTCGATGAATTCCTGGACCTGCGAGTGGTCGGTGGTGAGCTGGTTGAGCGACCCGTTCTGGAAGCGATAGGTCCGCGAGTCGCCGATGTTGAGCACCAGCCAGTGCGGGCTCTGCTCGTGGGTGACGAGCACGATGCCGGTGGCGGTGGTACCCGCGCGTCGCTCGGTCTCGGTGTCGATCTCGCCGATGCGCCGCTGGGCGGCGAGCAACAGATCGTCGAGTTGCAGTTGGGTCGCCTTGAGTTCACCCGCGCTGGTGGCCTCCGACAAGGTGAGCAGTGCGGCCTCGCTGGCCAGTTCGCCGCTGTCGTGCCCGCCCATGCCGTCGGCGAGCAGGTACATCCCCGGCAGCGCGAGTGCCGCGTCCTCGTTCGTCTCCCGGACTCGCCCCACATTGCACGCGGCGGACCACTCGAGCCGCAATTCACCCACGATGTGTGTGCCCGAGACCGAAGCGTCTCGAACGATGGTCGCCGCATCCATGATCAGCAGATACTACCGCCGCGAAGCCCCTGACCCGCCACGCATGTCGACTGTTCGGTCTCCGGCGTGTTGAGAAGGGGCCCCGCGGCGGCCGGCGGTCGGTCTGACCACCTACGATCCGGACGAAGCGGTCACCAGCCGCGCTCGGCGAGGCGGTGCGGCTGCGGGATGTCGTCGACGTTGATGCCGACCATCGCCTCGCCCAGGCCGCGCGAGACCTTCGCCAGCACGTCGGGATCGTCGTGGAACGTGGTCGCCTGCACGATCGCCGCGGCCCGCTGTGCCGGGTTGCCCGACTTGAAGATCCCCGATCCGACGAACACGCCCTCGGCGCCGAGCTGCATCATCATCGCGGCGTCGGCCGGAGTGGCGATCCCGCCGGCGGTGAACAGCGTGACCGGCAGCTTGCCGGCCTCGGCCACCTCGACCACGAGCTCGTAGGGAGCCTGCAATTCCTTTGCGGCCACGTACAGTTCGTCCTTCGGCAACGAGGTCAGACGCCGGATCTCGTCGCGGATCTTGCGCATGTGGGTCGTCGCGTTCGACACGTCGCCGGTGCCGGCCTCGCCCTTCGAGCGGATCATGGCCGCGCCCTCGGTGATCCGGCGCAGGGCCTCACCGAGATTGGTCGCACCGCACACGAACGGCACGGTGAAGGCCCACTTGTCGATGTGGTTGCTGTAGTCGGCCGGGGTCAGGACCTCGGATTCGTCGACGTAGTCCACCCCGAGGCTCTGCAGGATCTGCGCCTCGACGAAATGGCCGATGCGGGCCTTGGCCATCACCGGGATCGAGACGGAGGCGATGATGCCGTCGATCATGTCGGGATCGCTCATCCGCGACACCCCGCCCTGGGCACGGATGTCGGCGGGCACCCGCTCCAGAGCCATGACGGCCACCGCCCCGGCATCCTCGGCGATCTTCGCCTGCTCGGGGGTCACGACGTCCATGATCACGCCGCCCTTGAGCATCTCCGCCATGCCGCGCTTGACCCGGGCCGTGCCCTGGCCGACCTCGGGAACGGTCGCGCCGTTGTGACTCACTGAAGATCTCCTCGTGTCGCAGTCCCGACCTGCCGCGTTCGCGGCGGCGGTATGCCCACCAGTCTAGGTGAGGGGCCGAGGGCCGCTGACGAGGGATCAGTCCGCCTGGCCTGGGGTGACGCGCTCGATGATCTCGAAGTACTCCGGGGGTGCCGCGTGGCCGCCGAGCCGCAGCCATCGAACGGGCCGTCGTTGCGCGAGAGCCCTGGTGTCACGCACGGCGTCGTTGTAGAACCGACGCGCCATCATCACCCGCGTCTCGGCGTCGGCGAGTTCGACGACGAGGGCCGCGGACCGACGATTCGGGTCGGTGCGCGCCAGTGCGGCCGACAGCGCGTTCTCGGCGTCCTCACGTGCCGACGGCGCGGCCCGCTCGGCGCGATCGGCCAGCGTGGCGAGCTCTCGCGCCTGGGCGGCGACGCCGTCGTCGACGGACGTGCGGGAGTTCGCGGCGCCGTCGCCGGCGATCATCTCCGCGGACACGGCACGCACGACCACCGCGCGCCGGTCGAGGTTCGATTCGAGCGCCTGGCGGGCGAGATCGACACGGACGTTGAGCCGGTCGAGGCGGTTGGCCGTGTGGTAGGCCCATCCCGCCACGAGCAGCACGGCCACCACGCCGAGGACGATCCAGGTGGCCATCAGTCCGACACCACGACCGGACCGGCTCCCACCGTGACGGTGTCGTAGACCCGCAGGATCTGGTCGGCCACCCGCGACCAGTCGTACTTGTCGGCCCGAATCCGTCCGGCGGCGACGAGATCGGCGCGCGCCTCCGGGTCGGCGAGGAGTTCGACGAGGCCGGCGGCGAGCTGATCGGGGGACCCCGTCTCGACGAGTCGCCCGGCCCGGCCGTCGTCGAGCACTCGCCGGAAGGCGTTCAGGGAGCTGGCGATCACCGCCGCCCCGGCCGCCATCGCCTCGACCAGGACGATGCCGAAGCTCTCGCCGCCGAGGTTGGGGGCGCAGTAGACGTCGGCGGAGGCCAGCGCCCGCGCCTTGGTCGCGTCGTCGACCTGCCCCAGGAACACCAGGTGTTCGGCGAGTGGACCCGCCCGCCGCCGCAGCGCCGCCTGGTTGCCGCCGCCGACGACCAGGACCCGCACGTACGGGAACCTCTCCACGACCGCGGGCAGTGCACGCATGAGCACGTCGATGCCCTTGCGCGGTTCGTCGAAACGACCGAGGAACAAGATCGTGCCGCCCGGGTGCGGATACCCCTCGAGGGGCTCGGCGTCGGCGAAGGACGCGACGTTGATGCCGTTCGGGATCTCGACGGCATCGGAGCCGAGTGACTCCATCTGCCAGCGACGTGCGAGCTCGGAGACGGCGATCTTGCCCGCGATCCGTTCGTGGTACGGCCGCAGGATTCCCTGGAAAACGCTCAGCCACAACGATTTCGAGGTGGCGGTGTGGAAGGTGGTGACGATGGGGCCGGAGGCCACCATCAACGACAGCATCGAGATGCTCGGCGAATTCGGTTCGTGGACGTGCAGGACGTCGAAGCCGTTCTCGGCGACCCAGCGACGCAATCGCAGGTAGCCCTTGGGACTGAAATTCACCCGGGAGACCGAGCCGTTGTACGGGATCGCCAGCGCGGGTCCCGCCCGGACGACGTACTCCGGCAGTTCGGTATCGCGGCCGGCTGGGGCGAGCACGCTGACCTCGTGGCCCCGGTCCAGGAAGACGTCGGCGAGTTCGGTGACGTGGGCCTGCACACCCCCGGGCACGTCGAAGGAGTAAGGGCAGATCATTCCGATTCGCATGGCACTCCCCTGGTCGTCGTCATGTCGGCGTCCCGTCCTGCTCCACGCGACCGCGCTGACGGTCGGTCCAGTCGCTCTCCCAGAGCGGCTGCAGCATGTGCCAGTCCGCCGGATGCGCGGCGATGTTGACCGCGAAGGCGTCGGCGAGGGCCTGGGTGGCGGCTTCGATCCCACCGGAGACGTCGATCTGCTCCCCGCAACACATCATCGAACGCGGCGCCTCCTCGAACCAATGATGGACGGGCATCAGCGCGGCACCGGTCTCCATCGCCAGCCGTGCGGACCCCGCCGGCATGCGGGTTCGTTCGCCGAAGAAGGTCACCGGCACCCCGTGCCGGGCGATGTCGCGTTCGCCGAGCAGGCACACGATGCCGCCGGCGCGGAGCCGGTCGGCCAGCTGCCCGAACGGGGGTTGCTGGCCACCGCTCAGCGGGAAGATCTCGAAGCCGAGCGACTCCCGGTAGGCGACGAACCGGTTGAACAGTGACTCCGGCTTCAGGCGTTCGGCTACCGTCGCGAATCTGCCGTAGTGGTGGACCAGCCAGACCCCGGCCATGTCCCAGTTGCCGGTGTGCGGCAGCGCCAGGATGACTCCCTTACCCCGGGCCAGCGCGGCGTCCAGGCGGGCCCGGTCCTCGTCGGGGAGCGCAACGGTGGACGTGACGGTCGCACGATCCTGCGTCGGCAGGCGGAACGCCTCGCACCAGTACCGGGCGTAGGAGCGCATGGCGTCGGCGACGAGGTCGTCGGGCACCTGTGCGGGTTCCACGCCCAGGACACGGGCCAGGTTGCGGCGCAACTGGTCCGGGCCACCGCCACGACGACCCGCGTAGCTGCCGGCACGGTCGAACAGACCCCGCGCCGCCCGTTCCGGAGCCCAGCGGACGGCGGCCCAGCCGGCCCGGTACCCGAGATCGGCGGCCATCGCGCCGAGATCGGTCATCGCTGTCCCGCGGGCGGGGTCTGACCGTCCGAGCCGGACGAGGGTTCGGCATCGCCGTTCTCGGCTTCTGCGGGCTCGGTGTCTGCGGGTTCCGAGGCGATGGGGATGAGGTCCCGCGCACCCGGCGACTGCGCGATCGACCACATCCGCTGCCCGACGGTGATGACACTGGCGACCGCGAGGAACCACATCGCGACGTGGATGGCCCACCACAGGCCGAGACCCGTGAGACCGGCGCCGACGAGCACGATGATCAGCCGGTCGGGCCGCTCGATGAGACCGCCGTCGCCGTACAGGCCGCTCGCCTCCGCGCGGGCCTTGGCATAAGAGATGACCTGGGAGGTCACCAGACAGATGAGGGTCGCGACGAGGAGCAGATCGTGGGGTTCGGTGACCGCGCACCACCAGGCGAGGCCGGCGAAGATGGCGCCGTCGGCGACGCGGTCACAGGTCGCGTCGAGAACCGCGCCGAATCGCGTGCCGCCGCCCCGGGCACGGGCCATCGCGCCGTCGAGCATGTCGAACATCACGAACAGCCAGATGACCAGCGTGCCCCAGAACAGCTCCCCCATCGGGAACAACGTGAGGGCGGCTGCGACGCCGGCCAGCGTGCCGATCACCGTCACCGAGTCCGGCGTGAGCCCGGTCCGCAGGAGCGCGCGACCCATCGGGAGGGTCACCTTCGAGACCGATGCCCGACCCAGAATGCTCAGCATCGCCGAGTTCCTCCCCCATCTCGCGCCGCGTCGTGCCTCAGCGCTTCCCGATCGCTCTCGTCTGACATCGCCTCACCTGATCGCACCGGCACCCGATCGCTCACAGCGGGGTCAGTCGTCCAGCCGTTGCCAGGCGGTGGCCAGCAGTCCGCGGGTGTCCCGGAGCAACTGGGGCATGACCTTTGTCTCGCCGACGATGGTGATGAAGTTCGCGTCGCCCATCCATCGCGGCACGATGTGCTGGTGGAGGTGCTCGGACAACGAACCGCCCGCCGCATAGCCGAGATTCAGACCCACGTTGAATGCGTTGGGGTTCGACACCGCCTTGATCGTGCGGATCATCCGCTGCGTGAACGCCATCAGTTCCGCGGACTCCGCGGCGGTCAGATCCTCGAGGTCGGCGACCTGCCGGTACGGCACCACCATGGTGTGCCCCGGGTTGTAGGGGTACAGGTTCAGCACCGCGTAGACGGTGTCACCACGCGCCACGATGAGACCGTCCTCATCGCTCATGGTCGGGATGTCGAGGAACGGGTGCCCCGTCTTCTCGGCCGGTTGCGGGTCGGCGATGTAGGTCATCCGGTGGGGACTCCACAGCCGTTGCAGGCGATCCGCCACACCGACACCCTCGTCCCGGATCTCGCCGGGCGCCTCACCGAACGCGGCGTCACTCATCGAGCGCTCCCGCCACCACGACCGTCTCCACCTCGCCGAGCGCGGCCTCGACCAACTCCTTGGTGGGCGACTCGTTGCGCCTGCTCCGGACCCACTCGACGATCACCGACACCGCATCGGCGACCGGCACGCCGTTGACCTGCGTGCCGTCGCGGAACCGGAAGCTCACCGCCCCGGCCTCGACGTCGCGTTCGCCGGCGAGCAGCATGAACGGCACCTTGCCGGTGGTGTGGTTGCGGATCTTCTTCTGCATGCGGTCGTCGGAGGCGTCGACCTCGGCGCGGACACCGGCGGCGAGAAGGTCGGCTGCCACGTCGTACAGATGCTCCTCGAACGCCTCCGCGACCGGGATGCCGACCACCTGGACCGGTGCGAGCCACGCCGGGAACGCGCCCGCGTAGTGCTCGGTGAGCACGCCGAAGAACCGCTCGATGGAGCCGAACTTCGCCGAGTGGATCATCACCGGCTGCTGCTTGGTGCCGTCGGCGGCGGTGTACTCGAGGTCGAATCCGGCCGGCTGGTTGAAGTCGTACTGGATGGTCGACATCTGCCAGGTACGCCCGATCGCGTCCTTCGCCTGAACCGAGACCTTCGGTCCGTAGTAGGCGGCACCACCCGGGTCGGGCACGAGGTCGAGACCTGATTCGACGCACACCTCTTCGAGGATGGCGGTCGCGGCGGCCCACTGCTCCGCGGAACCGATGAACTTCGGCGAGTCGTCACGGGTGGACAGCTCGAGGTAGAACTCGTCGAGGCCGAAGTCGCGCAGCAACCCGAGGATGAAGTCGAGCAGATGCTTGATCTCGTCCTTGGCCTGTTCCGGCGTCACATAGCTGTGCGAATCGTCCTGGGCGAACCCGCGGACGCGGGTCAGACCGTGCACGACGCCCGACTTCTCGTAGCGGTAGACGTGACCGAACTCGAAGAGCCGCAGCGGCAGTTCACGGTACGACCGTCCGCGCGACCGGAAGATCAGATTGTGCATCGGGCAGTTCATTGCCTTGAGGTAGTAGTCCTGCCCCTGGCGGGTGATCTCCCCTGCCTCGTTGCGTTCCTCGTCGACGTGGATCGGCGGGAACATGCCGTCGGCGTAGTACGGCAGATGGCCCGACAGGTGGAACAGATGTTCCTTCGAGATGTGCGGGGTGCCGACGTACTGGAAGCCGTTCTCGATGTGCTTCGCGCGGACGTAGTCCTCCATCTCGCGCTTGATGATGCCGCCCTTCGGGTGGAAGACCGGGAGTCCCGAGCCGAGCTCGTCGGGGAAGCTGAACAGGTCGAGTTCGGCGCCGAGCTTGCGGTGATCGCGCTTCTCGGCCTCCGCGAGCATCTCCAGGTGTGCGTCCAGCGCCTCCGACGATTCCCACGCGGTGCCGTAGACGCGCTGCAGACCGGCGTTGGCCTGATCGCCGCGCCAGTACGCCGCCGAGCTGCGGGTCAGCTTGAAGGCCGCGATGTACTTGGTGGTCGGGACGTGCGGTCCGCGGCACAGGTCGCACCAGATGCGTTCTCCGGTGCGCGGATTGAGGTTGTCGTAGACCGACAGTTCCCCGCCGCCGACCTCCATCACCTCGGCGTCGTCGGCCGCGCCCTTGTCGTCGATGAGTTCGAGTTTGAACGGCTCGCCGGCCAGTTCGGCGCGGGCCTCGTCCTTCGACTCGTACACCCGCCGCGAGAACCGCTGACCCGACTTGATGATCTGCTTCATCTTCTTCTCGAGGGCGGTGATGTCCTCGGGGGTGAAGGGTTCGGCGACGTCGAAGTCGTAGTAGAAGCCGTCCTTGATCGGCGGGCCGATCCCGAGCTTGGCCTCGGGGAACAGCTCCTGGACCGCCTGCGCGAGAACGTGTGCGGTGGAGTGCCGGATCACGCTGCGGCCGGCCTCGGTGTTCGCGGCGACCGGTTCGACATCGGTGTCGGCGTCGGGTGCCCACGACAGGTCGCGGAGGTCCCCGCCCGCGTCACGGACGACGACGATGGCCTCCGGGCCCTTGTTGGGCAGCTCGGCCTCGCGCAGTGCGGTGCCCGCGGTCGTCCCAGCCGGCACACGGATCGTGGCGGGGCTGGTCACCTGGACGTCGTCGGGCACGGGGTCGCTCCTCGGGTTGGGGCGGACACGCGAAGACGCGTCCGGGTCGGACGTTTGCGACTCTGATGGTATCCGCGACGGGTCGTCGTGGAGTGCACCCCTACCTTGCGGCGTCGGAGATCAGCCGAAGATCGGACTCGCCAGCCAGCCGTAGTCGAGGCCGACCCACCCGGCGACGGTGTTGAGCGCGCCGAGAACCCACAGGGTGGCGATGACGATGGCACAGGTTGCGAGCCAGAAGACGGCCTGTACCGACCAGTGTTGCCGACCGATCCAGTCCATCCAGGCGTCGTACTTCGCCCGCGCGAACTTCAGCAACCGGTGCGCCCAGTCGAACTCCGACGCCAGGATGCCCAGTCCGAGGAACACGATGAGCCAGCCCGGGCCCGGGTACGGGATCGCGACGATGCCGCACAGCAGGACGATCGTGCCGATGGTCCCGACCGCGATGCGGTACATGCCATGCCATTTCGGGTTGCTGCGCACGACGTAGCGACGATGGCGTGCGCGGATGCGCAGGCGATGCCGGAGAGACCCGCGGTCCGCGTCGGCCGACGTCCGCGCGCCGCTCGGTGTGGACGTCTCGTTCACTCCGGACTCGCTCGCCCCCGGTGTCGGCATCGTCTCCCACCTCGTTCATTCGGCCCGCTGCGCACTTCGGCCCGGTGTTCGTCTCGGCCTGGAAAGTGACGTCCAGGCTACGCGATGCAGGTGTGGGCCTCCGGCGTCGGCAGGGTGGTCGAGCGGCGCCGTCGCCTCCGCCGCGCGCCGTCGATCAGAGTCGCGGACACGGTGACCGCGAGAAGCAGCGGATAGCAGCCCGAGTACAGCACGACGAGCAGATCGCCCACGACGGAGTCGTCACCGTTTCGCGGCATCATGAAAAGCCCCAACGCGATCGCATGGTCGGAGGTCAGGTATGGCCCGCTGTCCCACCAGTGCCGCCACCAGGTGAACGTCAGCGTCGCCACGCCGGCCGGCGCGAGCCAATACCACCATGTGCGAGCCGTACTCCCCTGCCGCATCGCCAGATCCAGCGCGACGACGAACAGCGGCACGCACCAGACCCAGTGGTGTCCCCACGCGAAGGGTGAGACCGCACACATCGTCATCCCGACGATCGTGGCCGCGAGGAGGTCGCGACCGTCGCGGTGGGCAACCACCGCGGCGAGCAGTCCGAGCGCGGCGACGACCAGCGCGAGCGGGAGCCACAGCCACGTCGGTGCGACGAAGACGGGTCCGCCGGGTGCGGGCTCGGCGAACCGCCCGATGTCGAAGTGGGACAGCATCTGTGACACGAATCCGCGCATCGACTGGTTGGCCGGCGAGTCGGCCCGGCCGATGCGTTCGGTGTCCGTGAGGTGGCGGGTCCAGTAGGTCCACGAGTCGGCGGGGACGGCGAGGAATCCGATCATCACGGTCGCCGCGAACGTCGCCAGCGCCGTGGCTGCCGCGCGCCACTGGCGGGTCACCAACAGGTAGACGACGGCGAACAGCGGTGTCAGTTTGATCCCGGCGGCGATGCCGATGGCGACTCCGCGCCACCGCGATGTCGTCGAGAGGAACACCAGGTCGACGAGGATCAGGGTCATCACCAGGAGGTTGACCTGTCCGAGCCAGATGGTGGTTCGGATGGGTTCGAGGGCGGTCGACGAGATCGCGAGTAGGGCGGCAAACATGATCAGGCGACCGTCCGGCCGGTAGCGCAGGCTCCGAAGGCACATCCCGATCACGCCGGTGAGCGCGGCGAAACCGATTGTCCACCAGACGATGTTGGCGACGGCCTCGGTGAGCAGAGCCAGCGGGACGAACACGACCGCGGCGAACGGCGGATAGGTGAAGTGCAGTCGCCACAGGACATGTGCGTCGTACAGCGGACCCGCGTCGAGCACGGTGGCCGCGCCCGCGCGATAGACGCGGGCATCGGTGGCGTTCTCGAAGAGCCCGTAGAACGGGTTGGTGATCGGGAACGCCGCGATGTGCCATGCGATCACCCCGACCGCGACGACGGCCGCCACGACGATCGCCGCTGTCGGGATCCGTGCGGGCACAGGACGAGACGACTCCGGCGATTCGACGGCAGTCTTCGCGGCCACGCGGCGAGCGTACGGCCTGATTGTGAGATACATCACGCGCAACGCCGTGGGGCGTGGTCGGTTGTTCGGTGGACAGCTGGATCGCGACGGTCCGTGCCGGACTACCGTTGACCTCGGTGGGTGACGAGATCACCTTGGGGACGACACCATGTCATCGCTACGAGCAACCCTCGGAGTCGTACTGGTCATCGCGGCATCATCGACGCTGACCGTCGCATGCGTCGGGGAAGGCATAGAGCCGGTCGCGATGACGCGCGACACCTCGTCGAGCACCGCCGACGGTCCAGTTCCACCGATCCACATCGCACTCGAGACCCCGTCCGAGGTCGTGCGCCCGCGGCTCGACCCCTGGCCACCCCCCGACGACTCTGCGCTACGACCCGACCAGCGGCGAGTGGTCGACGTACTCATCGATCTCTCGACCGGGAACGACGGTGAGGAGCTCGCGCAGCGGTCGACCTGCCGCGTTCTCGACGGCATCCAGTCACCGCCGGCCGACGCGCCGGCCTGGCAGGCGCGCATCGTCGCCACGGTGACGATGCGACACGGTTACGCGCTCCTCGCCGCGCCGTTGCAGCGGTCCGCAGACGCCGCGGTCGTCGTGCTGGCCCGGGTTCTCGCCGACGTCGATGCGGTTGCGGGACAGCCATATCGGCCCGTGTTCGTTCAGGGGTGTAGTCCGTACTGACGCAGGTCGGTGATGCCGAACGGACGAAACGCTGGTGCGGCGATTACCACTGCCATCGCAAACCGGCGCTGTTCGACTGGCGGCAGGTGGCGATGCCGTCGGTCTGGTACACCATCGCGCGAGCACCGAGCTTCGGGCAGGGGGCGCCTAGGCGGACCTTGGGCGCACTGGTTACTGCGTAGCTGCGCCAGCTGGCGTTTTCGGCGGAGCAGTACAGCGTGCCGTCGGCCGAGTCCATGCCGTACTCGTGCTGATAACAGGGTCCGCCTTCGCGCTGAACCGAAGACGGTGCCGCCGACGCCCCGCCGGCACCCGCTAGCAGTCCTCCGCTCAAAGCCATCGTGACGAGGATTCCGGTGATGAGTCGCTTCAACTTGCCTCCAAGCATGTCCCTGCGGCCGTGACCTCCCGATGACCCAACTGCCGCTGCCGCCGGATCGTAGCGCCGCGAGGCGAGGTGATCGGCAGTTGTAGGCACTGTTCATCCGACCGACCGAACGCCGAGTTCCGGCGAGATAACCGGGTGAGATCGAACAAAAAAAGCCCCGCCGATGTCGGCGGGGCTTGTGGAACTGTGGTGGTCCCGGCTGGGATCGAACCAGCGACCTTCCCGGTGTGAACGGGACGCTCTTCCACTGAGCCACGGGACCGTGTCGGGCGCCTTCGGTCAGTGCCGGGGGCGCCTGCGCACGAGCCAGAAGATTACACGGGTTGCGCAGAAGTCCCAAATCACCGCGGTGGGCCACGTCACAAACCCTCCCCAACGGCGCGCGAGCGAATCACACGCTGGGGATTCACTCGCGGACACGTCGCTGACCAGGCGATTTGGATAGTTCGGAAACCATCGCGTAAGTTTCTCTTCGCACCGCGAGCAGCACGATCCACAAGATCGCTCGTGGGCATGCGGATGTAGCGCAGCTGGTAGCGCATCACCTTGCCAAGGTGAGGGTCGCGGGTTCGAATCCCGTCATCCGCTCGGCGCGAGTCGACTCGCATCTGGTGGTGTGGCCGAGTGGTGAGGCAACGGCCTGCAAAGCCGTGTACACGGGTTCGATTCCCGTCGCCACCTCCACCGCTGCACAATTCCATACCCGCGCGATTAGCTCAGTGGGAGAGCGCTTCCCTGACACGGAAGAGGTCACAAGTTCAATCCTTGTATCGCGCACCACGACAAAACCCCCGGATCGCTCCGGGGGTTTTTCGTTGGCTCATCGGCCGTTTAGATCCCCGCCGACCACTCCTCCACGACCTCCCCCAACGACGCCGCCGACGGACCCGAGGGCGCGGGCAGCACGGTCCGCGAGAACCGCGGTGCCGGCGCGGGGGCGATCGCGTCATCGACGCGCACGAACGAACCGCGTTGCACCGCGACCGGGTCTGCGGCGGCCTCGTCGAAGTCGAGAACCGGTGTCACACAGGCGTCCACACCGTCGAACACACTCCCCCACTCGTCGCGCGTACGCGACCCGAAGCGGGCTTGCAGTTCCGCGCTGATCACCGGCCACGCGGCACGGTCCCACCGGTCGGGCAGGTCGCCGAGGCCGAGGGTGTCGACCAGGTTCCGCCAGAACTTCTCCTCGAGCGCGCCGACGGCGACGAACTTGTCGTCGGCGCACCGATACGTCGCGTAGAACGGCGCCGAACCGTCGAGCAGGTTGCCCTGGTCCCGAGAACCCCAGCGTCCGGCGGCCTTCCACGACCACTGCAGCGCCCCGAGCAGCCCGGCACCATCGACCATGGCGGCATCGATCACCTGGCCTCGGCCGGTCCGAGTGCGGTCGTGCAGAGCGGCCAGCACGCCGACGACGAGCAGCATCGACCCCCCGCCGAAGTCGCCGACGAGCGAGAGCGGTGGCACCGGCGGCGCACCGGCCGGACCCATCGCCTCGAGCACACCGGTGACCGCCAGGTAGTTGATGTCATGCCCCGCGCTCGCGGCACGATCCCCGTCCTGACCCCACCCGGTCATGCGCGCATAGATGAGTTGCGGTGCGTCGGAGCAGATCTCGGGACCCAGCCCGAGACGTTCCACAACGCCCGGCCGGAACCCCTCCACGACGATGTCGGCGCGCCGGATCAGGTCACGGATGCGGGCCACGTCGTCGGGGTCCTTGACGTCGGCGTCAACGGTGCGTCGCGACCGGTACAGACCGGCGTCGGCATCCGGGATACCGTCGGGCCCGGGCAGATCGGGGCCGGGCCGCCGGATCCGGATGACGTCGGCGCCGAGATCGGCGAGCAGCATGCAGGCGTGCGGGGTCGGCCCGAGTCCGGGCATCTCGACCACCCGCACGCCGGCGAGTGGTCCGCTCACGACGTCGGACGATGGTGGAGAACACCACCGATCGTGAAGTCGACGTAATCGCGGACCAACTGGTCGACATCGTGAGAGTCGTTCAGCCACCAGCTGATCCCGTTCATCAGGTCCAGCACCGCGATCGCCGACTGGTGCGGGTCGCGGACCTCGAACAGCCCCAGTCGGGCGCCGGCGGCGATAACATCGCGAATTCGACGCTGGTAGTACTTCCGATAGTCGGTGACCACCCGTCGATGCTCGGGTGTCAGCGCCGACAGCTCCCGCAGGGCGACAAGGTGTTCCACCCGGTGTCGCGCCAACCGCCGGACATGCGCCTCGATCAGGTTCGTGAGCCGTTCGACGGGACCGCCCTCGGCATCGAGCAGCAGCAGATCCTGCTGCGGATCCTCGGTCATCCGCAGGGCGATCGCGTAGAGGATCTCCTCCTTGGACTGAAAATGGTTGTACAGGCTCGCGCCCCGCATACCGACCGCCTGCGCGATGTCACGCATCCCGGCGTTGGAGTAGCCGTGATCGGCGAAGTAGCGGGCCGCGGCCTCGACGATCTCGTCGCGGCGTCGGCGGGGCCGCCGCGCCGGCGCCGTCCGGTGTTCGTCGGTTGCCGCGTCGGCGTCGATCTCAGCCCTGACCGGTTCCATAGGCCTTCCTCAACTCGCGCTTGAGCAGTTTGCCCTGGGCGTCGGTCGGCAGTGCGTCGACGACGTGGACCTCCTTGGGCACCTTGTACGATGCCAGGTCGGTGCGGCAGTACTCACGGATGTCGTCGCCGGTGTGTTCCGCGCCGGCGCGGAGCACCACGAATCCGGTGACCGCCTCCGACCAGTACGGGTCGGGCAGCCCCACGACGGCCGCGCGCTCGACGTCGGGGTGCGCCTGCAGGACACGCTCGACCTCTTGCGATGCGACGTTGAACCCGCCGGTCTTGATCATGTCCTTGCGCCGGTCGCGGAAGAACAGGTTGCCCTCCGCATCGATGCGGACGATGTCACCGGTGTGCACCCAGCCACCCTCGAAGGCCTGCGCGGTGCGCTCGGGGTCCTTGTGGTAGCCGAGCATGACCGACGGTGTGCGGCACAGGAGTTCGCCCTCTTCGGCGTCGTTGCCGTCGGCGTCGACGACCCGGACCTCCAGGTGCCCGACTGGTTTGCCGATCCAGGTCGGGTCCTGGTCCGGCACGTCCTCGAGCCGCCGGAACCAGCCGACCGAGCCCAGCTGGGTGAGTTCGGACTGTCCCCAGTAGGTACCCCAGACCGATTCCGGGGTCGCCGCGGCCCACGCGTCGACCGCGTGCGGCGACACCTGACCGCCGTAGGTCAGGCAGCGGCGCACCGAACCGACGGTGTCGGCCCCGAAGTCGGGGTGGTTGGCGAGCGCGATGAAGAAGGTCGGCGTCTGGGCCAGCACCGAGATCTTCTCGTCGCGGATCATCCGCAACGCCGTCGCCGGGTCGACCGCGGCGGGCAGCACCAGGGTGGCGCCCAGCAGCGTCAACGAGGTCAGCGAGCCGATCCCGGCGATCGTGTGGAACGGCATCACGTAGAGCCACACGTCGTCGTTGCGGCAGCGCAGCCCCCACGTGTACGCCGGCGAGGTGGAGATGAGGTAGTTCCGATGGGCGATCTCGACGCCCTTCGGCGTCGACTCGGTGCCGCTGGTGTAGACGATCATCGCGAGATCGTGTTCGTCGACCTCGCAGTCGGGCTCGGAATCGTCAGCCGCCGCGACGGACTCGTCGAACGAGTTCCATGAGTTCGCCTCGTCGTCGCCGACGACGAGAACCGAGATGCCGAGACTGTCGGCGATGGGGCCGGCCAACGCGGACAGAGGTTGTTCGACGACGAGCACCGTCGGTTCCAGGTGCCGGAGCTGCTGGGCGACCTCGCCCTCCCGGAACATGGGACTTACGCCGGAATACGCGGCACCGACCTTGAGGGCGCCGTAGTAGGTGGCGACCGTCTCGACCCGGTTACGACTCATCACCGCAACGCGATCCCCGCGCCCGACGCCGAGGTCGAGCAGCACATGGGCGACCCGGTTGGCCATCGTGTTCAGCTCCGCGTACGACGTCGACGTACGTCCGCCTTCCGCGTCGTAGGCCACGATCGATGGGGTCGAACCCTGGGACCGGGCCAGGCGACGCAGCTGGTCACCGATCGTGGCCCGGCCCAGCATCGAGGTCTGTGCGGGAGAGAGAGTGCGCGTCGAGGGATTCACGGCGGGGGCGCTCACGCGAACATCCGGTTGTCGAAGCGGTCGAGGAAGGCGATCTCCTCGACCGGGGTCCGGGACAGCTTGCGGGGGAAGTCGTCACGCGGATAACCGACGGCGATGTGGGCGGCGGTGAGGTAACCCTCGGGGATGCCCAGGAGGTCCTTCACCTCGTTCTCGGCAGCGCACAGCAGGGTCGTCAGCGCAGTGGCCACGCCTTGCTGCCGCAGCGCAAGGGTGAGGTTCTGGACGCTCGGGTAGATCGACGCACCGCCGACGACGCTCAGCCTGCCGAGCTCGTGGTCGGTCGGGTGCAGTCCGTCCATCTCGGCGCACACCACAATCAGGGCGGGCACCTCGGCGAGGTGGTGCGCGAAATAGTTGGCGCTCTCCACGGTCTTGGGGATGGCGCCGACCTTCTTCGACCCCTCGACGACCGCGGCGTAATAACCCTCCCAGAACGGCAGGTAGAGGTCGGCGAGAGCCTTCTTGGTCACCTCGTCGCGGACGACGACCCAACGGACGGGTTGGCGGTTGCCGCCCTGCGGGCCGAAGCGCGCGTCGTCGAACGCCCGGTACAGCACCTCGTCCTCCACCGGGCGGTCGCTGAAGTAGCGGCAGGTGCCCGTCGTGCGCATTGCCTCGCTGAGATCCATGTCAATCCTCCGTGCTCACTAACCGTTGTTAGTATGACTGAGGACACAGTGACACAGCTCGTTTTCGCCGTCAAGGCCCGTCAATCCGAGCAAAACGCGGTGTTGACGACGCACTACTAACAGTGGTTAGTTTTATCCATGACATCTGTTTCGCTGCGTCCGGAGACGCGCCCGACCACAGCGGAGATCAGGGCATTCGTGGCGGCGGGCAACATCCCGACCCTGCTCGCGGTCCTCGTGGAGCTGACGGGTGACCACCGGTGGATGGCCGATCGATACCGCCCGACGCGGAGCCGAGGCATGGACGACAACTCCTCGGGCGGGCTCGGAGAGGACGTCCAGCAGGAGATCCGCGCGGCGGTCGTCGGCGCCCTCGAGGACTGGTACGACCACGGCCGGCCCGCGCGGAAGCCGGCCGACGAGGCACTCGTCGCATCGTTGATGTCGTTCACCGCGGGCGAGCAGGTTGCCCCGGAATTCGCGCCGATGATGACCGAGATCGTCCGCGGCGACCTCCGGGACACACATCTGCCGGCGTTGCCCGACGATCTCGCCACGTCGATGGACGCATTGGTCATCGGCGCCGGTGTGGCCGGCATGCTGATCTCCACGCAACTCGCCGAAGCCGGCGTCGAGCACACCGTGCTGGAGAAGAACGACGAGGTCGGCGGCTCGTGGTACGAAAACCGCTACCCCGGCGCCGGCGTGGACACGCCGAGCTACCTGTACTCGATCTCGTCCTTCGACCACCCGTGGTCCACGCACTTCGGCAAGCGCGACGAGGTGCAGGGCTACCTACAGGCCTTCGCCGACCGGCACGCGGTGCGCGATCGCGTCCGCTTCGGCACCGAGGTCCTCTCGGCTGCCTACGACGCCGAGACCCAGCGCTGGACGGTCCACGTCCGTAACCGCGAGGGCCACCAGGACACCCTGACCGCCCGGATCCTCATCAGCGCAGTCGGTCTCCTCAACCGCCCCAAGCTTCCCGAACTTCCGGGGATGGACGACTTCACCGGTCCGATCTTCCATTCCGCACAATGGCCGGACGAACTCGACGGGCCCGGCGCGCTCACCGGCAAACGGGTCGCCATCGTCGGATCCGGTGCCAGCGCGATGCAGATCGGGCCGGCCATCGCCGATCGGGTCGGATCGCTGACGATCTTCCAGCGCTCACCGCAGTGGATCGCGCCGAACGATGACTACTTCGCGCCGGTCGGCGACGACGTGCACTGGCTGATGGACAACCTCCCCGGGTACCGGGAGTGGTACCGCGCACGGCTGTCGTGGATCTTCAACGACAAGGTCCACTCGACCCTGCGCATCGACCCGGACTGGCCCGAGCCGACCGCGTCGATCAACGCCGTCAATCACGGTCACCGCGAGTTCTACCTGCGCTACCTGCGCAGCGAACTGGGCGACCGCGACGACCTCATCGACCTGTCGACGCCCGACTATCCGCCCTTCGGGAAGCGGATGCTGTTGGACAACGGCTGGTTTCGCATGCTGCGCAGGCCGAACGTCGAGCTGGTACCGCACGGCGTCGAACGGGTCACCTCCGATGGACTCGTCGACGGCACCGGCACCGCCCACGACTTCGACATCATCGTGTTCGCGACCGGGTTCCACAGCGACCGCTACCTCTACCCCATGGACATCGTCGGACGCAGCGGGCAGAACACCGTCGAGGCGTGGGGTGATCACGACGCGTACGCCTACCTCGGGATCACCGCACCCGACTTCCCCAACCTGTTCATCCTCACCGGGCCGAACACCGCACTGGGACACGGAGGCAGCTTCATCAGCATCCTCGAGTACCAGGTGCGCTATGTCTGCGACGCTCTCCGCGCGATGATCGAGAACCGGCTGGGCGCACTGGAAGTCCGGCGGGACGTCACCGAGGAATACAACGACGCCGTCGACCGAGCCCACGCGCAGATGGTGTGGACGCATCCGGCGATGACCAATTGGTATCGCAACCCCGACGGACGCGTCGTCGCCGTCCTGCCGTGGCGGATCGTCGACTACTGGGCGCGGACGCGCAGTGTCGACCTCGACGATTTCGTCGCCGAACCCCTCGTCGACTGACGGGACTACCGTGGCTGTCATGACGCCCCTCATCTCCGCCACCGATCTCGCCGCCCGCCTCGGCGAGGAGAATCTCCGCATCGTCGACGCCACCGTCCATCTGACCTTCGATGCCGACGGCGCACACGTCGCCTCCGGTCGGGAGACCTATCTGGCCGGGCACCTGCCCGGCGCGGTGTTCGCCGATCAGATCACCGACCTCAGCGACCCCGACGGCGAAGCACCGTTCGCCGCCGCAGACTCCGCGCGTTTCGCCGGCGCGGTCGGCCGCCTCGGCATCGGCGACGACTCCACCGTCGTCGTGTACGACACCGCCAACGGCATCTGGGCCACGCGACTGTGGTGGCAGTTCGGACTCGAGGGCTTCGACGGCGTACTCGTCCTCGACGGCGGATACGCCGCCTGGACCGCGGGCGGCCTCCCGGTCGAGACCGGCGAGGTCACGACCACCCCGGCTTCGTTCACCCCGCGCCGCCGGCCCCAGCGGATCGTCTCCACCGACGAGGTCGCTGCCGCCACCGGCGATTCGTCCGTCCTGCTGGTCAACGCGCTCGACCGGGAGTCGTTCGCGGGCGGCCACATCCCCGGCAGCGTCAACGTCCCGTTCGCCGAACTGGTCGACGACGCAGGGCGCCTCCGGCCGCTAGAGGAGCTGCGCGAACTGTTTGCAGATGTCGGCGCCCTCGACCCGTCGGTACGCCCGGTCACCTACTGCGGCGGCGGGATCGCCGCCACCGCAGCGGCTTTCGCGTTACATAGCCTCGGACGCGACGACGTCGCGGTCTACGACGGATCGATGAACGCCTGGACCGCCGATCCGGCTCGTCCGCTGTCGTGAGCGATCCCGGTGCCACAGATATCGCCGATGTCACCGTGGAGGTCGTGACCGACCCCGCAGCGGCGGCGGGAGTCGCCGAGGTCGCCGCCGTCACGTTCCCGCTCGCGTGCCCGCCGCACGCCGCACCGGCCGACATCGAGAATTTCGTCGCCGACAATCTGCGGGAGAACAACTTTCGTGATCACATCGCCGATCCGACTGCAGATGTCCTGGTCGCGCGCGACGGTGTCGGCGGACCGATCCTCGGGTACGCGCTGGTGATCCACGACGATCCGACGCACCCCGACGTGTGTGCGGTCGTGACCGAGCGTCCGGTGAGCGAGATCTCGAAGATGTACGTGCTGCGCGACCATCATTCGCGGGAGGGCGCGACGACTCCGTCGCACCTGCTCATGGGTGCCGCGCTCGATCGCGCACGGTCGCACGGCAGTGCTCTGGTGTGGTTGGGCGTGAACCAGCTCAACGTCCGGGCCCAGCGGTTCTACACGAAGATGGGTTTCGAACGCGCCGGCGTGAAGACCTTCACCCTCGGGGACAGCATCGAGCACGACTACGTGTTCACGCAGCGGCTGTGAACCGGCGGGCTCAGTCGCGCCCACCCGCAAACCCACCCCTTTTCGGTAAACCCACCGCGCTCGGATCGGGTGGGTTTACGGAGAAGAGGTGGGTTTGTACGGAGATCAGGCCGCCGACTCCGCGAACCGCGAGAGAGCCAGCAGGCGCGACGTGGCGCGCAGGTACTTCTTGCGGTAACCGCCCGCGAGCATCTCCTCGGTGAAGATCTCGTCGAGCTTCGCACCCGAGACGGTCACCGGGATGTGGGCGTCGTAGAGACGGTCGGCGAGCACCACCAGGCGCAGCGCCACCGACTGGTCCTCGGCCGGATGCACCCCCGAGATGCAGACCAGGGAGACGCCGTCGACGAGGTCCTTGTACTTCGACGGGTGCAGCGTGCTGAGGTGGTCGCACAGAGCATCGAAGTCGTCGAGGGTCGCGCCGTCGGTGGACTCGGCGATCTCGGTCAGTTCGGACTCGCTGCGCGGCTCCGGCGCCGGCGGCAGATCGCGGTGACGGTAGTCGGGACCGTCGACGCGGATCGTCTCGAACACCGCGGACAGCTTGCGGATCTCCCGCAGGAAGTCCTGGGCGGCGAACCTGCCTTCACCCAGCTGGCCGGGAAGCGTGTTGGAGGTGGCGACGATCGACACGCCCTTGGCGGTGAGTTCGGTCAGCAGCCGGGAGACGAGCATCGTGTCGCCCGGGTCGTCGAGCTCGAACTCGTCGATACACAGCACCGTGTGCTGCGAGAGCCGCTCGACGGCATTCACGAAGCCCAGCGCGCCGACCACGTGTGTGACCTCGACGAATGTCGCGAACGACTTCGGTGCGGGCATCGAGTGGTAGATCGACGCCAGCAGGTGGGTCTTGCCGACGCCGAAGCCGCCGTCGAGGTACAGACCGACCCCTTGGGCCGGCGCCTTCCGGGAGAACAGGCCCTTCTTGCCCGAGCGCGCCTTCGACGCCCGCGCCACGAAGTCGCGCGCCTTGGCCACCGCCTCGGCCTGCGACGGCTCGTTGGGGTCTGGGATGTAGGAGTCGAAGCTCACGTCGTCGAAGGTCGACGGGGGCACCATCTCGTCGATGAGTGCGTCGGGCGAGGTCGCAGGGTTGCGATCGCAGAGTCGGGCCACCATGTGTGGAGAGTAGCCAGGCGCGTAATGATGAACGCATGTTCCACCTGCAGAAAGCGACCCAGGTCACATCCGAGGACGAGCTGGTCCGGCTGGCCGAGCTCTACTCCTACCCCCCTCGATCGTCCACGGATCCGGACGACGGCACGCCGTTCGTGCGGGCGAACATGGTGTCGTCGATCGACGGTGCGGTCACCGTCGACGGCAAGTCCGGCGGTCTCGGCGGTCCCGGCGACAAAGCCGTGTTCCGCGTGCTGCGAGGGCTCGCCGACGTCGTCCTCGTGGGTGCGGGCACGGCGACCACCGAGGGATACGGGCAACCCGCACCCGACGACGCCCTCGCCGCAGTCCGGCGATCGCTGGGGCAGGCGCCCGCCCCGGCACTCGCGCTCGTGTCCCGGTCGCTGTCGATACCGCCCGACTTCGAGCCCGTGTCCCACGAGAACACCGTCGTCCTCACCTGTTCGAACGCGCCCGCCGATCGCCGGCGGGCTCTGCTCGATGCCGGCGCGACGCTGGTGGACTGCGGCGACGACACCGTGTCGACCGCGGCCATCCTGGAGCACTGCGGTGTTCGCGGATGGCCCCGGGTGCTCTGCGAGGGCGGCCCTAGCCTGCTCGGTTCACTCGTGACGGCCGATGCCGTGGACGAACTGTGTCTGACCACGAGCCCGCACCTCGTCGGCGGGAGCGCCGGCCGCATCGCGGTCACCGACGAGGGGGCGGCGGTCCTGCGCGCACTGCACCCCGCGTCGATCATGACCGATGACGACGGGTTCGTGTTCACCCGCTGGGTCCGCGACGGCCGCCCGTCCGCCCGGTGAGCTGTCCGCTCCCGGTCCGGGACTCACCCCGACACCCGGCTCGAGCGTCCTCGCGGATTCGTTGACTACGCTCGCGGACATGCCAAGAGCGCACACCCCGGCCGTCGGCGCAGCACCGAACTCCCGCCCGAGGGCTCTCGCGGGTGTGGTCGCCGGCGTGATCGCGGCGATCGTCCTGTCCTCTTGCGCCGTCGGTCCCGATCGTGGTCCCGACCTGATCCCGGGGGGTGGCGGTCAGGAGGGACCGGCACCGTCGTCGTCGACCGCTCCCCCCGCCCCGGCGCTCACGGTGCCGAAGACCGATCTCGAGTGGAGCGAGTGCGCCGCCGAGACGAGCGAACGATACGGGGTGCCACGTCCGGAGGGCGTGACGATCGAATGTGCCGAATACGACTCGCCCATCGACCGCGACCAACCCGACGGCGAGGTCGTGTCGGTCGCGGTGACGCGCGCCCGGACCGCGGACACCCCACCCGACGCCGCGCCGCTCGTCCTCACCTCCGGTTCCGATCTGCCGTCGTCGCGGACGCTGATGGTGATGACCGCCGGCCAGGGCCGGGCGTTCCTCTCCTCGCACCCCGTGGTCGCGGTCGACCACCGCGGCATCCCGCTCAGCAGCGACATCGACTGCATGACCCGACTGGAACGCACGACGATCGCCAACAACGGCCTCGTCGACCGCGCCACGACGACGGACGCGCGGATCTCGCGCCTGTCCACGGCCGCATCATCGGCCTCGGACGGGTGCACGGAGACGCTCACCCCCTACCAACTGAGTTTCGGGGCCGCGAACGCCGCCGCGGACCTCGAGTCCCTGCGGCAACGCTGGGACGTCGAACATCTCGGGCTCATCGGCACCGGTGAGGGTTCCGACGTCGTGCTCACCTACGCGTCCCTGTACGGCGGACGTGCCGGGCGGATCATCCTCGACACCCCGACCCCGTTCGGCGCGAACGCACGGGATCGCGCACAGTCCCAGGCGCGGGGCGTCCAGGTCACGCTCCAGGGCTTCGCACAGCGGTGCTCGGCGTTACCGGGCTGCGCGCTCGGGTCCAACGGGGTCGCGACGATGACCCGCATGCTGGGCAAGGCACGGGCGGGCGACCTCGAGTCGCTCTCCGACACGGCCGCGCTCGATGCGATCACCACGACCCTGGCCCTGGCGCCGGACCGCCCCCGATCGTTGCTCGACCTCGCAGATGCCATCGCAGCGGCCGACCGCGGTCAGACCGCGGCGCTGGTCCGCCTCGCCGATCGCGCCGCGGCCCTGCGGCTCCCCGACGGCGCCCTGGTGTCCCGCTGCAACGACGTGACCGGCCCGGTCGGACAGAACGAGGTGCCGGGTCTGGTGGACGCGTGGTCCAAGCAGAACCCCCTCACCGGCGCGAACAGTGCGCTGTCACTCGTCCGGTGCAACGGCTGGGCGTCGGGCAATCCGGTCCGGCCACCCACGTCGCTGCCCGCCGACCCGTTGATCCTCAACGGGACGCGCGACCCGATCAACGGTGGCGAGGGAGCCAATGCTCTCGTGCCGCTGTTCATGAACGCCGAGGCCGAACCGGTGACCGTCACCTGGGACGGCCTGGGCTATTCGGTCCTGGGACGCAGTGCGTGCGCCGCCGGGGTCGTCGCGGAGTACGTCGATCGGGCGCCGCTGCAGGGTCCGACCCAGCGGGGCTGCCCCACCTGAGTCCCCGGACCACGCCGCACGGTTCTGAGCTCGGCGGCGCGCGTAGTACGGTTCGCGGGTGGCCAATCTCGACAGGTATCTCTATCCCCCGATGAGTGCTCAGCGGATCATCCCGATGGTCCTGTGGCCGATCAGCCTGCTCATGGTCGTGCACCGCTCGGTGTTCCTCGGTGTCAACGGTGACCGCACCGACGACTTCAAACCGGTGTACGCCGCGGCCTACAACTTCCTCAACGGCCTGCCGGTCTACGGCGAGAACTACGCCACGGTCGACCCGCACTACCTCTACCCGCCGTCGGGCACCCTGCTGATGGCGCCGGTCGCCGTCATCGACTACGAGCGCGCCCGCTGGGCCTTCATCGCCGCGAGCGTCATCGCGCTGCTGATCTGCGCTTACCTGCTCACCCGCATGTTCGGGTTCGCGTTCAACTCGTGGGTCATGCCGACGGTCCTGTTCTTCTTCTTCAGCACCGAGACCGTTTCGCACACACTGATCTTCACGAACTTCAACTCGTTCGTGCTCCTCGGCCTCCTCGCCTTCCTGATGCTGATGCTCAGCCGGCACGACTGGTGGGCGGGCGTGCCGATGGGCCTCACCCTCGCGGTGAAACCGGTGCTGGCGCCGCTGATGCTGCTGCCGCTGCTCAACCGGCAGTGGCGGGTGTTCGCGCTCGCCATCGTGGTTCCGGTCGTCCTGACGATCGTCGCCTGGCCCCTGTCGGTCGACGCGAACGACTTCATCAGCCGGACCGTCCCGTACCTCGGCGAGGCGCGCGACTACTACAACAGTTCGATCGCCGGCAACGGCGCGTACTTCGGCGTCGCACCCTGGCTGGTACTACTGCTCCGCGTCGCCTTCGTCGCGATGGCCGCGTTCTCGCTGTGGTTCCTGTACCGCTACTACCGCAGGACCAACGAACTGCTGTGGATCACGGCATCGTCGGGGGTGCTGCTGTGCACGACCTTCCTCGTCGGTTCGCTCGGCCAGGGCTACTACTCGATGCTCCTGTTCCCGCTCCTGATGACGGTGCTGCTGCCCGGATCGCCGATGCGCAACTGGCCCGCCTGGCTCGGTGTCTACGGGTGCATGACCTTCGACGGTTTCTACTCCGACCGCTGGACGGCGTTCGGCTGGATGGTCGAGTACAACAAGGTCACCTGGGGTTGGTCACTCCTGATGATCGCGGTGTTCTGCTCGCTGCTGTTCCGCTACCTCGACATGCGGTCCGACGGGGTGGCCGGCATGGTGCCGCCGGTCCGCTCGGAGACCGACGCGCCACGCATCCTCGCCGCCGAGACCGGTGCCACCGAGAACGAGACCGTAGGCCTGTCGAAACAGCGCTGACACAGTCGATCCTGCCGGGCGCGCTACCGTGGAGGACATGACCGACAGCACCCCGTCGACCGACGCCGAGAATCTCGCCGAACTCACCGACGAGCAGTGGCGCCAGCGCCTGACGCCGGCCGAGTACCGTGTCCTCCGCCAGGCGGGCACCGAGGCGCCGTTCACCGGTGAGTACACCGACACCAAGACGGTCGGCATCTACCGGTGCCGCGCCTGCAACACCGAACTGTTCCGTAGCGAGCAGAAGTTCGAATCGCACTGCGGCTGGCCGTCGTTCTTCTCCCCGCTCGCCGGCGACAAGATCATCGAGGTCGAGGACAACTCGTTGGGCATGCGGCGCGTCGAGGTGCTCTGCGCGAACTGCAAGAGCCACCTCGGCCACGTCTTCGCCGGTGAGGGCTACGACACCCCCACCGACCTGCGCTACTGCATCAACTCCATCAGCCTGACGCTGGAACCGGCCGAGTAGCAGCCGGTCCCTCGGCGCGGCTCAGGGCAGGGCGTCGATCAGCGCCGGTACCTCGACCCGCGGTCCGGTGAAGAACGGGGTCTCCTCGCGCACGTGCATCCGCGCCTCCGTGGCGCGCAGATCACGCATGAGATCGACGATGCGGTGCAGCTCCGGCGCCTCGAAGGCCAGCAGCCACTCGTAGTCACCCAGCGCGAACGACGACACCGTGTTGGCGCGGACGTCCTTGTACGCACGCGCTGCCTTGCCGTGGTCGGCGAGCATCTTGCGCCGCTCCTCGTCGGGCAGCAGGTACCACTCGTAGGACCGCACGAACGGGTACACGCAGATGTAGTTGCCGGGGTCCTCGCCCGCGAGGAACGCCGGGATGTGGCTCTTGTTGAACTCGGCGGGCCGGTGCAGCGCGACGTTGCTCCACACCGCGTTGCACGCCCGTCCCAGAACGGTCTCGCGACGGAACTTCGCGTAGGCGGCCTGGATCGGCTCGACGTCCTCGGCGTGCCACCAGATCATGAAGTCGGCGTCGGCGCGCAGACCCGACACGTCGTAGACACCGCGGACGACGACGCCGGTGTCCTCGAGGGACTTGAAGAAGTCCGCGGCGTCGGATTTGGCCTGATCGCGATCAGCACCCAGTTCACCTGGGCGGACCGCGAACACCGAGAACATCAGGTAGCGGATCGTCGAGTTGAGTTCTGCGTAATCCAAGCGGCTCATGGGTGCCATCGTGCCACCGGCGCCCACCCGGCGACCAGGCAGGTCAGCGGAGTCGGGTCACGTCAGATCTGCCAGCAGTTCGGCCGCCGCGCGACCGGCCCGGCCGATACATGCCGGCACCCCGACCCCGGCATACGACGACCCGGCCAAGGCCAGACGCGACGGCCGCGCGGCCAGCACCTGCGACATCGCGGCGAGGTGCCAGGGCGCATACACCGGCAGTCCGTCGTCCCAACGCTGGACGTATGCGTCGACGACCCGCAACGACACCGGTGCGACACCGGCGGCGCGGCACACCTCGTCGAGGTCTTCGAGTGCCTCACGACGCAGCCGGTCGTCGACGCCGGGTTCGGTCGTCTCATCCGGTACCACCGCACCGAACCTCCCGAACGACGCCCGCACCGAGACCGGCCGGTCTCCATCCGACAGATGCGCCCACTTCTGCGAGCTGAACGTGAAAGCCTTGGCGCGCAATCCTTCTCCGGTCCCCACCAGCACACCGGAGTGATCGGGCAGCTCGGTCCCCGGCGCGAGCGCGATCGACACCACCACCGACGAGGCGCCCCGGACCGCGCGCAACGGCGCAGACAGGTCCGGCGCGGACCGACCCAGTAGCTCCCCCGCCCGCCAGGCCGGCACGGCCAGGAGCACGGCGTCGTACGGTCGCGGGTCGCGAGCCGTACCGAAGTCGAGCACCCACCCGGCCCCCGACGGAGTGACTTCGGTGACCGGACACGAGATCTCGGGTTCGACGCCGGCCGCGGCCCGCAGGGCGTCGAGGAGGACTTGGTATCCGCCCACGAGGGCGCCGAAGACCGGCCCCGAGGCCCCGGCCCCCGCGGCGATGAGGTCGCCGACGGCAGCGGTGAGCGACGGCGCGCCCGCGTCGAGGCGCGTGGCCAGCGCCGGTAGCGCCTCGCGGACCCCGATGTCGCCGGCGAGACTGGAGTACACACCCCCGAGCATCGGGTCGACGCTGCGCGCCACCACCGAGGGCCCGAACCGGTCGGCGACCAGCTGCCCGACCGACGTATCGGTCCCGGCTTCCCACCGCATCGAACGGTCGGGTTCACCGGACATGCGGTCGACGTCCTCGGGGTCGGCGAGACCGTCGACGACGGCCGGTCCGGCCGGGATGCCAATCAGCGCCGGACTGGGCAACGGATGCAACCGCTTACCCGACCACACCGCGGGACGGCGCGGCGTCGGCGAGACGATCCGGTCGGCGAGGCCCAGTTCGGTGACGAGTTCGAGCGCCTCGGGTCGCCGGACGATGAACGCCTCGGCCCCGACGTCGACGGCCCGACCGCCGACCGTCGTGGTGTGCAGGACCCCGCCCACCCGTCCGGAGGCCTCGAGCAGGTCGAGGTGCGCGTCGGGCCCGAGCGCACGACGAAGGCGGTAGGCGGCGGTCAGACCGGAGATCCCGCCGCCGACGATCGCGATCCGGACCCGCGGGGACATCAGAGGCTGTGGATCACTTCGACGGCCCGGGTCAGCACGTCCGGGTCGGTGCCGGGCAGCACGCCGTGTCCGAGGTTGAAGATGTGCCCGACCGCCCCGGCGGCGATCGCCCGGTCGCCGTCGGCGACCACCCGGCGGACCTCGGCGCCGACGACGTCGGGGCCGGCGAACAGCAGTGTCGGATCGAGGTTGCCCTGCACTGCCTTACCCGGACCCACCCGGCGCACGGCCTCCTCGAGCGGCACACGCCAGTCGACGCCGATGACATCGGCACCGACATGCGCCATCGGGGCGAGCAGCTCACCGGTGCCGACGCCGAAGTGGATGCGCGGGACGCCGTACCCGGCGACCTCGGCCAGGACACGGGCGCTGTGCGGTGCGACGAAACGCTGGTAGTCGGCGGCCGACAGCATGCCCGCCCACGAGTCGAAGAGCTGGATCGCGTCGACTCCGGCCTCCAGCTGGACACGCAGGAACGCGATGGTGATGTCCGCGAGGCGCGCCATCAGCTCGGCCCACGTCTCCGGGTCGCCGTGCATCATCGCCTTGGTCCGCTCGTAGTTGCGGCTCGGGCCGCCCTCGATGAGGTACGAGGCCAAGGTGAACGGCGCTCCGGCGAAGCCGATCAGCGCCGCCTGGTCCCCCAGCTCGCCGAGCAGCAGTTCGATGGCCCGCGCGATCGAGCCGACCGCTGCCGGTTCCAGCCGCGGGATGCGCGACACCGCGTCGGGCGAGCGCACCGGCTCGGCGATCACCGGCCCGGTGCCCGCGACGATGTCGAGGTCGATGCCGGCGGCCTTGAGCGGCACCACGATGTCGGAGAACAGGATCGCCGCGTCGACGTCGTGCCGGCGGACGGGCTGCATGGTGATCTCGCAGACCAGTTCGGCGTCGAAGCAGGACTCCAGCATGCCGTGATCGGCGCGGATGGCCCGGTATTCGGGCAGCGAGCGACCGGCTTGCCGCATGAACCACACCGGACGGCGTGACGGGGTCGCGCCGGTGGCCGCGGCGACGAGCGGCAGGTTCGACCTATGGACCCGGGTACCAGTTGCGTTCGACATCACCGCTTACTCTGCCATGCCCCTCGATCTGCGCACGGGTGGTCCTCGGCGCGCCTCCGCCGTGGCCGGGCACCCCAGCCCTACGGTCGAACGGTGACCTCTTCGGGAGCTCCGGACGAGCCTGCTGATTTCCGCGCGGCGGTGGAGTCGCTGCATGCTGCCCGGGTGCGCCGCGAGATCGAGGTCGGACCGATCCGGCCGCCGCAGCGCCTGGCGCCGTACAGCTACGCCGTCGGTGCCGAGGTGCGCCCGCCCGAGGACCTCGACGTGGTGCCCACGGATTCGCAGGGCAGCGCGTTCGGGCGCCTCATCCTGCTGTTCGATCCCGCCGGACAGGACGCGTGGAACGGCACCATGCGCCTCGTCGCGTTCCTCCAGGCGGAGGTGGAGGCCGCCCTGGCCATGGATCCGCTGCTGCCCGAGGTGGCCTGGAGCTGGCTCAGCGACGCCCTCGGCGTCCCGGTGGGCGCGACCGCCACGCCCGACGGTTCCGCCCACCGCGTCGAGGTGACCGCGCTCGGCGGCACCGTCACCTCCACGACGTCGGTCCGGTACGGCGACATCGCCGGACCTCCGCGCGCACATCAGCTCGAGGTGCGCGCCTCGTGGACCGCCCTGAGTTCGGACGGCCTGAACCACCACCTCGAGGCGTTCTGCGACGTCCTCGCCTCCGCCGCCGGCCTCCCGCCGGTCGGGGTCACCGAACTCGGCGCGACGTGAACGACTCCGCCCCCGGGGATGCGGCCGAGAACCCGATCGAGCCGGACCCCGCGCCGGAGGTCACCCCGCTGCTCCGGCCGGCCGACGGCGTGCCCCCGGTACTGGCGACCGCCAGCGAATTCGCCGACGCGGCAGCCGCTCTGGCCGCCGGCGACGGGCCGATCGCCGTCGACACCGAACGCGCGTCGGGCTACCGGTACTCGCAACGCGCCTATCTGATCCAGATCAAACGACGCGGATCAGGGAGCTTCCTGCTGGACCCGATCGGTGATCCCGGCGCGCTGGCGCCCGTCATCGACGCGATGCGCGGACCAGAATGGGTGCTGCACGCGGCCGATCAGGACCTCCCGTGCCTCCGCGAACTCGGTTTCGAGTGCGTCGAGCTGTACGACACCGAGCTGGCCGGACGCCTCCTCGGCCTGGCGAAGGTCAACCTCGCCGCGATGGTGGCGGAGTTCCTCGGGCTGGGACTCCTCAAGGGACACGGCGCCGCCGACTGGTCGCGCCGCCCGCTGCCCGACGAATGGCTGAACTACGCCGCGCTCGACGTCGAGGTCCTCGTCGAATTGCGCGACGCCATGGACGCCGCACTCGCAGAGGCGGGCAAGGACGGCTGGGCGCGAGAGGAATTCGCGTACGTCCTGGGCCGGCCACCGGCACCGCCGCGCACCGACCGGTGGCGCAAGACGTCGAACGTGCACACCGTCAAGTCCACCCGCGCCCTCGCCGCGGTCCGCGAATTGTGGACTGCGCGTGAGGAACTGGCGCAGCGTCGGGATGTCGCGCCCGGACGTGTCCTGCCCGACACCGCCATCGTCAACGCCGCGACCGTGAACCCCCAGTCCATCGCCGAACTCACCAAGCTGCCGGTCTTCGGCGGCCCGCGTCAGCGCCGTCAGGCCGGGATCTGGATGTCCGCGCTGCAGCGGGCGCGCGAGATCCCCGACAACAAGCTGCCCTCGCGGAAGTCGACCGGACCGGGCCTGCCCCCGGTGAGCCGGTGGGATCAGCGCAATCCGGAGGCCGCGGCGCGGCTGCAGGCGGTCCGGCCGGTGCTCAAACAGATCGCCGAAGACCACACCCTGCCGGTGGAGAACCTCCTCGCACCCGATGTGGTGCGACAGTTGTGCTGGGACGGGTTGCCGGAACCGATCACGACCGAGGCGCTCGATGCACATCTGGCCGCCGCCGGCGCCCGCACGTGGCAGCGGACGCTCTGTGTGGAGGCCCTGACCGAGGCCCTCCTCGACGCCGCCCGACCAGGGCCGACGGCGGCCGCCGAGTAGATCGCCCAGCCCGACGAGACCCCCGGCCATCGCGCTGTGGCGCCGACCTTCGCGTACATTCGGGGGTCACGACCCGAATGCCATCACCCGAGTACGCGAGCCACCGGGAAGTCACCTCCGGTGTGCACACCACCTTCCGCGATGGGAGCAGTTCCGTGGCCACAGTCTCCGTCGGCATCGACTCCGACCTCGAACCGAGCGCAGCATGGGCGCTCGCCAGCAACCTCTCGCGCTTCGACGAGTGGATGACCATCTTCGGCGGGTGGCGCTCGCCGGTCCCCGACACGATCGCCGAGGGCACCACCATCTCCTCCCTCATCAAGGTCAAGGGCTTCCGCAACGTGATCCATTGGACCGTCACCGACTACGACGAGCCGCGGCTCATCGCACTGTCGGGAACCGGCCGCGGCGGGGTGAACATCGATCTGGCGATGAAGGTCGACGAGATCGCCGACGGCTCGCACTTCGATCTGTCGGCCGAACTGTCCGGCGGTCTGCTCAACGGCTCGGTCGGCAGGCTTGTCGCCAAGATCCTGGAATCCGATGTGCACAAGTCGATCTCGAACCTGGCGACACTGCGCTGAGTCGATCGGGGCCGACCTGACCCCTCTGCACCCTAATCCGAGGAACCACCAAACCGCTGGTCTGTGGGGTGCAAGCGACCCCCTTCCTCCGCTCCCTGAGGTGCGAGGAGCGCCAGCGACGAGCCACGAAGGGTTCGCGACGCATCTCACCAGGACCCTTCGTGACGGCCTCCGCAAGCTCCGGCCTCCTCAGGGAGCAGTAGTAGGGCTCGCCGCGAGCACACAGGTTTCTTTCGTAGTCCAGGACGGCCGTCAGGCCGCTGGTACTGAGGTGCGAGGAGCGCCTAGCGACGAGCCCCACGAAGGGCAGGCGGCCGTCGTCAGCCAGGCGGGTGCAACGTCGCGGCCCGGACCACGGCGAGAGCCGATCCGGACTCCTCGAAGAGGCGCCGCTGCCGAGTGGCTCCGTTGCCCTGCAGACGCAGCCGGTCCAGCGTCTGTACGACGCCGTCCCGCTCACCGAGTCGGTCCAGCGCCGGCGCGACCACGGTGAGCAGCTGTTCGACTCGCGTCCAGACCGGCACCAACGCGCCGGTCGTCGGATCGAGCGCACGCCCGTCGACGCCGTCGTGGGCGGCGATCCAGTACGCGGCCGACAGCAACGCCGGATCGAGGTCCGCGGCCGGGAACCGCCGGTCCTCCGCGCGCAGGTCGTCGAGGGCGGTCATCACCGCCGCACGGACGAGGGTGGCGAAGGTCTGCGTCTCCTCCACCCGCATCTGCACGTCCCCGACCCGCACCTCGACCGTGGGCAGATGATCCGACGGCCGGGCGTCCCAGTACAGCATGTGCGGGTCCAGGATCGTGCCCGTGGCCACGAGGAGTTCGACCGTCTCGGCGAAGTGTTCGGCCGAGCGCAGGTGCGGTGGCGGTCCCGCCGCCGGCCATCGCGACCAGAGCACCGAGCGCCAACTGGCGTGGCCGGAGTCGGCGTCGCGATAGATCGCCGAGTTCGCCGACAGCGCAAGCATTATCGGTAGCCACGGGCGCAGGCGATTGCACACCGCGACGGCGGTGTCGGTGTCCGGGACACCCACGTGGACGTGACAGCCGCTGATGCCCTGTTCGTGTGCCAGCATGCCGTACCGCGCGGCGATCGCCCGGTAGCGGCCGGTGTCGGTCACCGGAAACGACTCGGGCACGCGTGGCGGCACCCCGCAGGCGACCACGTCGACGCCCACGTCGTCGGCGGCCGCCGCCAGGATGCCCCGCAGCCGGTGCAGGTGGTCGCCGATCTCCTGACTCGTCGCCGCGGTCGGCGTGGCGATCTCCACCTGCGACGAGGTGAGTTCCAACTCGAGGTCGAGGCCGCGCGCGGATGCCGCGGCCGCGACCTCGCGGTTGCTCCCGACCGGCCGTCCGGTCTCCCGGTCGACGAGGACGAACTCCTCCTCGACCCCGAGGGTCGGCGCCGGCGTGCCCCGGAAATCCCCGCCCGCGGAACCGTGCTCGTCGTTCACACGGAGAAAATGCCCAGCGGCGGCATCGGTCAAACGGGACGTCAGTCCTCGACACGGCTCTCGGCCGGATCGGGCGTGTTCTCGATCGCCCGGTCCAGGCCGGGACCGGCCTGCATGCCCGAGACCGTCGCGGTGATCGACCGAGCGAGGTCCTGCGCGGTCAATCCGAGATCGGCCAGGATCTCGGTGCGCGAGGCGTGCGCGATGAACTCCTGCGGGATGCCCTTGATCTGTACCGGTACCAAAACCTCTGCCGCCGACAGCGCGGCGGCGACCGCGGAACCGACGCCGCCGCTGGTGCACCCGTCCTCGAGCGTCACGACGAGCCGGTGGCGGCGCGCGACCTCGACCACCGAGGTGGGCACCGGCAGTACCCAGCGCGGATCCACGACCGTCGCATCGATTCCCTGACGGGCCAGGCGTTCGGCGGTGTCGACGGCCAGCCCGCAGAAGGCACCGACCGCGACGATGAGCACATCGCCGCCCGCCGGACCGAGGTCCCGGTCCGTCCGGTGCAGCACGTCGACACCGTCGTCGAGCCGCTCGACCGCGCGGATGTCTTCGGGGACAGCACCTTTGGAGAATCGGAGGGCCGTGGGGCCGTCGGCGACGCCGAGTGCCTCGTCGAACTCCTCGCGCAGCCGGACGGCGTCACGGGGTGCGGCGACCCGCAGGCCGGGCACCATCGCCATCAGCGAGAGATCCCACATGCCGTGGTGGCTGGGGCCATCGGGTCCGGTGATGCCGGAACGGTCGAGGACGAGCGTCACCGGCTGCCTCAGCAGCGCGACGTCCATCAGCAGCTGATCGAACGCGCGGTTGAGGAACGTCGAGTAGATCGCGACAACCGGATGCAGTCCGCCGAGCGCGAGTCCGGCCGCCGAGGTCATCGCATGCTGTTCGGCGATGCCGACGTCGAACATACGGTCCGGGTAGCGTTCGCCGAAGGGGGTGAGGCCCGTCGGTCCGGGCATCGCCGCGGTGATCGCGACGACGTCGGGACGGTTGGCGCCGGCGTCGAGCAGTGCGGCGGAGAACACGGCGGTCCAGTCCTGGGGTGAGACGCTGGTGGGCCGGCCGGTGATCGGGTCGATGATGCCGGTCGCGTGCATGAGGTCGGCGACGTGGTTCTCGGCGTGGGCGTAGCCCATGCCCTTGCGGGTCACGGTGTGCACGATCACCGGGCCGCCGAAGTCGCGGGCCTGCCGCAGCGCCGACTCGACCGCGTCGATGTCGTGACCGTCGACGGGCCCGACGTACTTCAGTCCGAGATCGGTGAACATCGCCTGCGGGGCCAGGAGGTCCTTGAGCCCGCTCTTCATCCCGTGCAGGACGGCGTATGCCGGCTCCCCGACGACGGGCACCTGCTTGACGACGCGACGACCCTCGTCGAGGAACTTCTCGTACCCGGGCTGCAGGCGCAGCCCCGACAGGTGGCTCGCGAGTCCGCCGATCGTCGGCGCATACGACCGACCGTTGTCGTTGACGACGATGACGACCCGGCGGTTGCAGGCGGCGATGTTGTTGATGGCCTCCCAGCACATACCGCCGGTCAGGGCGCCGTCGCCCACCACCGCGACCACCGTGCGATCCGGCTGACCGGTCAGTTCGAAGGACTTCGCGAGCCCGTCCGCATACGACAGCGCCGCCGACGCGTGCGAGGACTCCACCCAGTCGTGGTCGGACTCCGCGCGCTCCTGGTAGCCGGTGAGCCCGCCGCGCTGGCGCAGCTGATCGAAGCCGTCCTTGCGTCCGGTGACGATCTTGTGGACGTAGGACTGGTGGCCGGTGTCGAACAGGATCGGATCCGAAGGCGAGTCGAAGACGCGGTGGATGCCGAGCGTCAACTCGACGACTCCGAGGTTCGGTCCGAGATGTCCGCCCGTGGCGGCGACCTTCTCGATCAGGAACGTCCGGATCTCGGCCGAGAGGACCTGCATCTCCTCGTCCGACAGCGGCCGGAGATCGGCCGGCGAGCTGATCCGGTCGAGCACACCCATCGTTTCCTCCATCACCGGCGAGACGCCAGGTCGGCTGTCGAGCCGGAGAACGTCCGGCACATGTCTGGTCAGTCTACGGAAGCATTCGTCGCGAGCCCGATCGACGGATGGCCGACGCGTCGGGACCCGGACCTCGCGAGCGCGCCCCGCTCACCCGTCGGCGGCCGGAATGAGGCAGGCCACCGCCTCCACGTGGTGTGTCAGCGGGAAAGCGTCGAAACCGCGTATGTCGACGACACGGAATCCGCGTGCGGCGAAGTATCCGAGATCACGTGCGAATCGGGCGGCGTCGCAGCCCACGTGGACCACGATGCCGGGCCGGGCGTCGGCGATCGCCCCGATCACCCGTTCCCCGGCTCCGGTACGCGGGGGATCGAGGACGACGACGTCCGGCCGCGCGGTGAGGTCCGTGATCCGGGCCGCGACCTCCCCGCGATGGGTGTGCACCCGATCGCCGTCGCCGGCGAAGGCCCGCTCGGCGGCGTCGAGTGCGGCCGGATCCGAATCGACGATGTGCACCGTGTCCGGCGCACCGGCCGGGCCGTCGAGCAGTGCGCCCGCGAACACCCCTGCCCCGCCGTACAGATCCCACGCCACGCGTGGCGGTCCCCCGAGATGCGCACCGACGAAGTCGACGACGGTCTCGGCGTAGGCCCGCGGCGCGTCGCGGTGCGCCTGCCAGAATCCCGAGACGGGAATGTCCCACGACCGCCCGCCGACCCGCTGGACGGCCGTCGCCCCACCTTCGACGACCCGCTGGGCACGGGGCCGTGCGTGCCGAGCGCGGTTCTGCTGCGCCCGGCGCCGGCTGTCGGCGCGGCCCCGGCGCGGCTCCGCCACGGGCGCGAGTTCGGTGATGTGGCGCGCGCCGTCGGCGTCGAGCACGACGGCGAGTTCGGAGTGCGTGGTGAAACCGCGGTCGGCGAGTCCGTCGAGCATTCCCGGGGCGGGCTGGACGCAGGCCTCGGTGACGACGCCGCGGCCGCGGAACGCCGACTGCCCCGGGCGCCCCCGGCCGTCCACGGCCAGGCGGGTCCGGATTCGCCACCCCACCTCGGCGTCAACGAGACGCCGCACGCCGTCGGTCGCCAGCTCGGTGCCGGCCACGATCTCGCCCGGTAGACGACCCACGCGATCCAGGACATCGAGCAGCACAGCCTGTTTCAGGTCCCGCGCATGGTCGGGCGTCACGTGCGCGAGGTCACAGCACCCGGCCCCGGCCGCAGCCGCCGGACACCGCGGCGCCACCCGGTGCGGCGAGGCGTCGAGCACCTCCGCCACCTCAGCCCGCCAGTACGAGTCGTGCCGGTCGTCGGTGATGTCGGCGACCACCCGTTCGCCGGGGATCGCCCCGCGGACGAACACGACGCGGCCGTCGGCGCGGCCCACGGACTCACCGCCGTTGGCCGGACGGTCGACGGTCACCTCGACCCGGCGCGGTGTTGCCGGGCCGCTCACGGTCGCCGTTCGGGTTCGCCGAGCGCACGACGGGTCTCCCCCGGCGCCCAGTACGCGCGGTCTTCCTTGCGCCGGTCCGACGAGGTGAGCTGCCACGGCACCGAGGTCACCATCACGCCGGGCTCGAACAGCAGCCGGCCCTTGAGGCGCAGCGCCGACTGGTTGTGCAGGATCTGCTCCCACCAGTGCCCGACGACATACTCCGGGATGAACACGGTCACGACGTCGCGCGGCGACTCACGCCGCACCCGGCGCACGTATTCGATGACGGGCCGGGTGATCTCGCGATAGGGCGAGGCGATGACCTTCAGCGGGACCGTGATGTCACTGGCCTCCCACTCCGAGACGAGCTTGCGGGTGTCGCGGTCGTCGACGTTGACCGTGATCGCCTCCAGGACGTCCGGACGGGTGGCCCGCGCATACCGCAGGGCCCGCTTGGACGCCATGTGCAGGCTGGACACGAGCACGATCGAATGCGTGCGGCTGGGCAGGACGGCCTCGTCGTCGTCCTCGGCGCGGTCGAGTTCGCGCTGCACCGACGCGTAGTGGTGATGGATGAGTTTCATGATCACGAACAGCGAGACCATCGCGATCACCGCGATGTAGGCACCCTCGGTGAACTTGGTGATCAGGACGACGACCAGGACGGTCGCGGTCATCACCAAGCCGACCGTGTTGACCACCCGGGACTGCATCATCCGACGCCGCGCGCTCGGGTCGGTCTCGGTACGCAGCAGGCGGGTCCAGTGCCGCACCATGCCGGTCTGGCTCAGGGTGAACGACACGAACACGCCGACGATGTAGAGCTGGATCAGCGCTGTCACCTGCGCCCCGAACGCGACGACGAAGACGATCGCGGCGATCGCGAGGAAGAGGATGCCGTTGCTGAACGCCAGGCGGTCGCCTCGGGTGTGCAACTGGCGCGGCAGGTAGCGGTCCTGCGCGAGTACCGAGCCGAGCACCGGGAAACCGTTGAACGCCGTGTTGGCGGCCAGCAGCAGGATCAGCGCGGTGACGGTGGCGACGAAGAAGAAGGCCGGCGGGAACGAGTCGAAGACGGCATGGGCCAGCTGGGCGATCATGGCCTTCTGCTGGTAACCCTCCGGCGCCCCGATGAGGTCCTGCTCCGGGTTCATCACGTACTTCGCGCCGATCTTCTCCGCCAGCAGCACGATGCCCATCAGCAGGGTGATGGAGAACGCGCCCAGCAGCAGCAGTGTCGTCGCGGCGTTGCGCGACTTCGGTTTCCGGAAGGCCGGCACCCCGTTGCTGATGGCCTCCACCCCGGTGAGCGCCGCACAGCCCGAGGAGAACGACCGGGCGACGAGGAAGATCAGCGCCAGCCCGGTGAGGTTGTCCTGTTCGGGCACGATGCCGAAGTCGGCGGTCTCGGAATGGATGTCCTGACCGAGCACGTAGATCTCGGTGAACCCCCAGATGAGCATGCCCAGGACACCGATGATGAACCCGTAGGTCGGGATCGCGAGCACGGCCCCGGACTCCTTGATGCCACGCAGGTTGACCGCGGCGAGCAGCATGATCGCGCCGACGCAGAACCACACCTTGTGCTCTTCCACGAACGGGATCGCCGAACCGATGTTCTCCGCCGCCGACGTGACCGACACCGCCACCGTGAGCACGTAGTCGACGAGCAGAGCGCTGCCGACGGTCAGGCCCGCGTTGGGACCGAGATTGACGGTCGCGACCTCGTAGTCGCCGCCACCCGAGGGATAGGCGTGCACGTTCTGGCGGTAGCTCGCGACGACCACGGCCATGACGACGGCGACGGCGATCGCCACCCAGGGCGTGAACGCCAGCGCGCTGATGCCGGCGACGGACAGGACCAGGAAGATCTCCTGCGGCGCGTACGCCACCGAGCTCATCGCGTCGGAGGCGAACACCGGCAGGGCTATCCGCTTGGGCAGCAGCGTGTGACCGAGCGTGTCGCTGCGGAAAGGCCTGCCGAGCAGGAGGCGTTTCGTCGCGACGGACACCTTGGAGACGGTGGACACCAGGCAACCCTAGAGCGTTGGCGCCGAGGCGGGTAGGTTCGACTCGCGGCAGACGAGCCGCGTGTGGAGAGGAATGCCGTGCAGGTGGTCATCATGGGTTGCGGGCGGGTCGGATCCGCGCTCGCGATGTCGATGCAGAAGCGCGGACACGACGTCGCGATCATCGATCGGGATCCGAGCGCGTTCGTGCGGCTGAGTCCCGACTTCGCGGGCCGCACGATCACCGGGGTCGGGTTCGACCGCGAGATCCTCGTCAAGGCGGGCATCGAGCACGCCGACGCGTTCGCCGCGGTGTCCTCCGGGGACAACTCGAACATCATCTCGGCGCGAGTGGCCCGCGAGAACTTCGACGTCGAGCGCGTCGTCGCCCGGATCTACGACGCCAAGCGCGCCGAGGTGTACGAGCGACTCGGCATCCCCACGGTGGCGACCGTCCCCTGGACGACCGAGCGATTCGTCTCGGCGCTCGGCGAGACGACGACGATGGAGTGGCGCGACCCGTCGGGTTCGCTGGCGATCGCCCAGATCGACGTCGACGACTCGTGGATCGGGATCTCGGTCGGCAAGTTCCAGGAGCAGACCGGCGCGCGGGTGGCCTTCCTCAGCCGTGTCGGACGTCCGGTTCTCCCCGAGGCGAAAACCGTTCTGCAACAAGATGATGTGGTCTACGGAGCGGTCATGCTCGACAACCTCAAGAACGCCCGCGGCGTCGCTGCGCGGCCGTTCACCCAGAACGAGTCCGGATGACCCGGGCCGAAGGAGTCCCGAAGTGAAGGTCGCCATCGCCGGAGCCGGCGCGGTCGGGCGCTCGATCGCCCGCGAACTGCTGGTGAACGCCCACGAGGTCACGCTCTTCGAGCGCAACGCCGGCCACATCGACACCGACGCGGTCGTCGGCGCGGGCTGGGTGCTCGCCGACGCGTGTGAACTCGCCAATCTCGAAGAGGCGCAACTACAGACCTACGACGTCATGATCGCCGCGACCGGCGACGACAAGGCCAACCTCGTCGTGAGCCTGCTCGCGAAGACCGAGTTCGCCGTCAACCGGGTCGTCGCCCGCGTCAACGACCCGCGTAACGAGTGGCTGTTCGGCGAGGACTGGGGCGTCGACGTCGCCGTCTCGACCCCGCGCCTGCTCGCCTCCCTGGTCGAGGAGGCGGTGTCCGTCGGCGATCTGGTCCGGCTGATGACGTTCCGTCAGGGGCAGGCCAACCTCGTCGAACTCACCCTGCCGTCGAACACTGCCCTCGCCGGCAAGCCCGTCCGGAAGCTGGAACTGCCGCGCGACGCCGCGCTCGTCGCGATCCTGCGCGGCGGCCGCGTCATCGTCCCGCAGCGCGACGACCCCATCGAGGGCGGCGACGAACTGGTCTTCATCGCGCCCACCGAGGCCGAACCCGCCCTCTATGAGGCTATGCAGATCGCGCGGTGACGTCCGCGTCCGGCGGGGTGCCGGCGCGCGCCGCCTCGGCTCGCTGCGCCCGGCGGACCAGGAGGATCGTCGCGAGCACCACGAGCGCGGTCAGCGGCCACCCCATCGCGATGCGCGCGAACGCCAGCCACCCGGTGGCCCCGTCGTCGTACAGTTCCGACTGCGTGAGGTAGCGCGCCGCGAAGAGCACCGCCCACAGTGCGGTGGCGATGTCGTAGGCGCGGAGGATGGACCGCTGCTTGCGCCAGCCCGAACCCTCGCCGTTGATCAGATGCCAGGCCACCCCGATGAGGGGCCACCGCACCAGGATCGAGACGGCGAACACGATCGCATAGACGAGGGTGCTCCAGATCCCGAAGAGGAAGTAGCCCTTGGCATCCCCCACCCGGTCGGCGATGAAGACGCAGATGGCGACGCCGAGCAGACCCGAGATCGCGGGGGTCAGGGGTTCGCGGCGCACGAGCCGTACGACGAAGAGCAGCGCCGCCACGCCGAGGGCCGCGTAGATGGCGGTCCGGAGGTCGAAGAAGGAGTTGACGGGGACGAACACCACCACGGGCACCGTCGAATAGACCAGGCCGGAGACGCCACCGATCTGTTCGAGGACCGTGGGCGCCGTCCGCTCGGGTGCTGACTGTCCGGGTGCCGACGGTTCGGCGTCCGGCTGTCTCGAGGCCGGATGCTCGGGGACCGGACCGGTCACTCGTCGACGCCGTGCAACTCGTAATAAGGGTTGTAGATCACCTTGTGGCCGTCCTGCTCGGCGAGCCGGCCCCGGACGGTGACCTTGCGGCCGGGCTCGATGCCGGTGATGCGGTTACGGCCCAGCCACTTCAGCATCACGATGTCGGAGCCGTCGAAGAACTCGGCCTTCACCCCCGCCTTGGCCGAGCGCGAACAGGTCTCGACCGCACGCAGTTCGCCGTGCATGGTGACCTCGTCACCGCGGCAGCACTCGGATGCGCGCTGGGCACCTGTCGCCTTGGATTCCTCGGCGATCTTCTCTGCGTCGGCGTCACCGAGATCTTCGGTCAGCCGACGGGTCAGTCGTTTGAGATAGCCGGCAGTGGGCATCTCGACCCTCCCAATGGATTTCGGCCGGCACCGCAGGGCTGTAGAGAGCGGTGTCCGTGGGTCGCCGAACGAGTGATCGGTGACCTGCCCGCCAGCGTAGACCTCGGCCTCGGCCAGTGACAACGTCGGCGACCGCGGGGCCATTCCGTGGTCGCCGGACCCCCGCTGTCCAGGTCTGCGCGGGGGCCTCGGGACACCTTAGTGGTGTGTCTCAGAAACAGGCGACTGGCCTCCGCCGTTCGATCGGCGCCTGGCCGCGTTGTCGTCGGTCGAGATAGCTCCGCTATCCCTCCATCCTCCGCCTTGCCAGACCACCGATCGCTCCACCGGATACCGGCCGCCTCTTTTCGAGACACACCACTAGGGGATGATGCCCTGATGCCTGGCACCGACGGTCCGCACCGCCCTCGCCCGACAGCTCTGGTCGGCATCCCCGGAACGGGCTCCGACGCCGATCACGTCACCCGTTCCTTTCAGCGCGCCGCAGCTGACCTGGGGGTCGAGCTCATCGCGCTGGACCCGACGACGCCGCTGATCGACGGCCACCTCCGCGGACTGGAACGGGCCGCCGGAGCCCACCGCTCGATCCTGGTGGGCGGCGTGTCGATCGGGGCCGCGATCGCGCTCGAGTGGGCCCTGCGCGACACCGACCGACGCTGCGTCGGGGTGCTCGCCGCGCTGCCGGCATGGAGCGGCGACGCCGACTCGGCACCCGCGGCAGCGAGTGCCGGCGCCACCGCCGAGGCGCTCGAACGCGACGGACTCGAGGCGACCATCGCGGCGATGGCGAGCAGCAGCCCGGCCTGGCTGGCCGCGGAACTGACCCGGTCGTGGCGGCGTCTGCACCCGGGCCTCGCCGGCATGTTGCACGAGGCGGCTCGCCATCGGGCGCCGACGCCGGCCGAGATCGCCGGGCTCACGGTGCCGCTGGCCATCGTCGCGGCCGCCGACGATCCGATCCACCCCGTCGCCGTCGCCCGCGAATGGCATGCTGCCGCACCGCGATCGACCCTCGTCGAGATCACGCTCGACGACTGGGGCCACGATCCGGGTGTGCTGGGAGACGAGCTCCGGGCCGGGCTTGTCGAACTCACCGACCCGCCGGGGTGATCGGAGCCCGGTGTGGCCGGAGCTTCAGCGGCGGCGGCGGAAGCGCTGCATCGCCGAGCCCGACGACGGCGGCAACGGCTCCTCGTCGACCTCGGGATCGGCGGGAGCCGCGGACTCCACTTCCGGGGCGGCGGCCGCCTCCGGCTCGTCGCGGTAGGCGTTCTCCCCGTAGACGGTGGCGTGGGCTACCTGATCGAGCGCACCCCCGGCAACGGGTACCGAATCGTCGGTCGCGTCCTCGGTGGTCGCGGCACCCGGGCCCGCGTCCTGTGCGGTGGGGTTCTGGGCGGAGGGGTCCGGGGATTCTTGTCCGGCCGGGGGGCCGGCGAACATCTGCTGCTGGGCGGCCGCGACCTGCTCGGCGAGCACCGGCGGCAACACGACGGGCAGCGGATCCCGCGGGGGGAACGGCTCGGACCCGCGTCGGACCACCGTCTCGGCCAGTACGGCGCGGCTCAACCGTGCGAGGTCGTCCGCATGCTCGGTGGGTCCGCTGCCCACGCATCGGACGAGCCAGCGCGGGCCGTCGACCCCGATGAACCGGTGGGTCGCACCGTCCGTCTCGGCGACCACCTCACGCCCCCAGTGCCCGTCTTCGACACTCGTGGCCGCGCCGTCGTCGCGGAGGGAAGCGGCCAGCTCACGGACCACCTCACGCCACATCCCGGGGGACTTGGGTGCGGCGAAGGCGCTCACCGAGATCCGGCCGATGGGGGTCACCAGATACACGTTCTGCGGCTGGTGGGCCTCGGACATCTCGACGGTGACCTGTCCGCCCTCGACCACCGGGACCAGCACCGATCCGAGGTCCAGATGGGAGTTCTCGAGCTCTTGCGGCCGGGTCGCCAGTGCGTCGATGTCGTAGGGGCCGCGCGCCTGACCGACCCGCAGCTCCTCTGATCCGTCCTGTGCCATCGCGTCACTCCTCGTTCGTCACCGCCGGCGACAACGATCCGCCGGACACACGGGAAACACTAATCGACTCCCGTCGGGGAGAGCCCCGGGCGACAGTTCGCCGCAGAGGTCAGGCGAGAATCGCCGATCCCCCGCTCGATCCGTACCCGCCGTCGCCGCGTGCGGTGTCGTCGAGTTCGTCGACCTCGACGAAGTCGGGCAGCTCGACGCGCTGCACGATCAGCTGGGCTATGCGGTCGCCCCGCGAGATGGAGATCGTCTGCTCCGGATCATGGTTGATCAGACAGACCTTGATCTCCCCGCGATAGCCCGCGTCGATGGTGCCGGGGGTGTTCACGACCGACAGGCCGGCCCGGGCGGCCAGTCCCGACCTCGGGTGGATCAGCCCCACGGTGCCGATCGGCAACGCCACGGCGATCCCGGTCCCGACGAGTTGACGGCGTCCGGCGGGCAGTTCGAGATCGATCGTCGAATAGAGATCGACCCCCGCATCCCCTGGGTGCGCCCTGGTCGGCAGCGGTAGGTCGGGATCGAGGCGTCGGAGCGCGATCGGCGCCGGGTCAGCGGGGTGCGCAGGGGGGAGATCTGAGGCCACGCAGGCAGACTACGCTGGTCACGTGACCGCAGATCATTCGCCCGAGCGCCCCGGAGGACCCTCGGACGCCTCCCCCGCACCCACCGGGCGGAACGCCGGCGTCACCGACTCGACCGCCGATCTGTTCGACGAGCGCCTGTACGTGCCGTGGTGGTGGTGGTGGGCAGCCGTGGTCCTCACCGGCGTGGTGGGCTACGAGATCCAGCTGTCGGCGCGCGGGAGCGCCTGGAGCGTCATCGGATACGTGGCCACCGGCGTGCTGTGCGTCGTGATGCTGTGGTCGATGAGCCGTACTCGCATCCGGGTGACCGCGGATCGGGAGCTGCATGCCCACCGTGCGGTCCTGCCGCGCGCCGTCGTCGCGCGGGCGGCGACGGTCCCGGCGACCGCGAAGAGCGCCGCACTCGGGCGGCAGCTCGACCCGGCGGCCTATCTCGTGCACCGCTCCTGGGTGAAGACGATGGTCCTCATCGTGCTCGACGACCCCGACGACCCGACACCGTATTGGCTGGTCTCGACACGTCGGCCCGCCGAACTCCTCGCGGCACTGGGCGTCGACGACGCCGCGGCCGACCGTCCCGCACCCACCGCCTGACCCGGGCACGACTTCCTACCCGAGACACGACGAAGGGGCCGCGCCGTATTCGGCGTCGGCCCCCTTCATCAGCTGTGACAGCTGGACTCAGTTCATCTCACGCGCAGTCGACGCAGATGAGCGAGCTTCCGTTCTCCTCGGCCAACCGGCTGCGGTGGTAGACGAGAAAGCAGCTGGTACAGGTGAACTCGTCGGCCTGCTTGGGGATGACACGCACGGACAGTTCCTCGCCCGAGAGATCGGCGCCCGGGAGTTCGAAGGACTCCGCGGTATCACTCTCGTCGACATCCACTGCCGAGGACTGCGCCTCGCTGCGTCGAGCCTTCAGTTCTTCGAGCGAGTCCTCGTTGAGGTCCTCGGTCTCCGTCCGTCGTGGCGCGTCGTAATCTGTAGCCATTCCTTGCCTAACTTGTCGAGAGTGTGAGGGGCGCTCACGGTGACGGCGCTGGCGTCGCCACCCGGTGTTATTGCGCACGACTCCGCCGGGATTGTCTTACCGATGGGGTCACTGCAACGTCGTCTCGGGCGAGATTCGTACCAGAGGATCAGACGTATTGCGTGATTTCGATCACGGTTTCATATCGGGCGCACCCCGGGTCTGGAAGCGCGGGCGCCCGAAGCATAGTCGACACGCTATCGAAGGTCAATACCCGGGACCCAACTCGTCGGTAAGTTTCGGTTCGGCGCCCGATCCATGCCCCGGTACACCCCAGTCGTACCGCTCCCGGCGAGGCTCGCGGGGCACTGCGGGGTCACCCTCTACAGTGATCCGAGATCACGCAACGCCCAGTGAGGAGTCAGTCCACGGTGGTGTCGAAGATTACGGTCGGCTATCCGACCGACGAGCAGGGCCGACCCTACCGTCGGCGGCGCTACGCACCGGCGATCGTCACGGTCGTCGTCCTGATGGTCGTCGGCGTGGTGGTGTGGGCGGTTGCGCTGGGCGGCGGCGAGTCCGAATCCGTTCCGACAGCGTGCAATCAACCGACTCCGCCGACGTCGGTGGAAGCGGGCGCGCCACCTCCGCCGGCCCCGCCGACCCTCACCGTCGTCGGACGGGACGAGATGCTCGGAGTCGCTCCGGCCCCGCTGTCGACCTTCGGCGTCCGCGTCCTCAACGCCTCCGACGAACGAGGCGCGGCCCGCACGGTGTCCGACGACCTGACCGCGCAGGGGTTCAGCCCGGTGCCGGACACGCCGTACGCCGATGACCCGGTCTATCCCAATCGGGATCTCAACTGTGTCGCACAGATCCGGTTCGGGCCGGCCGGTCGCGCGGCGGCGGCGGCCACGTGGCTGGCGTTCCCGTGCGCCCAGCTGGTCGACGACGGCCGGCGCGGTACGGCCGTCGACGTCGCACTCGGGGTCCACCACTCGGGTGGCGAGATGTCGCAGGACGCGCAGGCTGCCCTGGAGGCGCTGCGGTCGGCGGATCCGAAGAACCCGGCGAGTGGTGTCGACCCGGTCCTCGTCGAGGCCGTGCACTCCGCCCCCTGCTGACCTCCGCACGCCGTGCGGCGGCCGCCGACCCCATGGCGAGACGCGGGAGGGCCGTCAGGTGAGCGGGCTGCGGGCGTCGAATTCGTCGAGCAGCGCGAGGAATTCGTCGGCAACCCCGGGCGCGACAGCGACGGTGATGTGACCCTCGTCGGCCCGTGAATCCGGTGGCGGAGTCTGGACGACGGCGCCGGCCTCGGCGGCGATCAGCCCGCCGGCGGCCCAGTCCCACGGGCTCAGACCGTGTTCGTAGTGGGCGTCGACCGCGCCGGTCGCGACCATGCAGAGGTCGAGGGCCGCGGCGCCGATGCGTCGGACGTCGCGGACACGAGGGAGCAGTTCGGCGACGATGCGTCCCTGCTGCCGGCGGCGCGCCGCGTCGTACCCGAAACCCGTTGCGACGAGCGCCAGTTCGGCCCTGTCGACCGGATTGCAGCGGAGCGGCCGGCGTACCCCGGCGGAGTCCGCCGCCCACGCTCCCCCGCCGAGGGTCGCGCCGTACGTGACGTCGCGGGCGACGTCGACGACGACCCCGGCGACCGACTGTCCGTCGACCTGGGCCGCGATGGACACCGCATAGGCCGGCACGCCGTACATGAAGTTGACGGTCCCGTCGATCGGATCGACCACCCATCGGACACCGGTAGGCACCGCCCGGCTCCCGCCGTCCTCCTCGCCCAGCACCTCGTCGTCGGGGCGCGCCTCACGGAGCAGTGAGCGGATCAGGCGTTCGGTCTCGGTGTCGGCGAGGGTGACCGGATCGGTTTCCGTCGACTTCGTCGACACGGGCTGCACCGTCGACTTCGTCGACACGGGCTGCACGGTGGAATCCACCGCGGCGGGCTGCGGCGGCTCGCCGTGTCCCGGTGTCGCACCGAACAATTCGGGCCGGCGGCGACGTACGTGCGCGGCGGCCTCCCGGGCCACGGCGCCGGCGACCGCGGCGAGCTCGTCCACCGGAATTGTCTGATCCACGCCCTCCATGTGAGCACATGGCCGGTGCGCACCACCGATCGCGGTGACCGATCTCTCCCCCTGCGTGGTCGAATCGTGTCGACATGCGTTGCGATGACGGGCGTTGCGCCGGTCGCGTGAATAGGCTGGTCTCGGATTGCCCCCACCCTCAGACACCGACCCGGACAGGGAGCCCGCCATGACCGACACGTCCGTCCCCGGATCGTCCGACTCCGATGTCGCCGGCCCCGATGATCCGACACCTCCGAAGAACCTCGGTTTCGGGGTCGACGTCGGCGGTTCCGGGATCAAGGGCGGCATCGTCGATCTCGACACCGGTGAACTCGTCGGCGAACGGTTCAAGGTGCTCACCCCGCAGCCCGCGACACCCGAGGCCGTGGCCCGGGGCGTCGCCGAGGTGGTCGCGCATTTCGACTGGACCGGCCCGGTGGGTGTCACCCTCCCCGGGGTCGTGACCGACGGGATCATGCGCACGGCGGCGAACATCGACAAGGCCTGGATCGGCACCGACGTCTACGACCTCTTCAGCGGACACCTCGGCGGTAGGCAGGTGTCGGTCCTCAACGACGCCGACGCCGCGGGTATGGCCGAGGACGCGTACGGCGCGGGCAAGGGCGTCGCGGGGGTCGTGATGCTGCTGACGTTCGGAACCGGTATCGGGTCGGCGATCCTGATCAACGGCACCCTCGTGCCCAACACCGAGCTCGGTCACCTACAGGTCGGCAAGAAGGAGGCCGAGCACCAGGCGTCTTCGCGTGTCCGCGAGGAGAAGGGCTGGTCGTACGAGAAGTGGACCGAGAAGGTCTCCGAGGTCCTCGAGACCTACGAGGCGCTGTTCTGGCCGAATCTCTTCATCGCCGGCGGCGGTATCAGCCGCAAGTCCGACAGGTGGATTCCGCTGCTGACCAACAAGACGCCCGTGGTACCGGCGACGCTGTTGAACACCGCCGGCATCGTGGGTGCGGCCATGGCAGTGTCCCAGGGGCTGAAGACGTGACGCCGCGCAGGGCGTGACCAGGGCTTTGACACACCGGGGACGGCGATGTCGTTACAATGGTCGTCACCGGTCATTCCAACCGAGAAACCAAGACCTCGTCCACGGCGGCTCATGCTGCCGTGTCGCGTCTGGTGACAGACGACAGAAGACACCACAGAAGACAGTTCGAAAGGTTGTACGTGGCAGCCATCACGACCCACCAGGGTGATGCAGAGGCCGAGTCGACGGAGTCGACCCCAGCCGCGACCGACGCCCCGGCGAAGCGAACCGCCAAGAAGGCTGCGAAGAAGACCGCCGCCCGCAAGGCCCCCGCCAAGAAGGCCCCGGCGAAGAAGGCCACCAAGAAGGCGGCACCGAAGAAGGCCGCCAAGAAGGCCGCGTCCGCGGAGGGTTCCGGCGACGATCCGAACGCCGAGCCCGACGACCCGGACTCGATCGACGACATCGACGGTCCCGACGCCGAACTCGAGGACGTCGAGATCGACGACGATCTGGAGGTCGACGACGACGACTCCGAGGACGAGTCGGAGGACGACGACGAGTCCGAGGAGGCGACCGCGCCCGCCGCCGGCGGCGCAACCCCGGCCGCCGCGAAGGCCGCGTCCAAGGACGAGGCCGCCGCCGCGAAGTCCGGCGACTTCGTCTGGGACGAAGAGGAGTCCGAGGCGCTGCGTCAGGCCCGCAAGGACGCCGAGCTCACCGCCTCCGCCGACAGTGTCCGCGCGTACCTGAAGCAGATCGGCAAGGTCGCCCTCCTCAACGCCGAGGAAGAGGTCGAACTCGCCAAGCGCATCGAGGCCGGACTGTTCGCCACCGAACGTCTTCGGCGCATCATGGATGCCGGCGAGAAGCTCAGCACCGCCCAGAAGCGTGACCTGAACTGGATCTCCCGCGACGGCAACCGCGCCAAGAACCACCTGCTCGAGGCGAACCTGCGCCTCGTCGTGTCGCTGGCCAAGCGCTACACGGGCCGCGGCATGGCGTTCCTGGATCTCATCCAGGAGGGCAACCTCGGTCTGATCCGCGCGGTCGAGAAGTTCGACTACACCAAGGGCTACAAGTTCTCGACATATGCCACCTGGTGGATCCGTCAGGCGATCACCCGCGCCATGGCCGACCAGGCCCGCACCATCCGGATCCCGGTGCACATGGTCGAGGTCATCAACAAGCTCGGTCGCATCCAGCGTGAACTCCTCCAGGACCTCGGCCGCGAGCCGACGCCGGAAGAACTCGCCAAGGAGATGGACATCACCCCGGAGAAGGTGCTGGAGATCCAGCAGTACGCCCGGGAACCCATCTCGCTGGACCAGACCATCGGCGATGAGGGCGACAGCCAGCTCGGCGACTTCATCGAGGACTCCGAAGCCGTCGTCGCGGTCGACGCGGTCAGCTTCACGCTGTTGCAGGATCAACTGCAGTCGGTGCTCGAGACCTTGTCCGAACGTGAGGCCGGCGTGGTCCGCCTCCGCTTCGGACTGACCGACGGCCAGCCCCGCACCCTCGACGAGATCGGGCAGGTGTACGGGGTGACCCGCGAGCGCATCCGTCAGATCGAGTCGAAGACGATGTCCAAGCTGCGCCACCCGTCGCGCTCGCAGGTCCTGCGTGACTATCTCGACTAGTCGGTGACGACAGCACCCTCATCGCCCCCGGAACCTCGCGGTTCCGGGGGCGATGTCGTTCTGCCATCCACATCGACTTCGATCTGTCAATAGTTCTGCGCGCTCCGATTTGGACACGACCGGATTCTCGGGCTTTCGGGGACGCACTACATAGGATGGCGCGGTGACTTACGCAGTGACCGGGAGCAGACGCGGCGCCATGCTGGTGCGTCGTGCCACCGTCGACCTGCTGCGCACAGCATCGATGCTGTGTCTGTGACGCGACAGACCCCACCCGAGGGCGAGAACGCCACCTGCGATCCCCTCCTCCGCGTTCCACTTCGTCGCGGGCACTGAGTGCCTGCCCCAGCCTCGTCACGTCCCTGACGGCGTGACTTCCCGGAAAGACCCACTATGAGAACGATTGTCCTGATCGGCCTCGTCGGCTTCGCTGCTCAGCTCGTCGACGGCAGTCTCGGCATGGCTTATGGCGTCACCACCACGACCCTCCTCCTCGCCATCGGCACCAACCCGGCTGCCGCCTCGGCCACCGTGCACCTGGCCGAGATCGGCACCACGCTGGTCTCCGGCGTCTCGCACTGGAAGTTCGGGAACGTCGACTGGCGCGTCGTGCGCCGTATCGCGATCCCGGGAGCCATCGGCGCCTTCCTCGGCGCCACGATCCTGTCGAGTCTCTCCACCGAGACCGCTGCGCCGGTCATGGCCGTGATCCTGCTGGTGCTGGGGCTCTACATCCTGGTGCGGTTCACCTTCCAGGGCATCCCCCGCCACAACCTCGGCAAGCCGCTGCGCAAGCGATTCCTCAGCCCGCTCGGATTCGTCGCCGGATTCGTCGACGCCACCGGTGGCGGCGGTTGGGGTCCGGTCGGCACCCCGGCCATCCTGGCCAGCGGCCGTCTCGAGCCCCGCAAGGTGATCGGTTCGATCGACACGAGCGAGTTCATCATCGCCGTCGCCGCGAGCCTCGGCTTCCTGTTCAGCCTCGGTTCGCAGGGAATCAACTTCGCATGGGTCGCGGCCATCCTCGTCGGCGGCGTGATCGCCGCTCCGATCGCGGCCTGGCTCGTGCGTCACATCCCGCCGCGTCTGCTCGGCGCCTCGGTCGGCGGCCTGATCGTCCTCACGAACACCCGCAGCCTGCTGAAGAGCGACTTCATCGACGCCCCCGGCTCGGTGCGCAACGTCTTCTACATCGTGATCGCCATCGCCTGGGCCGCGGCGTTCGCCTACTCGCTCCGCGAGTACCTGCGCGACCGGGAGAACGAGTCCTCCGACGCGGTCACCCATTTCCGCGAGGAGCAGGAAGAGGCGCTCGTGGGCGCCGAGGGCGCGGAACGCCCCGGCTCCGAGGGAACGTCGACGTCGGACATCCCGGCCGCCGAGTCCGCACCCGAACCCGATGCGGGTGCGAGCGGAACACACACCCCCACGCGGACGAGCTGACCGAACGACTCGTCCCGCGCACAACGCGTAGAGTGGTGCGACCCGGCCCCATGGCCGGGTCGCATTGCGTTCGGACGATCGTTGTTCAGTTGTTGCCTGGTGTAAACGGTGAGTGACGACACACCGAGAGCACCCTCGGAACAATACGAACGCCCCGAGCGTCTGACAGAGTGAGGTTGACGCATCGCCCGGATGTGTCGGCTCGAAGGGAAGGCGACCGGACACCCGGCGCCGGACCGGGACGGAGGAACGAACCATGACTGACATCGCCACCACAGCCCCGATCTACCTGCCGCTCACTGCCGCCGATCGCTGCGATCGCTGCGGCGCCGCAGCCAAGGTACGGGCCGTCCTGCCCAAGGGCGGCGAACTTCTCTTCTGCCGCCACCACTTCAACGAGCACGAGGCCCGCCTTGTCGAGTTGAGCGCCACCGTCGTCGAATCCGCCGGCGAGCTGGTCTGACACCTCCGACGATCGAACGCGGGCTTTCCCTACGCGCACAGAGCCCGGCCGGAACAATCCGGCCGGGCTCTGTCGTGTCCGGGGCCTGTTCCGGCCCGCCCGACCAGCGCCGCTGCGAAGCCTCTGTCAGCGCCACTCGCGCAGTGTCTATCAGCGCCACTCGCGCAGTGCGGCGATCCGTTCCTTCAGCTGATCGGCGCTCGCCATCGCGGTCGGCGGCCCGCCCAGCCGAGTCCGCAACTCGTTGTGCACCATGCCGTGTGGTTTGCCCGTGCGGTGATGATGCATTGCGACGAGCGTGTTCAGTTCCTTACGCAGGGCGTGCAGGTTCTCGCCGGTGGTTCCCGCCGGCCGGCCGGGAGTGGGCGGCTCGGCAGCCGACGATTCCGAGGACGACGCGACCGTCCGCGCCGTGACCTGTTCCTCCTGGCGTTTGCGCAGGAGGGCACGCACCTGGTCGGCATCGAGCAGCCCGGGCAACCCCAGATAGTCCGACTCCTCGTCGCTACCGGCGAACGCGGCCGTGCCGAACGAGGTGCCGTCGAAGATGACCTGATCGAGTTCGGCGTCGGCATGCAGCGACTGGAACTTCGGCTCGTCCTCCCCCGGCTCGTCCTCCTGCTTGTTGGCGTCGATCAGCAATTGGTCGTCGAGGCCGTCGCTCTCGCGGTGCGGCTTGCCGAGCACGTGATCGCGTTCGACCTCCATCTGGCTGGCGAGGTCGAGCAGCACCGGGACCGACGGCAGGAAGACGCTCGCGGTCTCACCCGGACGACGCGATCGCACGAATCGTCCGATGGCCTGGGCGAAGAACAGCGGCGTCGACGAGCTGGTGGCGTACACACCCACGGCCAGGCGGGGGACGTCGACACCCTCGGACACCATGCGGACCGCCACCATCCACTCGTCGGTGGACGCGGCGAACTGGCCGATCCTCGACGACGACTTCGGGTCGTCGGAGAGCACCAGCGTCGGCGGCTTGCCGGTGATGGTGGTGAGGAGTTCGGCGTAGTCGCGGGCCGCGGTCTGATCGGTGGCGATGACCAGCCCGCCCGCATCCGGTGTGCCGGTCGCACGGAGCTGGCCCAGCCGCGTGTGTGCGGCGGTGAGGACCGCCGGAATCCAGTCGCCGTGGGCGTCCAGCGCGGTACGCCAGGCGCGGGTGGTGTGCTCCGCGGAGAGCGGTTCACCCAGCCGGGCGGTGTACTCCTCGCCCGCGCTGTCGCGCCAGCTGGCCTCACCGGAGTAGGCGAGGAACACGACCGGACGGACGACGCCGTCCTTCAGTGCGTCGGCGTAGCCGTAGGTGTGGTCGGCCTTGGAGCGCTGATGCCCGCCGGCCTCCGGTTCGTAGGTGACGAACGGGATCGGCGAGTCGTCGGAGCGGAAGGGTGTACCGGTCAGCAGGAGCCGGCGCTCGGCGTCGTCGAAGGCCTCCCGGATCGCCTCGCCCCACGACTTGGCATCGCCACCGTGGTGGATCTCGTCGAGGATGACCAGGGTGCGATAGTTCTCGGTGCGCACCCGGTGCCGGGCCGGATGGGCGGCCACCTGTGCATAGGTGACGACGACGCCGTGGAAGTCCGAGCTGGTCTGTCCGGCGGCGTTGGTGAACCGGGAGTCGAGCGCGATCCCGACCCGCGCGGCGGCCTCGGCCCACTGGTGTTTGAGGTGTTCGGTCGGGGCGACCACGGTGATCTTGTCGACGGTGCGGTCGTCGAGGAGTTCGCGGGCGATACGCAGGCCGAACGTCGTCTTGCCGGCGCCCGGCGTCGCCACGGCGAGGAAGTCCTTCGGCTTCTGCGTCAGGTACTTGGTCAGCGCACGACGCTGCCAGGCGCGGAGCTGGAGTTTCGGGCCGGCGGTGGATCCGGAGGGTTCGGCTGACGTCACCTTCTGGGCTGCTCCTCCACGCGTGCGGGTTTCCGGCCGGACATGAAACGACCCCTCGCGTGCGGGACCCGCGCCCGAGGGGACCCGCCAATGGTACCGCCGAAGCGCGACAGCTCCCGCATCCCGACACCGGGCCGCGGCGTCCGCCGCGACGGGCGCCCGTGGGCGATCCGAACGACTCGCCTGGTGACCCGGGTACCCAATCGGCCTCCCGATCGGGGATATTGAACACATCACAACGCGCAAGAGGAATCCGGTCCCACTGGCCGACGACCCGTCGTCGGTGGTTGCCGCGAGCCCGCCCGCCGTCCCGCCGGGTCCCGTGTCGACTGCGGTCACCGCGCCGATCGGCGACCCACTCGCCGATGTCGGGGCCGCGACCGAACCCCTGCGCGCGCCGCTGCGGTCCGCCCCGGCGTCCGGGGACGTCGAAGTCCTCCGCGGCGCGAAGGGGTCGACCGAACCGGGCGCTGGGTCGGAGAAGACCGGGAACGACGATCCGGAACGAACCGAGGCGGCGTCCGGACCGGGCCTGCCGGTCCTGCCGAACATCCATCGCGTGGTCTGGCGCACGATCGTCAAGTCCTGGGACGACGGGATCATCGGCTGGGCCGCACAGGCCGCGTTCTGGCAGGCGCTGTCGCTGCCGCCGCTGCTGCTCGGTCTGCTCGGCTCGGTCGGTTACGTCGCCGGCTGGTTCGGCCCCGACACCGTCGACGTCGTCTACGCCCGCATCATCGACCTCGCCGGCCGGACCTTCACCCCCACGGTCGTCGACGACCTGATCACCCCGACGGTCGACAGCGTGCTCGGGCGTGGCCGGATCGGCCTCATGTCGGTCGGGTTCGTCATCTCGCTGTGGGCGGGATCGTCGGCCGTCTCGTGCTTCATCGCCTCGATCGCGCACGCACACGACCAGCACGAGGTCCGACACCCGGTGTGGCAGCGGTTCTTCGCGCTGTTCCTCTACGTCGGCTTCCTGAGCGTCGCGGTGTTCCTGCTGCCCCTCGTCGCGCTCGGACCGAACTACCTGCGGGCGATCGTGCCGGAGTCGTGGGGATCCTTCGTCACCACGCTCATCGACTACGGCTACTTCCCGTTCGTCGCCGTCCTCCTGCTGTTCGTCCTGACGACGCTCTACCACCTCGCGCTGCCCAATCCCCTGCCGTGGCATCGGCTCATCGGCGGGGCGATCGTGGCCGGCGTGTTCTTCTGGGTCGCGAGCTACGTGCTGCGCATCTACCTGACCAAGATCACCGAGGCCGGGGTCTCCTACGGGGCGCTGGCCACACCGATCGCGTTCCTGCTCTTCACGTTCTCACTGGGCTTCGGCATCGTGATCGGCGCCGAGTTCAACGCGGCCGTGCAACAATTCTGGCCCGCGAAGGCGTCGACCACCACGCAGGTCCGGCACTGGGTGAACTCTCAGACCTCCGACTTCACCGGCCAACTCCGGACCCTGCCCGACCGGCTGTCCTCCGGCCCGATCCGCCGGCAGGCGCGGCACCGCGACCGCGGCTGACCGGCGACGCCCGCCGATCAGCCGCGTCGCGTCACTTGCGCATCTTGTTGTAGATCTTCTTGCACTTCGGGCAGACCGGCGACCCGGGCTTGGCCGACCGCGTGACCGGGAAGGTCTCGCCGCAGAGGGCGACGACATGATTGCCCATGACCGCACTCTCGGCGATCTTGTTCTTCTTCACGTAGTGGAAGAACTTGGGGCGGTCGTCGTCACCCCGGTCGGTCGCGTCGGCATCGGGACGCTCGTCGGTCTTGGTGTCGGACCATTCGTCGAGGTCCGGGCGTTCGATGGTTTCGGTTCCCATTCGTCCATTGTGCGTCACAACCGGGCCGACGGAACACCCGAGTGCTCATTCGCCCCGCTCGCTACGCGCCCGGCGGCGGGACCCGATTCGCCCCGCTCGCTACGCTCCCGGCGGCGGGACCCGATTCGCCCCGCTCGCTACGCTCCCGGCGGCGGGTGCAATAGACCGACAAAAGGAGGACAGTGGAGAGGGTGTTCGAACAAAGGGAATCCATGGGTGAGTCCGCTCGCGGACAGCACGGCCGCAACAGCACGTCGCCGCACGTCGACGAGCACGGACATCCCGCGTCGAAACGTCCGGGCGCCGAGGCGTACCTGATCACCGACGCACCGGACTCGCTCGAGGCCCAGCACCGAGCGCGTGTGCGTAAGTATCTGTTCCTCATGGCTTTCCGCGTGCCGGCGCTCGCCATCGCCGGTATCGCCTACGGCATCACCGGGTCCGGACTACTGGCGCTGGCCATCGTCGCGATCTCCATCCCGCTGCCATGGGCGGCGGTCCTGATCGCCAACGACCGTCCGCCGCGCAAGCGCGGCGAGGTCCCCCAGTACAAGTACGGCGCCGACCATCACGTCGTCGGACCCCCGGCACTGACCGACACCGGCTCCGACCACCAGCTGTCGCGCACCATCGACGGGCAGGTCGTCGATCCCGACGACCCCCGCGCCTGACACCTCCGGACCAGACGGGTCGGCACCGCGGCCCCGTGCGGTCCCCGCGTTCCCTCGGGTTCCCCCGCGCGCGACATCTCAGCAACTTCTCAGCCGGTTGTCGAGTCGCGAAAAAGAATGCGCAGGTCACCAAGCCTCGGCGAGGTTTGCTCCGAACCACTCTCGGGAACTATCGCCCACACAAGGGCGTTGGACCCAGTGAACGCACTCAAGTCAGGAGGCCGCATGTCACGCTCGACAGTTGCACGTTCGACCCCGACCAAAGGTTTCGCCGAAGTCACCCCTCCGGGTACCCGGCCGGCGATGACCGAACAGGATCTCGACGCCCAGTCTCCAGCGGCGGATCTGGTCCGTGTCTATCTGAACGGAATCGGTCGCACCGCCCTTCTCAACGCGGAGCAGGAGGTCGAACTCGCCAAGCAGATCGAGGCCGGGCTCTACGCCAAACACGTTCTGGCCAACAAGAAGCGGCTGTCCGCAGCCAAGAAGCGTGACCTGGCGGTCATCGTCCGTGAAGGCGAGGCCGCCCGGGCCCACCTGCTCGAGGCGAACCTCCGCCTGGTCGTGTCGCTGGCCAAGCGCTACACCGGCCGCGGCATGCCTCTCCTCGACCTGATCCAGGAGGGCAACCTCGGTCTGATCCGGGCGATGGAGAAGTTCGACTACGCCAAGGGCTTCAAGTTCTCGACCTACGCCACCTGGTGGATTCGTCAGGCGATCACCCGCGGAATGGCGGACCAGAGCCGCACGATCCGGCTCCCCGTCCATCTCGTGGAGCAGGTCAACAAACTGGCCCGCATCAAGCGCGAGCTGCACCAGCAGCTCGGCCGCGAAGCGACCGACGACGAGTTGGCCAACGAATCGGGCATCCCCGCGGAGAAGATCGCCGACCTGCTCGACCACAGCCGCGATCCGGTGAGCCTCGACATGCCGGTGGGCAGCGACGAGGAAGCTCCCCTGGGCGATTTCATCGAGGACGCCGAGGCCACCTCCGCCGAGAACGCCGTCATCGCCGGCCTGTTGCACTCCGACATCCGCGCCGTCCTGGCGACGCTGGACGAGCGTGAGCAGCAGGTCATCCGGATGCGCTACGGCCTCGACGACGGCCAGCCGCGCACCCTGGATCAGATCGGCCGCATGTTCGGGCTGTCGCGCGAGCGCGTGCGTCAGATCGAGCGCGAGGTCATGGGCAAGCTCCGCCACGGCGACCGTGCCGAGCGCCTGCGCGCCTACGCCAGCTGAGCGTTCCCGCACGCTCAGCCGCCTCCTTCGCTGAGTCCACTCGGTCACCCGAGTCGCCTGGGTCCGGTGTCCCGCCTGTCGGGCACCGGGCCCACGCGTATCCGGGCATTGAGAACGGCCGCGCCGTCGACCGAGGCCAGGATCGGATCGCAGACCACCTCGCGGACCTCCGGGATGTCGTCGGTGAGCGTCGAGATGCGCAGCAGCAGATCGGCGAGCGCCTCCTTGTCGGCGGGCTCCTCCCCGCGGTAGCCCGACAGCAGCGGTGCCGAACGCGGCTCCTCGATCAGTTCCCGTGCATCGAGTTCGGACAGCGGGACGGCGCGGTAACCGTGGTCGCCCAGCAGATCGAAGGTCCGCCCGGACAGACCGAACGACATCACCGAACCGAACGACGGATCGTCGCGCACCCGGATGACCGTGCCGACGCCCTTCGGCGCCATCTTCTGCACGTGCAGCACGCGGTCGCCGGTGAGTTCGGTCAGTTCGGCGAACGCCGTCACCACCGTCGTCGCGTCGGGTAGGTCCAGGCGCGCGCCCTCGCGATCGAGACGACCGCGCCACTTGTCCGACGTCGCCTTCACCGCCACCGGGAGCCCGAGTTCACGGGCCGCCGCGGATGCCTCGTGCATCGTGGTCACCTCGCGGAACGGGACCACGTCGATCCCGTACCAGCGCAACAGCTTCGCCGACTCCACATGCCCCAGCAACCGTTCGGCGGGACGACCGGACGCACCGTCGCCGACCATAGCCTCGCGCACGAACATCCGCGCGGCCTCGGGATCGGTGCCGTCGGGACGGTGGACCACCGATTCCGGCCGCAGGCGCCACCGGGCGTACTGCCACGCCCTCGCCAGTGAGGCGGCAGCGCGCTCGGGCGAGCCGTACGACGGAATCGAGCCCTTGGTCGGCATGCCGTTCGGACCGGGCCGGGTCAACCCCGGCGGGATGCCGTCGACGGCGAGGAAGGTCGTGACGATCGGCTTGTCGGCGTCGGCGTCGGGAGTGTTGGCCGCCGCCATGAGCGCCCGGGCGTGCCAGTCGGCGCCGACCGCGACCGGCGGCACGAACACGACGATGATCCCGTCCACGCCCGGGTCGGCCATCGCCGCCGAGACCGTCGACTCGAACTCCTCCTCCGAGGCGCCGGCACCGAGATCGACGGTGTCGACGACCTCGAGGCCGCCGTTGCGCGCGGTGTCGGCCGCCAGGCTGCCCAGCACAGACGAATTGCCGATGATGCGGACGCGCGGGCCGCGCGGCAGCGGCTGGTAGGCGAACACGGCCGCGCAGTCGAACAACTCGGGGATCGTGTCCACCTGGATGACGCCGGCCTGTTCGAGCATCATGCGGGCGATCTGGTCGTCGAGGGTGGCCGCCGAGCGCGCCGCCCGGACCGGCGTCATCGCACCCCGGCCGGATTTGACCGCGATGATCGGCTTCGAGCGTGAGACCCGCCGCGAGATCCGGGAGAACTTACGCGGGTTACCGAAGCTCTCCAGGTAGAGCAGGATGACGTCGGTGGTGGCGTCGGTGTCCCAGTACTGCAAAAGGTCGTTGCCGGACACGTCCGCGCGGTTGCCGGCCGAGGCGAACGTCGACAGGCCGATCTGGCGTCGAGCCGCGGTGTCGAGGATCGCGATGCCCAGCGCGCCCGACTGACAGAAGAACCCGACCCGGCCGGCGGCCGGGATGCGGGGCGCCAGGGTCGCGTTGAGCGCGACCGCGGGGTCGTTGTTCGCCACGCCCAGCGCATTCGGCCCGACCAGTCGCATCCCGTGCTCGCGGACCTGGGCGACCAGGCGGCGCTCGTTCTCGAGGCCCTCCTCCTCGCCGGAGTCGCCGAAGCCCGACGACACCACGACGAGCGTGCGCACACCCTTGACCAGGCAGTCGTCGAGCACGTCGTCGACGCGCGCGGCCGGCACCGCGACCACCGCGAGGTCGACGGGGTCGGGGATGTCGCGGACGGTCTCGTAGGCCCGGATCCCCCGCACCGACGGCGGTCGTTCCCGGGTGCGACGACGCGCCGGCGTCGGGTCGCGGCCGACACCGGGCCGTCCCGGCTCCGGCTCCTCCTCGACCCGGGCGGGGCCGTTGACCGGGAACACCGGCCCGGTGAATCCCCCGGCGATGATATTGGCCAACAGGGCGTTTCCGACCTTGTTCGGGTCCGTCGAGGCGCCGATCACCGCGACCGAGGCGGGTCGCAGCAGATTGGCGACGCTGCGGGCCTCCGACGCGCGCTCACGGGCGTTGCGCACCGACAGCAGCGCCTCGGTGGGGTCGATGAGGAACTCGACGTGCACGGTCGAGCCGTCGAAGCTCCGTGCGAGCTGATACCCCGCGTCGCGGAACACCGCGACCATGTTCGGGTTCTCGCTGAGGACCTCGGCCTCGAAGCGGGTGAAACCGTTCTCCGCCGCCGCACCGGCCAGGTGCTCGAGCAGGATGGGTCCGAGGCCGCGGCCCTGGTGTTCGTCGGCGACGACGAACGCCACCTCGGCCGATTCGGGTTTGCCGTCGAAGCCGAGACCCTCGTAGATGCCGACCGCGATGATCTCGCCCCCGAGTTCGGCGACGATCGCGACACGCTGCTGGTGGTCGACGGTCGTCATCCGGGCCACCTCGCGCGGCGGCAGGGTCGGGGTCGGACCGAAGTACCGCATGTACCGGGTGCGCTCGGACAGCTTGGAGTGGAAGGCCACGATCCGGTCGGCGTCGTCGGGCACGATCGGTCGCAGGTGCACGACGCCGCCGTCGGACGCCAGCACGTCGGCGATCCAGTGCCGCGGGTAGTCCCACGGGCTACGCGGTTCCGGCTGATCGGCCATGGCGGGAGTGTCTGCGGGCGCGGTGGCGTCGGCGGTCGACGTGTCGTCAGTCACGGGGGTCCTCCGGGTCGAGACCGTGGAGCGGGTAGACCGCGCGTCGGGTGGCGAGGATCGCGCGGTCGGTCTGGCGTTGGGCGTTGGCCGCGACACCCTCGGGTGGTTCCTGACCGGCGTCGCCGGCCCACGGCTGGTAATCGACGATGCCCCCGTCGCCCATGACCCGAACGGGCGGGGCGGCGTAGTCGGAGTGCACCTGCTCGGAGATCTGTTCGGCTGTGGCACACCAGGATTCGTCGATGACCGACGACACGTCGACCTCGCGACCGAGCGCGACGCCCAGCAGATGCGTCCAGCTGCGCGGCACCACGTTGACGACGCCGTAGCCACCGCCGCCGACCGCGATCCAGCGGCCCTCGCAGTACTTGTCGGCCAGGTCACGCATGGCGATCATCGCCGCCCGCTGTCCGTCGACGGTGAGCGAGAGGTCGGTCAGCGGATCGGCGCGGTGACTGTCGGCACCGCACTGGCTGACGATGATCTGCGGCCGGAACTCGGCGATCAGCGACGGCACCACGGCGTGGAAGGCGCGCAGCCACAACCGGTCCTCGGTGTTGGGCATGAGGGCCAGGTTGACCGCGCTGCCCGCCGCGTCGCCGTCCCCGACCTCGGTCGGCCATCCGGTGCCGGGCCACAGGGTCGCCGGGTGCTGGTGCAGCGAGACCGTCATCACCCGCGGGTCGGCGGCGAACTCGACCTGGACGCCGTCGCCGTGGTGGGCGTCGACGTCGAGGTAGGCGATGCGGTCGAAGCCGTGGTCGAGCAGATACCTGATCGCGATGGCGCAGTCGTTGTAGATGCAGAATCCGGCGGCGCGCGAGCGCATCGCATGATGCATGCCGCCGCCGATGTTGACCGCTCTCGTCGCCGCCCCGGAGACGACCGTCTGCGCCGCGGCCAGCGTGCCGCCGACGAGCAGGCGCGCGGCCTCGTGCATCCCGGTGAAAACCGGGTTGTCGGCGTCGCCGAGGCCGAACAACCGCTCGAGCAACGGCCCCGACAGCGACGCCGTCCCCGAACCGACCGCACGGACCGCGTCGATGTAGTCGCGGCTGTGGACGACGGTCAGGGCGTCGTCGTCGATGGCCTGCGGCGGGATCGTCTCGACGTCGTCGAGGACTCCGAGGCTCTGCGCGAGGGTCATCGTGAGGGCGAGTCGGACCGGGTTCATCGGGTGCGTGTGGGCCCATCGGTAGGACAGGAAGTCCTCGCTCCAGATGACGGCCGTCGTCATCGGGCGCTCGTAGTGTTGATCACGACCTCAGGCTAGTGGTACACATCGCGCAGCGGCCACGGATGTCGCGTCGGACACGAGTGCGCGCCACGTACCGCCGCCCCGGGACTCCCCGGTCGCGGTGAGATCGCGGTCACCGCTCCCGAAGAGGGTAATCTTGGCGGGGACGAAAGGGATTGCGCACAGTGAACGACCTGGTTGACACCACCGAGATGTACTTGCGAACGATCTACGATCTCGAAGAAGAGGGCATCGTGCCGCTGCGGGCGCGGATCGCCGAGCGTCTGGACCAGTCCGGTCCCACCGTGTCGCAGACCGTTGCCCGCATGGAGCGCGACGGTCTCCTCCGGGTCGCCGGGGACCGGCACCTCGAACTGACCGACCGGGGACGCACGCTCGCCGTCGCGGTGATGCGCAAGCATCGCCTCGCCGAGCGCCTCCTGGTCGACGTCATCGGAATGCCCTGGGATCAGGTCCACGAGGAGGCCTGCCGCTGGGAGCACGTGATGAGCGAGAACGTCGAACGCCGCCTGCTGGCGGTCCTCGAGTACCCGACGACCTCGCCCTACGGAAACCCCATCCCGGGACTGGAGTTGCTGGGCGTGGAGGTGCCGAGCTCCGACGACGGCGCCACCCGCCTCGCCGACCTCCCGCCGGGTGAGACGGTGCCGGTCATCGTGCGTCGCCTGTCCGAACACGCCCAGTCCGACACCGAACTGATCGGCGCGCTGCGCGAGGCGGGCGTGGTTCCCAACGCCCGTGTGACGGTGTCGAACACGGCCGGCACGATCACGATCGACACACCCGGTCACGACGGCCTCGAACTCTCGTCCGACATGGCGCACTCGCTGTTCGTCGAGAAGGTCGTCGAGAAGGTCTGACACAGCCGAGGTCTGCAGTGGTCACCCGGCGGTACGCAGTGTCGCCGCCGGGATGACGACGCCGAGGCGTTTCGCGGCGTCGTAGGACTTTTCGATGGTGCCCCACAGCCTGGCCGGGCGGACACCTGCCCGCAGGGCGGTGTCGAGCAGCGTGGCCAGGTGGTCGGTGTCCGTGCCCGCAAGCGCGACGTCGAGGGCGACACCGGTGTAGGCGCCGTCCCCGCCGATGTAGTGCAGGTGTGCGAGAAGTGTTGCGGCGGTGGACCTTCCGCGTCCGGTCAGACGGCGGGTGAGTTCTCGCCAGAGGTGTTCGGCGGCTCCCCGGAGTTCGGTGACGGCCAGGGCGAGCGCGGCGTCGCGGACGTCGGGGCGCAGGATCGCCCGTTCCAGTCGGTCCAGTTCGCCACAATCCAGGGGTTGTTCCGCCTCGATGATCGCGCTGATGACCAGGTCGAGTGCCCGTGTCGAGGCCTCGACGTCCTGTTCCTCGGGTTCGAACAAGTCGAGATCGCTCTGATCCAGGTCGATGCCCCGGCATGCCCGACAGTCCGGCAGCGGACGTCCCGGACCGCATTCGCCGTCGAGCGGTTCGAGCATCGTCCGCATCTCCGAGCGCCGGGCGAGAATCCGCCGTCCCGAACGCACCGCCTCCGCGACCGCGGTCGGACTCGTGTGCGGATCGTCGAGCTGTCCGGCCGACCCCGCGGACACGTCGACCGACCAGGCCCGGTCCTCCGGACACCAGATGGTCGACCAGTGCACGCCGGCATCGAAGCCCGGCACCACGAAACCGGCGGCGACACCACCGACATCGCCGAAGTACCGGTCGCTCATCGCGAGGATCCGCCGATAGCGACGGTCGTCCGCCGGGTAGCGGTCATCGGCGATCACGACGACGATCTCCTCGATGCCGTAGGTGGACGTGATCTCACCGAGCCCGGCGAGGACGACGACCAGTTCGCGCGTGGGGCTGCCATCGGATTCGAGGGCGAGGTCGTGCCGCATGGTCGCGTTCACCGTGCGGTCGCCGGCGATGGCGATCGCGATGATCGACCGCTCGGGGACGAACCCCAGTCGAGCGGGGATCGAGGTGAGCAGCGTCGTCGGGTCGTGGGGGCCATGCGGTGGCGGTTCGAGGATCTGCATGGCGACAGCGTCACCCGTGGCAAAGCCGCTCGAACGGCGTGCGACACACGCTGTGGACAACCAGGGGTGGTCATCCACAGGGCGGTACTGATCAGCCGAACGCGGCCGCAAGCGCCTTTCCGAACAGCGCGTCGAGCGCGGCGGACGCTTCGGGAGGCACAGGACCTGCTGCGGGCCAACGGTATTCGGTGTACACCCGCACGCCGTCCCGCTCGCCGAGCAGCGTAAGGGCGCTCGTGGTGGACGGGACACCGCCGCCGGTCACGATCGCACGGCGGATCGTCGCGGTGTCGACCCTGTCCGGCGCCGGCGGCGGGGGCAGCACCTCGGTGGTGATCGTCGATGACGCCCCGAACGTGGTCGTGGTGGTCTCGGGGCAGCGCTCGGCCAACTCGACCACGTCGTCGAGCGGCGTCTCGACACCGGCCACGACCGAGGTGAGGGTGGCCCGCTCCCCCGGGCCGGGACCCAGGAACGCGACCGCTCCGTCCGCGGGGACGGACGCGGGTGCACACTCCGGCGGCGACACCTCGGTGCCCGTCTGTCCGGGCATCGGCGCCCCGGTCACGTCGGCCAGGGCGTTCGCGACCGCCGACGTCGGGATGGGACTCGCGGCGCCGTCCGGGAAGTCCGCGGCCTCGACCGATCGCGCGGACAGGTCCGGACTCGACGGCTCCGGCTGACCGCCGACGGAGCAGGCGGACAGCACGAACGCCGCGGCGACGAGACCGGCCACCGCGCCGGGAACGAGGCGGCCGGGCAGGGACAAGCGCAGTCGGGGCGCATGCGGCTCGATCACAACGGTCTACTGTGCCACCGGCGTCTCCGCCAGGTGTCGAGGACACACCCCCGGGGAACAACAACCAGGAACACCAACGGGGGGAATCACCGGTGTGTCGCGGTGGTTGCACCGAGGCGAGTGGCCACCGCCGGGTGCGGTGCGAGACAATGGACGTTCAGCTGTCTCTTCCGGGACAGTGCCAGCAGAAGGAGGGACGACGTGGACGAGCAGCCCGCGCGCAACGACGCGCTGTATGAACTCGCCTTTCCCGCTCCGCAGGTGACCCGGCCCGACGGCACGGGTCCGGTATTGATCCACGCGCTCGAGGGCTTCGCCGACGCCGGGCACGCGGTCGCGCTGGCCGCGACGCACCTCCGCGACAGCCTCGAGTCCGAGTTGGTCGCGACCTTCTCCTCCGACGAGCTGATGGATTACCGGTCACGCCGGCCGACCATCTCGTTCAGCGGCGAGACCTTCACCGACGTCGAGATGCCGACGCTGGCGTTGCACGCGATCCGCGACAACTCGGGCAAGGGTTTCCTCCTGCTCGCCGGTTCCGAACCCGACCTCCGGTGGGAGCAGTTCGTCGACGCGGTCCGACGCCTGAGCGACGGACTCGGCGTCACCGATGTCATCGGGCTCAACGCGATCCCGATGGCCGTACCGCACACCCGCCCGCCGTCGATCACGGCGCACGGCAGTGATCCCGACGCCCTCGGTGACCTGCCCCGGTGGGGATCGGCGATGAAGCTGCCCGCCAGCGCGTCGATGCTCCTCGAGTTGCGGATGGGCGAACACGACTACCGGGCGTCGGGCCTGTCCGTACATGTCCCGCACTATCTCGCGCAGACCAACTACCCGGCGGCGTCCGCACGCCTGCTGGCGGCGGTCGCCGAGCTCGCCGGTCTCGACCTCCCCCTCGCCGCTCTCGACAGCGCCGCCGAGAAGGTGCGCGCACAGGTGGACAACGAGGTCGAGGGCAACTCGGAGATCGAGTCCGTGGTGGCGGCGCTGGAGACCCAGTACGACACGTTCACCCAGGCCGCGCAGGAACGCTCGTCGCTGCTCGCCGCCGAGGAATCGCTGCCCAGCGGCGACGAACTCGGCGCCGAACTCGAACGGTTCCTGGCCGAGCAGACCGGCGACGGTGAGGCCGGCCCCGGGGACGAGGGTCCGCGATCACCGATCTGATCCCGGACACCGCACCGATACCCGCGCCGCACGTCCTGGTCCCCGCCGACGACGAGGACACCGCACTCGAGCGGTACACCGAGTGGTGGACGGGACGCGGCCTCGACCTCTACCCGCATCAGGAGGAGTCGCTTCTCGAGCTCCTCGCCGGCAGCCACGTGATCCTGGCGACGCCGACCGGCTCGGGCAAATCACTCGTCGCGGCGGGCGCGCTGTACTTCGCGCGCTGCCGCGGCGAGCGTGCGTTCTACACCGCACCCATCAAGGCGCTCGTCAGCGAGAAGTTCTTCGAGCTGTGCGCCATGTTCGGCGCCGACCAGGTCGGACTGCTGACCGGCGACGCCGCGGTCAACGCCGACGCGCCCATCGTGTGTGCGACCGCCGAGATCGTCGCCAACCTCGCCCTCGCCGCCGGCGGCGCGAGCGACATCGGCACCCTCGTCGCCGACGAGTTCCACTACTACGGCGAACCCGACCGCGGCTGGGCCTGGCAGGTCCCGCTCATCGAATTGCCGTCGACGCAGTTCCTGCTGATGTCGGCGACGCTCGGCGACGTGTCGTTCTTCGTCGACGACCTGACCCGGCGCACCGGACGCGAGACGGTCGAGATCACCGGCGCCGAGCGTCCGGTCCCCCTGGACCATGCCTACGCCATGACCCCGATCCACGAGACGATCGAGGAGCTCGTCGACCGGGGACGGGCGCCGATCTACGTGGTGCACTTCACCCAGGCCGCCGCGGTGGAGCGCGCGCAGGCGCTGCTCAGCGTCCGGATCTGCGACAAGGCGGAGAAGGCGGCGATCGCCGAGGCGATCGGTGACTTCCGGTTCTCCACCGGTTTCGGCAACACGCTGTCCAAACTGCTGCGCGCCGGTATCGGCGTCCACCACGCCGGGATGCTTCCCCGTTACCGCCGTCTGGTCGAACGTCTTGCGCAGCAGGGGTTGCTGAAGGTCATCGCCGGCACCGACACCCTCGGCGTCGGCATCAACGTGCCGATCCGCACGGTCCTGTTCGCGGCCCTGAGCAAATACGACGGACGGCGGGTCCGTCGCCTGCGGGCACGCGAGTTCCATCAGATCGCCGGCCGGGCCGGGCGCGCCGGTTTCGACACGATCGGCTACGTCGTCGCGCAGGCTCCCGACCACGACGTGGAGAACGCCCGTGCCGTGGCCAAGGCCGGCGACGATCCCAAGAAGCTCCGAAAGCTGGTGCGCAAGAAGCCACCCGAGGGTTTCGTCTCGTGGGGAGAGAAGACCTTCCTCCAGCTCGTCGACGCGCCCGACGAGCCCCTGCGCAGCCACTTCCAGATGACGACGGCCATGCTCCTCGAGGTCCTCGGCCGACCGGGCGACTGTTTCGCCGCGGTCCGCCACCTTCTCGAGGACAATCACGAACCGCGCGACCGCCAGCTGCGCACCATCAAGCACACGATCGAGCTCTATCGGGGGCTCCGGGACGCGGGCATCGTCGTGCAACTCGCCGAACCCGACGACACCGGCCGACACATCGCCCTGAGCGTGGACATGCCGGAGAACTTCGCGTTGACCAATCCGCTGTCCGCCTTCGCGCTGGCGACGTTCGAGATCCTCGACCCCGAGTCGTCCACTCACGCACTCGATGTGGTCTCGATCCTCGAATCGACCCTGGAGAACCCGCGCCCGCTGCTGCTGGCCCAGCGCAAGGTCGCGCGCGACGCCGCGATCGCGGAGATGAAGGCCGACGGCATCGAGTACGAGGAGCGGATGTCGCGCCTGGAGGAGATCACCTGGCCGCAGCCGCTGGCCGAGGAGATCTACGCCGCGTTCGACATCTATCGTCGCGGGCACCCGTGGGTGTCGTCGTTCCCGCCGGCGCCGAAGTCGGTGCTCCGCGAGATGCTGGAGAAGGCCATGACCTTCACCGAGCTGATCTCCGCGTACGGGCTGGCGCGCAGCGAGGGCGTGCTGCTGCGCTATCTGTCGGACTGCTATCGCGTTCTCCGGCAGGGCGTTCCGACGAGCGTCGTGACCCCCGAGATCGAGCGGATCGTCGAGGAGCTGGGCACCATGGTCCGCGAGGTCGACTCGAGTCTCGTCGACGAGTGGGAGGCTCTCGCCGCACAGGCGGCCGCGGCCGAGATGGCCGGCGGCACGGTCTAGAGCGCGGTCACGGCACCGGTCGCACCGACGAGATCGCCGATGAGAGAGCCCAGTTCGCGGTAGGCCTCGTCGTGGCGCGCGGACGCCCGGAAGACCAGGCCGATCCGCCGCCCCGGCCGCGGGGCCGCGAAGGTCGCGGTGGCCAGATCACCCGACGCCGTCTCGGAGGCCACCGCCGTCTGCGGGATGAGCGTCACGCCGAGTCCGCCGACGACGCAGTGCACCGCGGTGGTCAGCGAGGCGGCCCGGGTCTGACCCAGATCGGGCCGCACGCCCGCGAGCCGGCACACCTCGAGCGCCTGATCGCGCAGACAGTGCCCCTCGTCGAGGAGGAGGAGCGGCAGGTCGGCGAGCGCCGTGGGATCGACGCGGCGGCGTCCGGCCAGCGCATGACCGGACGGGAGTGCGAGAACAAAATCCTCACGATAGATGGGAACTTCGACGATGCCGGGCATGTCGACGGGGAGAGCGAGCAGCGCGACGTCGAGCGTGCCGGTGCGCAGTTGTTCGACGAGGCGGGCGGTCTGCTCCTCCACCACCCGGGGTACGAGGTCCGGGAGCCGTTGCCCGAGTCCGCGCAGCAGCGTCGGCAGGACGTAGGGCGCCACCGTCGGGATGACCCCCAGCCGCAGCGGCCCGCTGAGCGGTCGGCCCGTTCCGGCGGCCGCCGAGGTGAACTCGTCCATGGCCTCGGTCACCGCGATCGCTCGCGGGAGGAGTTCGTCACCCTCGGCGGTCAACAGGACACGCCGCGTGGTGCGTTCGACGAGGGTCACACCGAGACCGGACTCCAACGCCGACAACGCCTGCGACAGCGATGGCTGACTGACACCGAGATCGGCTGCCGCAGTGCCGAAGTGGCGTCGGTGCGCGAGTGCGACGAAGGCACGCAACCCGGCCACGGTCGGCTGATAAGTTCTATCGGACATGCTTATCAGTATAGTGCTAGTCATCACGTTTCGTTTTCGACCGGAATCCGGCACGATGGTACCCGTACGTCGCGAAACTCATTCGCGCGCAGATTCCGTACATTCACCAGCTGAAGGAGCGATACATGGCCCTGCTCACCATCGGTGACCAGTTCCCTGCCTACAACCTCACCGCCGTCATCGGTGGCGACCTCAGCAAGGTCAATGCCCAGCAGCCCGACGACTACTTCACCACCGTGTCGTCCGACGATCACCCCGGCCAGTGGCGCGTCGTGTTCTTCTGGCCGAAGGACTTCACCTTCGTGTGCCCGACCGAGATCGCCGCGTTCGGCAAGCTGAACGACGAGTTCGCCGACCGCGACACCCAGGTGCTCGGCGCCTCGGTGGACAACGAGTTCGTCCACTTCCAGTGGCGCGCACAGCACGAGGACCTCAAGACCCTCCCGTTCCCGATGCTGAGCGACCTCAAGCGCGAACTCGCCACCGCCGCAGGCGTTCTCAATGCCGACGGCGTCGCCGACCGCGCCACCTTCATCATCGACCCGAACAACGAGATCCAGTTCGTGTCGGTCACCGCGGGCTCCGTGGGCCGCAACGTCGACGAGGTCCTGCGCGTCCTCGACGCACTGCAGTCCGACGAACTGTGCGCCTGCAACTGGAAGAAGGGTGACCCGACGATCGACGCCGGCGAGCTCATGACGGCCGGCGTCTGAGAGGAGAACAGATGAGCATCGACAACCTGAAGGAAGCACTTCCCGAGTACGCCAAAGACCTCAAGCTCAACCTCGGTTCGATCAGCCGCACCACCGCGCTGACCGAGGAGCAGCTCTGGGGAACCCTGCTGTCGACCGCTGCCGCCACGCGAAACGCCAAGGTGCTCAGCGAGATCGCCGACGAGGCCGCCGACACGCTGTCCGCCGAGGCCTACAACGCCGCGCTCGGCGCCGCGTCGATCATGGGGATGAACAACGTGTTCTACCGGGGTCGCGGCTTCCTCGACGGCAAGTACGACGACCTGCGTCCGGGCCTGCGGATGAACATCATCGGCAACCCCGGCGTCGACAAGGCCGTCTTCGAGCTGTGGTCGTTCGCGGTGTCCTCGATCAACGGCTGCGGTCATTGCGTCGCCGCGCACGAGAACACCCTGCGCGAAGCCGGCGTCGATCGTGAGGCGATCCTCGAGGCGCTCAAGGTCGCGTCGATCGTCAGCGGTGTCGCCCAGGCGATCGCGACCACCGAGGTGCTCGCCAACGCCTGATCCGTCGCATGTGAGACGACGACGGGGCCCGGCTGCGCTACGCAGCCGGGCCCTGTCGTTCTCAGGCGCACTCACCGCGGTCCGGCGATGACCACCGGATCGTCGGGATGACCACGACAAGGCGTGGCCTGCGGCGTCAGCTCAGCGCCGCGCGCATCCGGTCGGCGAGTTCGCCGACCTCGGCGGTCGTCATCACGAACGCGGGCGAGATCTGCAGCGCCCCTTGACCTGCGGCCCGGGTGCTCACCCCGTGCTCGCGCAGCTTGACCACCGTCGCCGGCGCCGTCGCGGGGTCGGCCAGCTGTACCGCGGTGACCGCGCCCAGGCCGGTCCGGACCTCGGCGACCGTGTCGAGGTCGGCGAGCGGCGACAGCGCGGCGGCGAGGTCACCCTCGAGCCGGGTCGCCTCGGCGAGCAGGTTCTCGCGCCGGATGATCTCGAGGTTCGCGAGGGCCGCCGCCGCCGCGCCCGCGTGACCGCCGTAGGTGTACCCGTGCCGCCACCAGACGCCGCCGGCGAAGAACGGCTCGGCGATCCGCGGTGCGATGAACACCGCGCCCATCGGGACATACCCGGAGGTGAGTCCCTTGGCGGTGGTTATCATGTCGGGTTCGAGGTCGAATCGTGCGGAGGCGAACCAGGATTCGCCGCCGATGCGGCCGAAGCCGGTGACGACCTCGTCGACGACGAAGAGGATGTCGTGGTCGCGGCAGATGCCCCGCACCTCGGCGAGGTAGCCCTCCGGCGGGAGATAGATGCCGCCGGCCCCGATGATGGGCTCGCAGAAGAACGCGGCGATGTTGTCGGCGCCCACGCGCTCGATGAGACCGAGCAGGCTCTTCGCGTCGTCCCAGTCGACGTTCTGGACGTCGTGCATGAGTTCGCCGTAGCCGTCGTGGTTGAGCGGGATCCCGGCCAGCGAGGTACCCGCGACATGCATCCCGTGATAGGCCTTGGTGCGGCTGACGACGACCCGCTTGGACTCGCGTCCCTGTTCCACCCAGTAGCGACGGGCGAGTTTGACCGCGGTGTCGATCGAGTCGCTGCCGCCGGAGGTGAAGAAGATCTTCGATCCGCGTACCGGCGCGATGGCGCCGAGCTCCTCGGCGAGCTGCAGGGTGACGTCGCTCGCGAAGTCACCGAAGTTGGAGTAGTGCGCGAGGGTGCCGAGCTGGCGCGCGACGGCATCGGCGATCTCGGTCCGGCCGTGCCCGACGTTGGTGAACCACAGTCCGGCGGTCGCATCCAGGTAGGAGTTGCCGTCGCGGTCGAAGATCCGCGCACCCTCTCCCCTGGTCACGACGAACGGCCCGCTCGCGGTCACCGCACCCATGTCGGCGAAACCGTGCCATAACGATCCAGTACCAGTGCTCGAACCATCAGCCATGGCCCCATGATGCCGGTCCACGCGGCCCACGCGGCCACTGGGGTGAACCGGCCTCGGCGCTTCCCCATATCCTGGAGTGATCATGTCGGCCCCGTCCTCGTCACCTGACCCGTCCCCGTCTCCACCGGACACCGCTGCATCGGACATCCCCCGCTCGGATCTGCTCCGCGCACTCGACGACGTGGGCCTCGTCGACGCCGACCGGTTGCGTCGTCGCATCGATCGGCTCGCCGCGCGCCCGGATGCCGCGAAGTGGCGACAGTTGGTCGCCGATGTCGACAAGGCACGCGCCCGTCTCGACCGGCGGCGCGCGACCGTGCCGTTTCTGCGCTTCCCCGACGAACTACCGGTCTCCGCCGCACGCGACGAGATCGCCGAGGCGATCCGCAACCACCAGGTCGTGGTCGTCGCGGGCGAGACCGGCTCGGGCAAGACCACCCAGCTCCCCAAGATCTGCCTCGAACTCGGGCGTGGCATCCGCGGGTCGATCGGGCACACCCAGCCCCGGCGCATCGCCGCGAGCTCGGTCGCCAAGCGCATCGCCGACGAGACCGACACCGAACTCGGCGACGCGGTGGGCTACTCCGTCCGGTTCACCGACCGGTCGGGCGCCGACACCCTCGTCCGGGTCATGACCGACGGCATCCTGCTCCGCGAGATCGCCACCGACCCCATGCTGCGCCGCTACGACACCCTCATCATCGACGAGGCCCACGAGCGCAGCCTCAACATCGATTTCATCCTCGGCTATCTGCGCCGCCTGCTGCCCCGACGCCCCGATCTGAAGGTGATCATCACCTCGGCGACGATCGAACCGGCGCGCTTCGCACGGCATTTCAGCACGCCGAAGACCTCGGTCCCGGTCATCGAGGTATCCGGACGCACCTATCCGGTCGAGATCCGGTACCGACCGCTGAGCCTGCAGGAACGCCCCGACGACGGGGACGACGCCGGCGGCGGCGAACATGCCGACCTCGACCAGATCCAGGGCATCGACGCCGCCGTCGACGAACTGTGGGCCGGTGGCCGCGGCGACATCCTCGTGTTCCTGCCCACCGAACGGGACATCCGAGAGACCGCCGAGGCGCTCCGTCGACGAACCGGCGGCAGCAAGGGTCCCGGTGCCGAGATCGTGCCGCTCTATGCGCGACTGTCGATCGCCGAGCAGCAGAAGGTGTTCTCCCCCTCCGACGGACGCCGGATCGTGCTGGCGACCAACGTCGCCGAGACGTCGGTGACCGTGCCCGGCATCCGCTACGTCATCGACACCGGCACCGCCCGTATCAGTCGGTACTCGACCAGGACCAAGGTCAATCGTCTTCCCATCGAACCGGTCTCACAGGCCAGTGCCCGGCAGCGGGCCGGTCGATGCGGTCGTGTCGCCCCGGGCGTCTGCATCCGTCTCTACAGCGAGAACGACTTCGACTCCCGGCCGGCCTTCACCGACCCGGAGATCCTGCGCACCAACCTCGCGGCGGTCATCCTCCAGATGACCTCGCTGAAACTGGGTGAGATCGCCGAGTTCCCGTTCGTCCAGCCGCCCGACGACCGCGCGATCCGCGACGGTATGGGTGTTCTCACCGAACTCGGCGCCATCACCGTCCCGCGCGAGGGCGGGCCCCCGCGACTGACCCCGATCGGCCGGTCGATGTCGCGCATCCCGGTCGATCCCCGGGTCGCCCGGATGCTCATCGCCGGACACGAACTGGGTTGTCTCGACCACCTTCTCGTGATCGCCGCCGCGATGTCGCTCCCCGATCCACGGGAACGGCCGGCCGAGCACCGGGAGGCCGCCGACGCCCAGCACCGGCGCTTCGTCGTCCCGCAGTCGGACTTCCTGTCCTACGTGGAGCTGTGGCGGTACCTCGGCGAACAGCGCAAGGAGTTGTCCGGCAGCCGCTTTCGGCGCATGTGTGAGCGCGAGTACCTCCACTTCCTGCGCATCCGGGAGTGGCAGGACCTCCATCGACAGCTGACCGAGATCGTCAAGGACCTCGACTGGTCGGTCGCGCCCACCGAACTCGACGCCGACGCCGTCCACCGATCCATCCTGTCCGGGTTGCTCAGCAACATCGCCGCCCGCAACACCGAGGGCCGCGAGTTCACCGGTGCGCGCAACACCACGCTGATGATCTTCCCCGCCTCTCCGCTCGCCAAGAAGCCGCCCGCCTTCATCATGGCGGCCGAGGTCCTCGAGACGTCGCGCCTGTTCGCCCACACCGTCGCCGGGATCGATCCGCTGTGGGCCGAGAAACTCGCCGGGGATCTGGTGAAGCGCACCCACAGCGAGCCGCACTGGTCGGCGAAACGCGGAGCGGCGATGGCCTACGAACGCGTGACCCTCTACGGGGTCCCGCTCGTCGCCCGCCGGCGCGTCGACTACGGCCCCATCGACCCGGTGGTCTCGCGGGAGCTGTTCATCCGGCACGCTCTGGTCGAGGGCGATTGGCGGACGCAGCACGCCTTCTTCGACCGCAATCGCACGCTTCTCGAGGCCGCCTCGGACGTCGAGAACCGCACGCGCACCCGGGGTCTGGTGATCACCGAGGACCAGCTCTTCGAGTTCTACGACCAGCGGCTACCGGCCGAGGTCACCTCCGCCCGGCACTTCGACACCTGGTGGAAGAAGGCCCGCCGGGTCGAACCCGATCTGCTGGATCTGCGCCCCGAGGACGTCACGGGAGGCACCGACGTCGCGCCGACGGACTATCCCGGCGCCTGGCAGCAGGGCGACACCCGACTCGAACTGCGCTACCGGTTCGAACCGGGCGCACCCGACGACGGCGTCACCGTCGTGATCCCGCAGGCACTGCTCCCCCACGTCCGACCGGCCGGCTTCGACTGGTCGGTCCCGGGCATGCGCGCCGAACTGGCCACCGCACTGGTCAAGTCGCTACCGAAACAGTTGCGCAAGAGCATGTCACCCGCGCAGCGGTTCGCCGAACTCGCGCTCGGCCGGCTCACCCCGCGCAAAGAGCCGCTGGCCACCGGGCTGGCGCGCGAGCTCTCGGCGATCACCGGGATGCGGGTCACCGCAGCCGATTTCGACACCGACCGGGTACCGCCGCACCTGCGCATGCATTTCGCGGTGGCCGACGACTCCGGACGGATCGTCTCCCGCGCCGACTCGTTGCCCGAACTCCAGCAGACCGGAACGCCCGCGGCGCCGAAGACGGTGTCGCGCACCCTGTATCGGACCTGGACCGCCGACGGGATCGGTTCGCTCGCCGAGCAGACCACGGTCGATGTCGCGGGGCAGCGGCTGACCCGGTACCCGACGATCGACGTGGTCTCCGATGCGAAGGGCCACGCGCGGGGCGTCGTCGTCGTCGATGCGGCGAGCCCCGAGACACGAGACCGCCTCCTGCGACGAGGGATCGTCGCCCTCCTCGACCTCGCGATACCTCCGCTGCACAAGCGGATCGCCGGCTCGCTGAGTCCGGTCGACCGACTCGCCCTGAGCCAGAGCCCGTACTCGACCACCGAGGCACTGCTCGCCGACTGCACCCGACGGGCCATTCGGGACACCGTCGCCGACATCGACGACGCAGAGCTCGCCGCGGTTCGCTCACCACAGTCCTTCTCGGCGCTGCTCGAACGGATCCGGCCACGGGTCGCCGCGGCCGCACCGGACTATTTCTCGCTGGCCGTCGCGGCCCTCGAACGGATGGCCCCGCTGCGGGCGGCGATCGACCGGCACGCCGGTTCGCTGGCTGCCGACGACGTCGCCGAACAGGTCACCCACCTCGTGTTCGATGGATTCGTGGCGGCCACCGCGCGACGCCACCTGGAGAATCTGCCGCGCTATCTCGACGGCGCGCAAGCACGTCTGGAGGCACTACCCGCGTCCGCAGCACGCGACCAGGCCGGGGTGGCCGCCGTCGATCGCGTCGTCGAACGGTGGGCCCAGCGTCTCGAACAGGTACCCGAGCACCGGCGGGCGGTGGTCGACGACGAAGCGCAGTGGCTCGTCGAGGAGTTGCGCGTGGGGCTGTTCGCCCAGCGTCTCGGTACCGCGTTCCCGGTGTCGGAGAAACGGGTCCTACGAGCTCTGGACCGACTCGGCTGACACGGGTTCGGCGAGCGCGCTCCCGGAGCCCGATGCCGCCTTCAGGTCGTCGATCTCGCGCTGGAAGTCCTCCACCGAGTCGAACGACCGGTACACCGAGGCGAAGCGCAGATACGCCACCTCGTCGAGATCGCGGAGCGGACCCAGGATGGCGAGTCCGACCTCGTTGCTGGGGATCTCGGCCGATCCACTGGCGCGCACCGTGTCCTCGACCTGCTGGGCGAGTTGCGCGAGCGCGTCCTCGGCGACGTGGCGGCCCTGACAGGCTCGCCGCACGCCGCGCATGACCTTCTCCCGGCTGAATGGTTCGGTCACGCCGTTGCGTTTGACCACCGCGAGCACGGCGCTCTCCACGGTCGAGAACCGGCGACCGCACTCCACACAGGAGCGACGGCGGCGGATGGCCTGCCCTTCATCTGCGACACGCGAGTCGATGACCTTGGTGTCGTCGTTCTTGCAGAAGGGGCAGCGCATCGTGTCCTCACGCAGGTCGCGGGACGCTGGAACGCACCCGAAGCGTGCGCCCCGCCGCTTGTCGGCCGGCCCCTGTGACATCGAGGATACCGCCCGGCCTCAGCGGTACCGGGGGGTGAGCAGGGGCTGGCCCACCTGCAGCGCGCTCGACCCCAGATCGTTCATCGCGACGATCTCGTCGATCACGACCTCGCGCGGCATCTCGGGTGCCACCCGGCCGGCGATCGAGCTGAGCGAGTCCCCCGAGCGCACGTGGACGACCTCGGCACTCACGGCGGACGGGGTCAGCGAGTCCGAGTAGTTCTGGCCCACGACACCGAACACCCACACGACGAACGCCAGCCCGACGCCGGCGAGGAGCGCGACCGCGGTGCGGCGGCGGCGACGGAACACCGCCGCGTCGGGTCCGACCGGGCCACGCCCGCGCACCCCGACCGGAGAGCCACAGTGGGTGCCGCCCACCCGTGGGGTCACCGGCGACGCACCCCGCGGTCGGGTGCCGGCCGGCCGGTTGTCTACCGGGCGGCCGCCGTCGGACAGCGGGGCGCGCGTCCGGACCCGATCGGCGCGGTCGGTGGGGGGCCGGACAGCGTCGGGACGGTCGGTGCGGACGGGAGCGACGAGAGTGGCGGTGCGCATGGTGCCCTCCGGTGTTCTGGTGTCTGGATCGTGCGGGGTGTGGCGGTCGGTGTTCGAACATCGATCAGATGTTCGATGCACTGATGTTCGAATTTGTAGCACGACGTCCCGACAAAGTCTCGCGACACATCGAACAAATGTTTGAGGTGCCGGTCGCACTCCGCTAGGCTCGGACCCGGCGCAAGCCATCTACCAGCACGTTCCGAAGACGAGAGGAACCGAACATGAGTGACACCGGCGATAGGCGCGGCCGAGCGCGGGGCGCCGACGACGAGGCCCCGTTCGACGCCGCCGCCGCCGAGGCCTCACTCACCCCGCGACAGGCCGGGGTCCTGGAGGTGATCCGCCGCTCGGTGCGCGAGCGCGGTTATCCGCCGAGCATCCGGGAGATCGGCGACGAGGTCGGCCTGGCCTCGACGTCGTCGGTGGCCCATCAGTTGCGGACGCTGGAACGCAAGGGGCTGCTCAAGCGCGACGCGAACCGTCCCCGTGCGGTCAACATCGCCCCGAGTGACACCCCGTCGCCGGACACCCCGTCGGCCGGTCAGCTGCCCGAGCCGACCTTCGTGCCGGTTCTCGGCCGAATCGCGGCCGGCGGTCCGATCCTGGCCGAGGAGGCCGTCGAGGACGTCTTCCCGCTGCCCCGTGAGCTGGTCGGCGAGGGATCTCTCTTCCTGTTGCGCGTCGTCGGCGAGTCGATGATCGACGCCGCGATCTGCGACGGCGACTGGGTCGTGGTCCGGCAGCAGAACGTCGCCGACAACGGCGACATCGTCGCGGCCATGATCGACGGCGAGGCCACCGTGAAGACCTTCAAGCGTCAGGGCCCCAACGTCTGGCTCATGCCGCACAACGAACTGTTCGATCCGATCCCGGGCAACGATGCCGTCATCCTCGGCAAGGTCGTCACCGTGATGCGGCGAGTCTGACCTCTCCACCGACCGAACCGTCGAGCACCGCCGCGGCAGCCTCGCGCGCCGCGGCGGGATCCGAGGTGGCCAGGGCAGCCTCGGCGGCGGCCCGGCAGTCCGGTGCGGACACCTCGCCGAGCCGGGCCCCCACGGCCGCGGCAGCAGCCGGCGCGCTGGACAGCGAGGTGACCCCGAGACCGACGAGCACGCAGGCGAGGTTCGGATCGGCGGCGGCCTCGCCGCACACCCCGACCGGCTTTCCCTGACGTGCACCCGCTGCCGCGACACCCGCGATGAGGCTCAACACGGCCGGTTGCCACGGGTCGGTCAGTCCGGCGAGATCGGCCGACATCCGGTCGGCCGCCATCGTGTACTGGGTCAGATCGTTGGTGCCGATGGATACGAAGTCCACCTCGGCGAGGACGGCTTCGGCCAGGATCGCCGCCGCGGGCACCTCGATCATCACCCCGGCGACCAGACCACGGCCGCGGACCTCGGCGGCGAAGGTGCGCGCCTCCGCCGGCGAGGCGATCATCGGCGCCATGACCCACGGCGCGACGGCCGACCCCGACGCGGCCTGCGCGATCGCGTCGAGCTGATGCGCGCGGATCTCGGGGTGCGCCAGCGCGATCCGATCGCCCCGCACGCCGAGCGCTGGGTTCGATTCGTCGGGATGGGTCACGAACCGGAGCGGTTTGTCGGACCCGGCGTCGAGGGTGCGGATGACCACCTTCTGCCCGTCGAACGCATCGAGCACCTCCCGGTAGATCGCGGCCTGCTCGTCCACCGACGGTTCGTCGGCACGCTCGAGGAACGCGAGTTCGGTGCGGAAGAGCCCGACGCCCTCGACGGGGTACCCGGCCGCGGCGCGTGCCGACGATCCGTCGGCGACGTTGGCGAGCACCGCCACGGCCACCCCGTCGGCGGTCTGCCCCGGACCGGTCCAGCCGGCGACGAGTGCGGCATGCCGCCGATCCTCGTCGACGCGAGCCCGGGCCGCCTCCGCATCGGGCTCCACCTCGATTCGCCCGGTGCTGCCGTCGACGAGAACGGTTGTGCCGGGCTCGATCTCGTCCAGGTCGGCCACCGCCACCACGCACGGGATCCCCAGCTGGCGCGCGATGATCGCGGTGTGGCTGGTCGGTCCGCCGAGGCGGGTGACGAGGGCGATGGTGCTCGTGGGGTCGAGGCCCGCGGTGTCGGCGGGCGCGAGGTCGTCGGCGAGCAGGACCGACGGCACCTCCGGGGTGGGCACACCGGGTTCGGGTAGGCCGAGCAGTTCGGCGAGGACCCGGTCGCGCACGTCGTTGAGATCGGTGACCCGCTCGGCCATCAGTCCGCCGAGTTTGGTGAACACCGCCGCGAACTGTTCGGTGGCCGCGACGGCAGCGGCCTCGGCGGGAGCGCCCTTGCCGATGAGCGCGGTCGCTGCACCGATCCAGCCGCGGTCCTCGGCCAGGCCCGCCGTCGCGGCGAGCACCTCGGCCGTCACCCCGGTGTTCTGCGACGCGCGCGTGCGCAGCCGCGCGGCGACGGCGCCGGCCGCGGTGGCGAAGCGCGTGACCTCGTCGGCGCGCCGTTCCTCGGCGATCTCCACACCGACGCCGAGCTTCTCCGGCGAGTGGTCGGGTCGCTCGCCCGGCCACAGCGCGGGACCGTGGGCCAACCCGCCGACCACCGGGGTTCCCGTCAGGATCTGCGCCATCGTCTTGCCTCTCACTCGACTACCGATGTGACCACCGTTACAAAAAGTGCTTGACTTGTCAACACAAACAGGCGTAAACACAGTAACTACAACATCCAATCCCACACGCCTCAACAAGCGGGGTGGTCGAAACCGGAGATCGGAGCGGTGTGTACGCCGAGGAGAGACAACAGGCGATCGTCGACGAGGTGCGCCTCGCGGGGCGGGCATCCGTGGCCGCGCTCGCCGAGAAGTTCGACGTCACCAGCGAGACCGTCCGACGCGATCTCGCGGTACTGGAACGCGCCGGACATCTCCAGCGGGTCCACGGCGGCGCCGTGCGCGCCGAGATCATGCGCACCCTCGGCGAGCTCGGGATCGACGAACGGGAGTCGAGCCAGATCGAGCAGAAGACCGCGATCGGCCGGGCGGCCATCCGGTTCCTGCCGCCCGACGGCGGCTCGGTGCTCTTCGACGCCGGCACCACCACCTACCGCGCGGCCGAGGCGACCGCTCCCGATCGGAGGCTCACCCTGTTCACCAACAGCCTGCCCATCGCCGGCCTGCTCGCGGGCACCCATCCCGACGGTCTCCATGCCCTCGGCGGACGCGTACGCGGTCTCACCCAGGCGACCGTGGGCGTCGAGACCGTGGACGCGCTTCGCCGACTGCGCGTGACCACCGCCTTCATCGGGACGAACGGCCTGAGCGAGGCCCACGGGTTGTCGACACCCGACCCCGACGAGGCCGCGGTCAAGGCGGCGATGGTCGCAGCCGCGCAACGGGTCGTGGTCCTTGCCGACAGCTCGAAGATGGACCGCGAGGACCTCACCTCCTTCGCCGGACTCGACGACGTCGACGTCCTCATCACCGACTCCGGGATCGACCCGGCCTATTCGGCGGCCCTGTCCGCGCGTGGCGTCGAGGTCGTGATCGCATGATCGTCACCGTCACCGCCAACCCGAGTCTCGACCGCACCCTCGAACTCGGCGCACCGCTCGCCCGCGGCGAGGTGCAGCGCGCCGGCGTGGTCCGCACCGAGCCGGGCGGCAAGGGCGTCAACGTGGCCCGGGTCGTCGCGGCCGCCGGCCTGGCCACCCGCGCACTGCTCCCGGCGCGGCCGGGCGACCCGCTGCGGGCCGCACTCGACGACCTCGCACTCCCCTACGACGCCGTGCCGGTCGACGGCGAGGTCCGGTCCAACATCACCATCGCCGAATCCGACGGGACGACCACCAAGATCAACGCACCGGGCGTCACCTTGACGGGCCCGGATCGCGAGGCGCTCGTCGGGCTGATCCGTGAGCACGCCGGCTCCGCGCAGTGGGTCACCCTCTGCGGTTCGCTGCCTCCCGGCGTCCCCGACGACTGGTACCGCTCGATCGCCGACGACCTCGTCCTCGCCGGATGCCGGGTCGCGGTGGACACCTCGGGCGCTCCCCTCCGTGCCAGCGTCACCGGTCGCGTCGACCTGATCAAGCCCAACGAGGACGAGCTCGCCGAACTGACCGGCGCCGACCCCGGACAGCTTCGAGAAGCGCTCGCGCGCAACGATCTCGGACCGGTCATCGATGCCGCTGCGACCATCGCCGAGCAGATCGGGGGCAACGTCCTCGCCACCCTCGGCGCCGTCGGGGCCGTGTTGGTCACCGCATCCGGCGTGTGGTCGGCGACCCCGCCGCCGATCGTCCCGCGCAGCACCGTCGGCGCCGGCGACTCGTCACTGGCCGGCTACCTCATCGCGCAGAGCACCGGGGCCGCGCCCGCCGACTGCCTCCGGTCGGCCGTGGCGTACGGCGCGGCGGCCGCATCGCTCGCCGGCACCCAGGCCCCCACGCCCGACCACCTCGACCTCCCCGGCGTGCGGGTGACCGAACTGTCGGGAGCCGCGCGCATGACCTGACGGCACCGTCCCGGCGAGTCCCCGCATCCATCCAACACCGCACCCATCCAGCACCGACTCCATCCACCCTCGACACACCAGCACCGACCCCACCCTTTCCACCGAAGGACATGCCATGACCGAGCAGATCATCACCGCGCAGACGGTGAGTCTCGACGTCGACGCCGGCGGCGATCCCGCCGCCGTCATCACCGCGCTCGCCGACGCCCTCGCCGCGGCCGGCCGGACCACCGATCCCGCCGACCTCGCGCGGGCCGCACTGGACCGAGAAGCCAAGTCCGCCACCGGACTTCCCGGCGGCATCGCCATCCCGCACGCCCGTACCGCGTCGGTGACCGCGGCCAGTCTCGCCATGGCGCGGCTGTCCCGCACGGTCGACTTCGGCGCACCGGACGGGCCGGCCGACCTGGTCTTCCTCATCGCCGCGCCCGAGGGGGGTGCCAGTGCGCACATGAAGCTCCTCAGCTCGCTGGCCCGCTCACTCGTCCGGCCCGACTTCGTGGCCTCGCTCCGCGCGGCCGAGAACGAGGAGCGGGTCATCGAATTGGTCAACGAGGCCATCGACCCCGCGCCGCCGGCCGCGAGCACAGCCGCGCCGACCGCCACCCCGTCGACCCCTGCCCCGTCGACCACTGCCCCGTCGACCACTGCCCCGGCCGCCGCGGCAGCACCGCTGACGTCGACCACGAAATCCGAAGGTGCGCCGGCCCACCCGGACTCTGACCGGATCGCGGACCCGGGACCGGCCACGCCGCGCATCGTCGCGATCACCGCATGCCCGACCGGCATCGCCCACACCTACATGGCGGCCGACGCCCTGAAGTACGCCGCCGAGCGGGCCGGCGTCGAGTTCGCGGTGGAGACCCAGGGGTCCTCGGCGACCACGGCCTTCGACCCGGACGTGATCGCCTCGGCCGACGCCGTCATCTTCGCCACGGACGTCGGGGTCAAGGATCGCAACCGGTTCCGCGGCAAACCCGTCATCGCATCCGGGGTGAAGCGCGCCATCAACGAACCCGACGCCATGATCGCCGAGGCGGTCGCGGCGGGGCGCGACCCGAACGCGGCTCGCGTCACCGGCGACGGCTCGGACGCGGACGCGGCCGACTCGTCGAAGTCGGGCATCGGTCTCGCCGGCCGTACACGCCAGGCACTCATGACCGGTGTGAGCTACATGATCCCGTTCGTCGCGGCGGGCGGACTGCTCATCGCGCTCGGCTTCCTGCTCGCCGGCTACGAGGTCGCCAACACGAACCTCGACGACGGCGGCACCCTCAGCGACGGCGCGTTCATCGCCCTGAACAACAGCCTCTGGGACCTGCCGGCGGGCGGGCTGCTGCGATACCTGGGCGCGGTGAGCTTCGCGATCGGATCGGGCGTGATGGGTCTGGCCGTACCGGTCCTCGCGGGCTACATCTCCTTCGCGATCGCCGACCGCCCCGGTATCGCACCCGGTTTCGTGGCCGGCATCGTCTCGCTCGCCGTGGGCGCCAGCTTCATCGGCGCACTGATCGGCGGTCTCATCGCCGGCGTGGTGTGCCTGTGGATCGCGCGGACCCCGGTGCCCCAGTGGGCTCGTGGTCTCATGCCGGTCGTGGTCATCCCGCTGTTCGGCAGCATGATCGTCGGCGGACTGCTCTACATGGTCCTCGGCAAACCGCTCGCCTGGCTGACCGAGCAGATGAACAGCGGCCTCGAGAGCATGTCCGGCGGATCGGCCATCGCCCTCGGCATCGTGCTCGGCCTGATGATGTGCTTCGACCTCGGCGGACCGGTCAACAAGAGCGCGTACCTGTTCGCCACCGCCGGGATCGCCGACGCGGCGACTGCCGGACCCGCGCAGTTCCAGATCATGGCTGCGGTCATGTGTGCCGGCATGGTGCCCCCGCTCGCCCTGGCTCTCGCCACCGTCGTCCGTCCGGGCCTGTTCACCGAACCGGAGCGTGAGAACGGCAAGGCCGCATGGCTCCTCGGCGCGTCGTTCATCTCCGAAGGTGCCATCCCGTTCGCCGCGGTCGACCCCTTCCGGGTCATCCCGTCGATGATGGCCGGTGGTGCCCTCAGCGGTGCGCTGATCATGGCCTTCGGCGTCGAACTGCGCGCCCCGCACGGCGGCATCTTCGTCTTCTTCGCCATGAACAACTGGGTCCTGTTCCTCGTCGCGCTGGTCGCCGGTACGGTGCTGTCCGCCGTCCTGGTGGTCGCGGCCAAGCAGGTCCATCGCAGTCGCGACGCCGTCGCCTTCGAGGAACTCGAGGCGGTCGCCGTCTGACACCCGATCACACGACCACCTGACATCCGGGGCGGTCCCCGGCACCGAATCGCCCGACAACCACCACAGATCGCACGACAACACTCGAAGGAGTTCCCATGCCCAGCACCACCGCCACCGTCGGCTCCGCAGTCGGACTGCACGCCCGCCCCGCCACGATCATCGCCGAGGCGGTCGCCGAGACCGGCAGCCCGGTGACGCTGGGCCTCGAGGGCGGTGACCCGGTGGACGCGGGGTCGGCGCTGATGATCATGACGCTCGGGGCCGAGAAGGGCACCCGCGTGGTCGTGACGGCCGACGACCAGGCCGCACTCGACACCATCGTCGGTCTCGTCGAGAAGGATCTCGACGCCGACTAGGTCCGTACAGCCGACTGGGTCCGTACAGCCGGCGAAGCGCTCAGATCCGGAGGTCCGCGATCTCGCCCGCGAAAGCGGCCGGGACGCGGACCTTCATCGTGGTACCGGTCTCGGTGTGCTCCGACGAGATGACCTCGCCCTCGCTGTGGACGCGAGACACGACATCACCCCGGTCGAACGGCACCTCGATGGTCATCTCGACGTCCTCGCGACCGACGAACTCGCGCACCCGCCCGAAGAGTACGGGCAGTCCCTCACCGGTTCGGGCGGAGATGAACACCGCATCCGGACCGAGCGCGCCACGCAACTCGGTGAGGCGGTTGCCGTCGATGGCGTCGATCTTGTTGATGACCAACAACTCCGGCGGCGCGGTGACGCCCTCTTCGGCGACGATCTCGTTGATGACCTGACGGACAGCCGAGATCTGTTCCATCGGGAAGGCGTCCGCACCGTCCACGACGTGCAGCAGCAGATCGGCGTCGACGACCTCCTCGAGCGTCGAGCGGAACGCCTCGACGAGCTGGGTGGGCAGATGCCGCACGAACCCGACCGTGTCGGTGAAGACGACCGCGCGGCCGTCGTCGAGCGTCGCCCGCCTGGTGGTCGGGTCCAGGGTCGCGAACAACGCGTCCTGCACGAGGACACCGGCGCCGGTCATCGCGTTGACCAGGCTGGACTTGCCCGCGTTGGTGTAACCGGCGACGGTGATCGTCGGGATCGAACCACTCTTGCGCGCAGCACGTTTCGTCGTCCGCGCCTTCTTCATGCCGCGTATCTCGCGCCGCAGCTTGGCCATCCGCTCCCGGATCCGGCGACGGTCGGTCTCGATCTTGGTCTCACCGGGACCGCGCAGGCCCACACCGCCGTTGCTGCCCGCCCGGCCACCGGCCTGCCGGGACATCGATTCACCCCATCCGCGCAGACGCGGGAGCATGTACTCCATCTGCGCGAGGGAGACCTGCGCCTTGCCCTCGCGAGAGGTCGCGTGCTGGGCGAAGATGTCGAGGATCAGCGCGGTGCGGTCGATGACCTTCACCTTCACCACCTTCTCCAGCGCATTGAGCTGGGCGGGGGTGAGCTCACCGTCGCAGACGACGGTGTCGGCGCCGGTCGCGAGGACGATCTCGCGCAATTCCTCGGCCTTGCCACTGCCGATGTAGGTGGCGGGATCGGGTTTGGAGCGACGCTGGATCACCGCGTCCAGGATCTGTGAACCGGCCGTCTCGGCGAGGGCGGCCAGCTCGGTCATGTTGGCCTTCGCGGCAGCCGCGCTGCCCTCGGTCCACACGCCGACCAGGACCACGCGTTCGAGTCGTAGCTGCCGGTACTCGACCTCGGTGACGTCGGTGAGTTCGGTGGAGAGTCCCGCGATGCGCTGCAGTGAGGCGCGCTCGGACAGTTGGAGTTCGCCGGTGGTGGGATCCGCGGTGTCGCGGATCCCGAGATCGGCCGCGGACATGATCTGTGCTTCTGATTCGGTCATACGGGAACCATGGTCTCACGACCGGCCCGGGCCGAGCACGCGAATATCGAGCTCAGCGCGCCCAGCCGGGCCGCAGCACCCCGTCGGCGACCAGCATCGACGGCCCGCGCAGGGTCGAGCCGTCGGGACGGATCGTCACGGTGACCTCACCGCCGGGGATGCCGATGCGCAGCTCGCCGGTGTCCGCGCCGCGGGCGTCGAGAGCGGCGCGCGCCGCCGCGACCAGGCCGGTTCCGCAGCTGCGCGTCTCCCCGACGCCCCGCTCGAACACCCGCATCCGCGCGGTCAGGCCGCCGTCGGGGCCTTCCACGGGTGGGGTCAGCAGCTCGACGTTCGCGCCGTGCGGGAAGTCGGCGGCCTCGATGATCACGCCGGCGGAGAAGTCGACCGCGTCGAGGTCGGCCGCGGTCATGTCCGCGACGACGCACGCCAGGTGGGGGTTTCCCACGTCGACCATCGCACCGGGGTAGATGTCGTCACCGATGCGGACCACCGACGACCCGTCGAGCCGCGCCGGACCCATCTCCACCGTGACCTCGGCGTGCACGGCGTCGAAGGAGTGGATGGTGACGCCGCGGGCACCCGCGCGGGAACCGACGGAGAACGTGTCGGTGTCGACCAGTCCCGACGCCCGGACGTAGTGGGCGAAGACGCGTACCCCGTTGCCGCACATCTCCGCGACCGAACCGTCGCCGTTGCGGTAGTCCATGAACCAGTCGTCGGCCGACACCCCGTCGGGCAGGGCGTCGAGGACACCGGCCGCGACGAGGGCACCCGAGCGGGCGACGCGCAGCAATCCGTCGGCGCCGATCCCCCGTTGCCGGTCGCACAGCGCCGCGACCGTCGCGGCGTCGAGCGCGATCTCGGCGTCGGGGTCGGCGAGGACCACGAAGTCGTTCTGGGTGCCATGACCCTTGACGAAGTGCAGGCCGTCGCTCGCACTGCTCTGCGGGGCGGAAGTCACGGATCACAGCCTACGGGGAAGGCGCGTCGACGATGCGCAGCGCTCGGTCGAGCAGATCGGGTGCGGCGGCGTCGAGCCACTGCGCCCGGTGATCGCGGCGGAACCACGAGCGCTGCCGACGCACATAACGCCGGGTGCCGATGAAGGTCAGCTCCTCGGCCTGCGCGAGGTCGTACTCGTCGTCGAGGGCCGCGAGGACCTGTTTGTAACCGATCGCCTGCGACGCGGTGCGTCCCTCTCGCAGGCCGCGGGAACAGAGGTCCTCCACCTCCTCGACGAGGCCCTGCTCGAACATCGCTCTCGTCCGACGGCGGATCCGATCGTCGAGTTCCTCGGTGTCCCGGTCGAGGGCGAGGATGATCGTGCCCCAGCGCGGTTCGCCGATGGTGGGCTGCGACGCGGCGAAGGGTGCACCGGTCAGCTCGACCACCTCCAGCGCCCGCACGATGCGGCGACCGTCGGTGGCCAGGATGGTCGACGCCGCGGCCGGGTCGACCTCCGCGAGCAACCGGTGCATCTCGCCCACTCCGCGCTCGTCGAGCAGGTCCTCGTAACGCCGGCGGACCTCCGGGTCGGTGGCCGGGAACTGCCAGTCGTCGAGGAGTCCCTGGACGTACATCATCGATCCGCCGACGATCACCGGGACCCGACCCGCGGCGCGCAACCGATCGACGTCGGCCCGCGCGGCCTGCTGATAGCGCGCGACGGTCGCCACCTCGGTCACGTCGAGCACGTCCAACTGGTGGTGCGGGATGCCACGGCGTTCGTCGGGCGGGAGCTTGGCCGTCCCGACGTCCATGCCGCGGTACTGCTGCATCGCGTCGATGTTGACGATCTCGCCGCCGAGCCGTTCGGCGAGGTCGAGGGCCAGATCGGACTTGCCGCCGGCAGTGGGTCCGACAACAGCGATCGGGGTGGGCGGCGCGGTCATCGGGCGTGCTCGCCGTCGTCGACGGTCCAGGTCACGACCACGTAACCCACGCCGAAGGGCGCGTCGGCGAAGTCGGGTACCGCCCGGACCGACCGGTCGCCGACGAGACCGGCCGCCACCTGCCACGCGACCCGGCCGCCGACGCCCTCGGCATCGCACTTCGCAGGGTCGAGTGCCATCAGCGTGTCCGTGTCCGCCGATCCGAGCGCAGCCACGATCGCGTCGTTCAGCGCCACCGCCGATTCCCGACGCCCCCCGCCGGGGGCCTTGTCGGTCAGCGCCGTCGACCCGTCGCCCACCACCAGGACCCCGACGGCGTCCGAGCCCTCGTCGAGACGGGCGGCCAGCCGGGTACCCACCGCGACGCACTCCGCGGGCGGCGTGGCGGAACCGACGCTGCACACGCTCAGCGGACCCAGCGCCATCCGCTCGGCGATCCACCCGGCGATCAGCGCCGACAGACTCATCCGGGGCAGCGGGTCGGTGACCGCGACATCGGTGGCGGCGACATCGGTGGCGGCGACATCGGTGATCGCGGAGTCGATCGTGACCGGGACATCCACGCCGAAGCGCGCGAAGGTGCCGCGCAGGGGCTCGCCCACCAGGCCCGCGATCGCCTCGTCGGCGGTTCCGATCGCCACCCAGCGGTCGATGCCGAGCGCGCCCGCGACCGCGTCGAGAGCTGCCCGCCGCACCGGCTCGGTGTCGAAGGCGGCCGGTCCGGCCAACTCGGGGACGAGCAGCGGGGCACTCGGAACGAAGACGACGGCCGCAAGCACACCACGACGCTAGTCGACAGGATCCGTCCCGCTCGCCCCGCTCCCGGCGCCGGTTACCCCGCGCCGCGACCCACCAACTCGGCACGGACGCCACATCGACGGGCCTGAACTGCTTGAATGGAACGGTACTTGTCGGCGATCGCGGGCGTAGGATGCCCGGCGAGAACCGACTCCAGCGACCGGCAGCCGTGACGCGCGGCACCACTGAACGGCAGGACACGTGCACATGAGCAACCCGACCGAATCGGCTTCCGAACCCCAGCAGGCACCCGCCGGGCCGGACACACCGAAGCCGGGACCCAAGCCGGGACCCCGGCCCAAGCCCGGACCCCGCCCCGGCATCGCGTCCGAACCGGTCGTCACGCATCTCGTCACCGGCGATCCGCACCGCTTCGGTCGAATCGACGAGTCGGGTGTCGTGTGGCTCAAGACCGACGAGGGCGAACGCGAGATCGGTTCGTGGCAGGCCGGCACGGTCGAGGAGGGGCTTGCGCACTTCGGACGCCGGTTCGACGACCTCGCCACCGAGGTCGAGATCCTCGAGGAACGGCTCACCGCCCGCTCGGGAGATCCGCGGAAGGCCCAGCAAGCCGCCAGACACCTGCTCGAAGAGTTGCCCAACGCGCATGTGATCGGTGACGTCGCCGCGCTGCAGCGCCGCCTCGAGGCGATCGTCGGCAGCGCCGACGAGGTCGCCGAGACCATCCGCGCCGAGCGCGAGAAGACCCGGTCGGAGGCCATCGCGCGCAAGGAGGTCCTCGCCGCCGAGGCCGAGCAGATCGGCGCCGACGCGACCAACTGGAAGAGCGCGGGCGACCGGCTGCGCGAGATCCTGGACGAGTGGAAGTCCATCAAGGGCGTCGACCGCAAGACCGACGACGCGCTGTGGAAGCGGTACGCCAAAGCGCGCGACGCCTTCAATCGCCGGCGAGGTGCGCACTTCGCCGAACTCGACCGCGAGCGCGCCGGTGCGAAGGAACGCAAGGAAGCACTCATCGCCCGCGCCGAGGAGCTGTCCGGCTCCACCGACTGGGGTCCGACGTCGGCCAAGTTCCGGGAACTGCTCGGTGAGTGGAAGGCGGCCGGCCGCGCCCCGCGGGACACCGACGAGGCCCTCTGGCAGCGGTTCAAGGCCGCACAGGACGTCTTCTTCGGCGCCCGCAACGCGGCGTCGTCGGAACGCGACGCGGAATTCTCCGCGAACGCGACCGCCAAGGTCGCCCTGCTCGATGCCGCCGAGAAGGCCATCGACCCGGCCGCCGATCTCGACGCGGCCCGCCGCGAGTTCCGGTCGTTCCGCGATCAGTGGGACGAACTGGGCAAGGTCCCGCGCGATCAGATGCACAGCCTGGAGGCCCGCGCGCGGGCCCTGGAGAAGCGCATCCGCGACGCCGAGGACGCTCAGTGGCAACGGACCGATCCCGAGGCACTGGCGCGGGCGGCGCAATTCGCCGATCGCGCAGCGCAACTCGAGGACCAGGCACGCAAGGCGGCCGAACGCGGAAAGGACCGCGACGCCGCGAAGTTGCGCGATCAGGCTGCGCAGTGGCGCGAGTGGGCCGCCGCCGCGGAGAGTGCCGTCACCGACCGCTGAGTCCGGTCGGGCCGGCCGGATCAGTCCTCGTTCGGGTTCTTGCGGTACAGCGCTGCGGCGTAGGCCTCCTGCTCGGCGGCCTGCCGGCGCCGCTCGTCCTCGAGCGCGAGCTGATAGGAGCTCCGCGCCCACACGACGCGGGACCAGTGGAACGTGAGCACGAAGACCGCGATCCAGCCCAGCACAAGGCCGATGCCGACGCCCGACGGCGGCTCGACGCCACCGACGCCCGGCGTGTTCCGCGACCACCACGCCAGCATCCCGGCGACGCACGCGATGGCGCACCCGCACAGCGCGATCCACGCCAGGAACCACCGGCGGGTGAGCAGCGCGAGCATGGAGACGACGATGCCGAAGATCGTCACCAGGTAGACGAAGATCCTCGACACGATCGTGACGCGCTCGGCGGCCGCCTCGGGCGTGAAGGTGAGGACCTCGAGCCCGGTGACGGATCCCGTGTGCGGCAACACCATCGACACCATGGCGAGGACGACGGCCACGGCGACGACGACCGCGCGCGCACCCGGGTCGATCTCGCCGGCCACCCGCCGTTCCGCCTTGCGCAGGTCGTTCTCGTACTGCTCGAACGCGGCCTTCTCGGACGCAGAGCTGCCGGACGCCTCGTTGTCGGACGCCGAATTCTCGGACATGGTCATCGCCTCACTTCGTGATGGTGGTCAGCTGCCGCAGCCACTGCCGCAGCCGGCGTCGGCCGGGACGGCGGCGGGGGCACCGAACCCCGGCAGCCCGAGCCCGACGCCGACGGGCGCGGTGGTGGGGGTACGGCTCTGTTCGTGTGCGTCGCCGGCGCGGGTGCGGCGGTGCGCGAGAACGCCGGAATCGGCGATCAGATGGTGCGGTGCAGCCGCGGTGAGCTGCGTGTGCACGACGTCACCCGGGCGGATCCCCGACGCCGTTCCGGGCGCGAAGTGCACCAGCCGGCCGTCCCGGGCGCGGCCGGTCATGCGCTGGGTCTTCGCCGACTTGCGCCCCTCGTCGGCGACCACGAGCAACTCCACCTCGGTCCCGACCAGCGCCTCGTTCTCGGCCAGGCAGATCCGCTCCTGCAGCGCGATGAGACGCCGGTAGCGATCGGCCACGACGTCGGGCGGCACCTGATCGGCCATCGTCGCGGCGGGCGTGCCGGGGCGGGGCGAGTACTGGAAGGTGAACGCGCTCGAGAAGCGGGCGCGCTCGACGACGTCGAGGGTGGCCTGGAAGTCCTCCTCGGTCTCGCCGGGGAAGCCGACGATGATGTCGGTGGTGATCGCCGCATGCGGCATGGCCTCGCGGACCTTGTCGAGGATGCCCAGGAACTTGGTCTGCCGGTAGCTGCGGCGCATCGCGCGCAGGATGCGATCGGACCCCGACTGCAGCGGCATGTGCAGTTGCGGACACACATTCGGTGTCTGGGCCATCGCCTCGATCACGTCGTCGGTGAACTCGGCGGGATGCGGTGAGGTGAACCGGACGCGTTCGAGCCCCTCGATGTCACCGCAGGCGCGCAGCAGTTCGGCGAAGGCGCCCCGGTTGCGGGGCTGATCGGGATCGGCGAAGGACATCCCGTAGGCGTTCACGTTCTGGCCCAGCAGCGTCACCTCGACGACACCCTGGTCGACGAGGGCCTGCACCTCGGCGAGCACCTCGCCCGGCCGGCGATCGACCTCCTTGCCGCGCAGCGACGGCACGATGCAGAACGTGCAGGTGTTGTTGCACCCCACCGACACCGACACCCAGCCCGAGTAGGCGGAGTCGCGCTTGGCCGGCAGGGTCGACGGGAACCGCTCGAGCGCGTCGAGTATCTCCACCTGGGCGGCGTCGTTGTGGCGGGCACGATCGAGCAACGCGGGCAGCGACCCGATGTTGTGTGTGCCGAAGACGACGTCGACCCACGGCGCTCGGGACAGCACCGTGTCCTTGTCCTTCTGCGCGAGGCAGCCGCCGACGGCGATCTGCATGCCGGGCCGGTCGGATTTGACCGGGGCGAGGTGGGACAGGTTGCCGTACAGCTTGTTGTCGGCGTTCTCCCGGATCGCGCAGGTGTTGAAGACGACGAGATCGGCGGGGTCGTCCTCACCCGCGCGCACGTACCCGGCGTCCTCGAGCAGACCGGCGATGCGCTCGGAATCGTGGACGTTCATCTGGCAGCCGTAGGTACGGACCTGATAACTGCGCGCGGCGGGTGCTGCCTGCTCAGGCCGATCCGACAACTCGATACTCACCCCTACGAGGGTACGGGGCGCACGCAAATCGACTCCCACAGGACACCGTGTTCCACGTCGGCCGATAGGGTGCCCCAATGACCGTTTCGCCGAGTAAGTCCGCGGACCCAGGGTCCCAGCCGATGATCGCGATGCGCGGGGTGCAGAAACACTTCGGGTCGTTGCACGTCCTCAAGGACATCGATCTCGAGGTCCCCGCCGGTCAGGTCGTGGTGGTCCTCGGACCGTCGGGTTCGGGCAAGTCCACCCTCTGCCGCACGATCAACCGCCTTGAGCCGATCGACGGCGGCGAGATCCTGGTCGAGGGTCAGGTGCTGCCCGCCGAGGGCAAGGACCTCGCCCGGCTCCGCGCCGACGTCGGAATGGTCTTCCAGTCCTTCAACCTGTTCTCGCACAAGACGATCCTCGAAAACGTCACGCTCGCGCCGATCAAGGTGCGCAAGAAGAGCAAGGACGAGGCCGGCAAGCGCGCCCTCGAACTGCTCGAGCGCGTCGGCATCGCCAGCCAGAAGGACAAGTACCCCGCCCAGCTCTCCGGCGGCCAGCAGCAGCGCGTGGCCATCGCCCGGTCGCTGGCGATGAACCCGAAGATCATGTTGTTCGACGAGCCGACCTCGGCGCTCGACCCGGAGATGGTCAACGAGGTGCTCGACGTGATGGTGTCCCTCGCGAAAGAGGGCATGACGATGGTGGTCGTCACCCACGAGATGGGCTTCGCGCGCAAGGCCGCCGACCGCATCATCTTCATGGCCGACGGGGCGATCATCGAGGACTCCGATCCGGAGACGTTCTTCAGCAACCCGTCGACCGATCGCGCCCGGGACTTTCTCGGCAAGATCCTGGGGCACTGACATGACACAGCGAACCACCCGCCCGGTGCGGACCGCGGGCCTGGTCCTCGCGGTCGGCGCACTGCTCGCCACCGTGTTGTCCGCCTGCGGCAGCACCGAACCGCGCAACCTGCTCGACTCCATCCGCGAGGGCTCGGTCGTGCTGGGCGTCAAGTTCGACCAGCCCGGTCTCGGCCTCTACGAGCCGGACGGCAACGTCGAGGGATTCGACGCCTCGGTGTCGCGCTATGTCGTCAACCACATCGCCGACGACCTCGGAGTGCCGCATCCGGAGGTCACCTGGCGCGAGACCCCCTCGGCGCGCCGCGAGGCGATGATCGACAACGGTGAGGTCGACCTGATCGCGGCCACGTACTCGATCAACGCGGCACGCTCGAAGAAGGTGTCCTTCGGCGGCCCCTATCTCGTCACGTACCAGGGTCTGATGGTGCGCGCCGACGACAACACGATCGACGAACTCGCCGACCTCGACAAGGGCAAGAAGCTCTGCTCGGTGACCGGTTCGACGCCGGCGCAGAACGTCAAGGCACAGCTGCCCGCGGTCCAGTTGCAGGAGTACGACTCCTACTCGGCCTGCGTCGAGGCGCTGCGTCGCGACAAGGTCGACGCGGTGACCACCGACGAGGCGATCCTCGCCGGCTACTCCAACTTCTGGGAGGGCGAGTTCAAGCTCGTCGAGATGACCTACCTCAAAGACGCCTGCGTGAAGGACGCCCTGAAGACCGCGGGCAGTCCGTTCTCCACCGAGCGCTACGGCGTGGGGCTGGCTCTGGACGACACCGCGTCGCAGAACGCCGTCAACACGGCACTCGACGCGATGCTCGCGCCTTCCGTCGACGGCGAGTCGGCCTGGAACGCCGCGCTGCGCGAGGCGCTCGGCAATCCCTACGTGGACGAGATCATCGCCCGCGCCGACCGTCCGGACTCGAAGTTCCCCTACCTGCCCGATCCCGGCGACCTCGACTTCCTCGACTCGCCCTCCACACCGTGCCCGCCCGGGCTGCAGTGAGCGACGGAGCTACCGATGAATGACGTCTCTCTGTGGGAGAGCATGGGTCCAGAGCTGTGGCCCGCCTTCTGGGTGACCATCCAGCTGACCTTCTACTCGGCGATCGGCTCGCTGGTGTGGGGCACGATCCTCGCGGCCATGCGGGTCTCCCCGGTGCCGGTGATGCGCGGCTTCGCCGAGGTCTACGTGAACATCGTCCGCAACACGCCGCTGACACTCGTGGTGCTGTTCTGTGCGATCGGCCTGTACCAGAACCTGGGCCTGACCTTCGCGCCGACGATCGAGTCGAACAACTTCTGGCTCGCCGTCCTCGCCTTCGTGCTGTACACCTCGACGTTCGTCTGTGAGACGCTGCGCTCCGGCTTCAACACGGTCCCGCTCGGGCAGGCCGAAGCCGCTCGCTCCCTCGGCCTCTCGTTCACGCAGGTCTTCGGGGTCATCGTGCTGCCACAGGCGATCCGGTCGGTGATCGGTCCGCTGGGCAGCGTCCTGATCGCGCTCACCAAGAACACGACGGTCGCTTCGGTGATCGGCGTCGCCGAGGCGGCGGCTCTCATGAAGACCGAGATCGAGACCTACTCCGACCAGCTGTTCGTCATCTTCGGCGTCATCGCGGCGGGATTCATGATCATCACACTCAGCGAGGGTGCCGTCTTCGGCTACCTCGCCAAGCGACTGGCGGTGAAACGATGAGCGCTGACTCGACCGTCCTCTACGACGCCCCGGGACCACGCGCCCGCACCCGGAACCGCTTGCTGGCGATCGCGTTCATCGCGGTCCTGGCCGCGATCGCGATCTACGTGATCGCCGTCCTCGCCGCCAACGAACAGTTCACCGCCGAGAAGTGGTCGCCGTTCGTCACGTGGAGCACTTGGACCGGCTACATCCTGCCGGGCCTGTGGCGGACCCTCGCGGCCGCGGCGGTCTCGATCGTGCTGTCGCTGTTGCTCGGTGCGGTCCTCGGTATCGGCCGACTCTCCGATCACCTGTGGGTACGCACCATCGCAGGCCTGTTCGTCGAGGTGTTCCGCGCCATCCCGGTGCTGATCCTGATGGTCTTCACCTGGTTCCTGTTCGCGATCTACGGGATCTTCCCGTCGTCCTTCCTGGCGTTCGCGGCGGTGGTCACCGGACTCACCCTGTACAACGGGTCGGTCATGGCCGAGATCCTGCGATCCGGCATCAACTCACTGCCCAAGGGACAGACCGAGGCGTCGATGGCACTGGGTCTGCGCAAGAGCCAGATGATGCGCATCATCCTTCTGCCACAGGCGATCACGGCAATGATGCCGGCACTGATCTCGCAGATGGTCGTGGCGCTGAAGGACAGTGCGCTGGGCTACATCATCGGTTACTCCGAGGTGGTCCGCAGCGGCCTGCTCTCGGCGTCGCGCTACGGCAACTACATCCCGGCACTGATCGTCGTGGCCATCATCATGATCCTGATCAACTTCGGGCTCTCGACCTTCGCCACCAGCCTCGAACGCCGGCTCCGGCAGGGGCGCCGGTCGTCCGCACCGCCTGCGGATCCGGAGGAGACCGAACTCGCTGCTTCGGAGAACCTGCCGACCGGCAGGTGACACCCGCACGATCGTCGTGTGGGGGCGTTCAGCCGCTACGCAGCTCGCTGAGCGCCTCCCCCACGACGTCGAACGCCAGGGACTGGGAATAGCCGCGCCGCACCAGCATTCCGACGAGACGTCGCATCGCCTTGTCGCGTTCGGCGCGATCCTCGGCTATCCGGTCGACGACCGAGGGCGTGAGTTTGCGCACGACCAGACCCGACGCGATCTCACGTTCGTCGTCGGGGTCGATGTCGGCGAGGGCCTCGGCGATGATCGACTCGTCGATCCCCTTGGTGCGGAGCTCGTGTCGTAACGCGACGCGCCCCTTACCGGAGTTGAGGTGGCGGGATCGTACCCACTCGGAGGCGAACTCCTCGTCGTCGAGGAGGTTGTGTTGCTCCAGGCGCGCCATCACGTCGTCGACCGCCTCGGGTTCGAAACCCTTGCGCGTCAATCGCTCTCGCATCTCCTGGCGTGAACGCGCACGGACCCCGAGCAGTCGGAGCGCCGAGTCCCATGCACTGGGTCCCTTACGGTCGGGATCGTTGTCCCGCCGCGTGCGCGTCTGCCCGGGGTCCGTTGCCTCGCTCACGGTCTACCTGAACTCGCCTTCGATGTCAGAATTCGACTGGGGCGGGAGCGATGTCGTCGGCGTCGACGGTGGCGCCGATGCCCAGCTTCTCTTTGATCTTCTTCTCGATCTCGTCGCGGATGTCGACGTTCTCGAGCAGGAACTTGCGCGCGTTCTCCTTGCCCTGGCCGAGTTGATCGCCCTCGTAGGTGAACCACGAACCGGACTTGCGGATGAAGCCCTCCGCGACACCCATGTCGATCAGCGAGCCCTCCTTGCTGATGCCCTGGCCGTAGAGGATGTCGAACTCGGCCTGCTTGAACGGCGGTGCGACCTTGTTCTTGACGACCTTGACGCGTGTGCGGTTACCGACCGCGTCGGTCCCGTCCTTGAGGGTCTCGATCCGGCGAACGTCGAGGCGCACCGACGAGTAGAACTTCAGTGCCTTTCCGCCCGTGGTGGTCTCGGGCGAACCGAACATGACGCCGATCTTCTCGCGCAGCTGGTTGATGAAGATCGCGGTGGTCTTCGACTGGTTCAGCGCGGAGGTCATCTTCCGCAGGGCCTGGCTCATCAGGCGGGCCTGCAGACCGACGTGGCTGTCGCCCATCTCGCCCTCGATCTCGGCCTTGGGGACCAGCGCGGCCACCGAGTCGATGACCAGGATGTCGAGCGCGCCCGATCGGATCAGCATGTCCGCGATCTCGAGCGCCTGCTCACCGGTGTCGGGCTGGGACACCAGCAGCGCGTCGGTGTCGACGCCGAGTTTGGCGGCGTAGTCGGGATCGAGTGCGTGCTCGGCGTCGATGAACGCGGCGATGCCGCCCTGCGCCTGGGCGTTGGCGACGGCGTGCAGGGCGACGGTCGTCTTACCCGAGGACTCCGGACCGTAGATCTCCACGACGCGGCCGCGGGGCAGTCCGCCGATACCGAGGGCGACGTCGAGCGCGATGGACCCGGTGGGGATGATCTCGATCGGCTGACGGGTCTCCTCGCCGAGCCGCATCACCGAACCCTTGCCGAAGTTCTTGTCGATCTGCGCGAGGGCGAGGTCGAGAGCCTTCTCGCGGTCTTGGGGCGCAGGTGCCATGGGAGTTCTCCTCGGTTGTGAGCCGGATTTCCGGCGGGCGGTCTGTGCGGTCCGGGCGTTCATGTGATGAAAGTAGCCGGTGGGTCCGACAACTCTTCAGACGCAGACTCGGCCCGTGTGGTTCCGTCTGATTTCACCTCTGGGCACCAGGATGGACGAACACCTGTTCGATGGCAAGTGTGACACGCGGTGGCGTGTCACCAGCGATGGCGCGGTACGTCGAAGTCGCGACAGATCGCGATCCAGACGTCGCGCGGGTCGACCCCGTCGTCGATCGCCTGGGCACCCGTGCGTCCGCCGACCTCGATCAGGATGTGATCGGACAGGATCGAATCCGCCGACGGCACACCGAATTCGGTGGTCATCAACTCGGTGAACTCGGTCAGACGCACGGGTCCAGCCTAGGTGACGCCGCCAGGACGCGATGCGCGACCGCCACCGGGTCGACGACGTCGGTCACCGACTCCCCGATCGCACCCGCCGCGCGTGCATGTGCCGGATCGTCCAGGACGGCCCGCACGGCGTCGGCAACCGCGTCCGCGGTGACCGGACGCACCGCCTGCCCCGCGCCGGCTCGTCGGATCCGGGCGGCGAGCTCCCACTGGTCACCCCCACCGGGCACCGCGACGACCGGCACCGACGCGAGCATCGCCTTGGCGAGGATCCCGTGCCCGGAGCCACAGATCAGCAGGTCGGCGTGCGCGAGCACCTCGTCCTGCCGGCCCGGCCCCGCCGTGATCAGTTCCCCGCGGAAGCGGGCGAGATCGGCCCCGTCGGGGTCGCGGAGCCCCGAGACCACCACCCGCACGGTCCGGCCCAGTGTGTCCGGCGACAGGGCTTCGAGAGCCGCGCCGAGCATGTCGGCGGCGCCGGTCTGCGCGGTCGACGGGGCGACGACGACGAGGGGGTGATCGCCGGTAGGCACGGTGAAGTGATCGTCGGTGGGCTCCCAGACCAGGGGTCCGACGAGATGCGCGTCGGTCGGCCAGTCGGGGCGCGGGACCTCGAGGCCGGGAAGGGTGGCGATGAGCCGCGCCGCCGGTTCCGCGTCGACGTCACCCAGCCCGATCGTCCGCCGGGCAGCGTCCCGCTGCCGCACGCCCTGGCGGATCGACGACGCGGTGGCGGCGCGCATCAGCGTGTCGCGCAGCCGACCCCCGACGCCGCGACCCGGTTCGAGCCCGGATCCGATCGGCGGTAGTCCCCGGGACGGCCGGTACAGCGGATGCGGCGACAGCTCGATCCAGGGCAGTCCACTCAGTTGAGCGGCCCAGCCCCCGCCCACCGTGATGACATCGGAGATGACGAGTTGGGTCCGGGCCGCACGCAACGGCCCGACGAGCTGCTGGGCCATGCGCGCGGCGCGGGCACTCAGCTTGGCGCCGGCGTCGGAGTCGTCGTCGGAGCCCTCGGCGCGCAGCCCCGGGAGATCCGCGATGTCGATCCCCCGGCGGCGCGCGGCCTCCGACCATGCGAGGGAGGTGAACACGACCGGTGTGTCACCGGAGGAGCGGAACCGCTCGGCCAGCGCGAAAGCCGGGAAGGCATGCCCGGCGTCGGAGCCCGCGACGATCGCGACGCGCACGGGTTCGTCGTGCACGCGTGCGCGATCTGTCAGTTCTGCTGGGGCGGCTCGGTGGTCGGCGGCGCGGACTGGGTCGCCGGCTTCTGCAGACCCGGTGCGGTCGTGCCGGCGGCGGGCAGCGCGTCACCGCGCATGCTCGCGCGGATCTGTTCGAGACGAGAATGTCCGGCCATCTGCACGCCGGCCTGCTCGACCTCCTGCATGCGGCCCTGCACGGAGTTCTTGGCCAGCTCCGCCGAACCGAGCGCGTTCGCGTAGCGTCGTTCGATCTTGTCGCGGACCTGGTCGAGGCTCGGCGTGTTGCCGGGCACCGACAGCTCGCTCATCTGGTTGAGCGACGCCGAGACCTGCTCCTGCATCTTCGCCTGCTCGAGTTGACTGAGCAGCTTCGAACGCTCGGACAGCTTCTGCTGCAGGATCATCGCGTTGCGCTCGACGGCCTTCTTGGCCTGATCGGCCGCCTGGAGCGACTGGTCGTGCAAGGACTTGAGGTCCTCCACGCTCTGCTCGGCGGTCACCAGCTGGGCCGCGAACGCCTCGGCAGCGTTGGTGTATTCGGTCGCCTTCTGGGTGTCACCGGCCGCGGCGGCCTGATCGGCCAGCGTCAGCGCCTGGCGGGTGTTCGCCTGCAGCCGCTCGACGTCCTCGAGTTGCCGGTTCAGCTTCATCTCGAGCTGCCGCTGGTTGCCGATCACCGAGGCCGCCTGCTGCGAGAGCGCCTGGTGCTGACGCTGGGCGTCCTCGATCGCCTGCTGGATCTGGACCTTCGGGTCAGCGTGCTCGTCGATCTTCGCGTTGCCGAGTGCTGTGAGGTAGCGCCACAACTTCACGAACGGGTTCGCCATGCTCGTCGTACTCCATTCAGGGGTCTGAGAACTCTGGTGACCAATCTAGCGTCTGCGAGTCCGGTGTTGAGTCGGTGTCGTTCAGACGGTGCGGGTCAGGCAGCCGCGAGAGCCGTGGCCTCCCGGCGGCCGGCGGGAGCCGGGATCACGACCTTGGTCGCGGTCAGTCCGGCCTCGGTGGCCTCCACGCCGTCGCCCATCGGCTCGGCGCCGACCACGACGGGTTCGGCACCGGCCGGACGCATTGCGCTGCCGACTTCGAGGAGCAGGTCGGCGATCTCGACGTCGAGCGCGTCGCAGATCGCGGCGAGCAGTTCGCTCGACGCCTCCTTCTGACCGCGTTCGACTTCCGAGAGGTAGCCCAGACTCACCCGCGCACCGGTGGACACCTCGCGCAGGGTCCGGCCCTGCTGCGTCCGGACCCGACGCAGGCTGTCGCCGAGCGCCTCGCGTAAGAGCATCGCCATCGAGTCTCCTCCCTACTGAACGTCTCGGCCCAACTGAACTGCTCGGCGCCCACCGAACCGGCGGCGCGCCTGCTGCCCTACCCAACGCTTCGCGGTCCCGACGGGTTCCCCGCGGCACCGGCGGCGTCGGCACCCACGGTCGGGGCAGCACCGTCTGATCGACGATAGTCGAAGTCAGTGACCGCCGCCGGTTCCTCCCACAGCACGTCCGCGCGGTGCCACCGGCCGGGGTGCGGTCTCATCGCGATCGGACCGGACCTTGACCGCCTGCCAGGTGTAGTCCAGACCCGTGTAGATCGTCACCACCACCGCCAGTCCCATCAGGATGTCGGCGGCGAGCTGCCACGGTCCGCCGAGCGGGAGGAGGTACAGACCGATGGCGAGCGCCTGCAGCAGCGTCTTGAGCTTGCCGCCGCGGCTGGCCGGGATGACCTTGTGCCGCAACACCCAGAAACGCAGCGCCGTCACCCACACCTCGCGGGCGACGATCACCACGGTGACCCACCACGGCAGGATGCCGAGGATCGACAGCCCGACGAGGGCACCGCCGATGAGGGCCTTGTCCGCGATGGGGTCGGCCAGCTTCCCGAAGTCGGTGATCAGGCCGCGCTGCCGGGCGATCATCCCGTCGTACCGGTCGGTCAGCGCCGCGACCCCGAAGACGATCGTGGCGATCGTGCGCCACAGCGTCGACTCGCCCGACTCCATGAACAGCGCGACCAGGAACACCGGCACCAGGACGATCCGGAACACCGTGAGCGCATTGGCGATGTTGACCACCGGCACCGGGTCCACCGGGTCGGTGATGTGGTCGGGCCCGCGGCCCACATTGGCGATGCCGTTCTCTTCGACGGCGCGCCGGATCCGGTCGGTCATGAGCTCGCTCCTGACCGCGGCGTCGTGCCGCAGTTCAGGGCAGTCCTCAAGTACACGCCCATCAGGGTATCGGCAGTCCCGGCGAACGACGTGCACAGGTCGCCCCATCGCAGAGACTAAGCTGAATTCCCATGTCCCCCGCCGATCACGTCGTCATCCGTCGTGCGCGCACCTCCGACGTCCCGCGGATCAAAGAACTGATCGACCAGTACGCCGGGAAAATCCTCCTCGAGAAGAACCTCGTCACGCTCTACGAGTCCGTCCAGGAGTTCTGGGTCGCCGACGTCGACGGCCTGGTCGTCGGTTGTGGTGCGCTGCATGTGCTCTGGGCCGATCTCGGCGAGGTCCGCACGGTCGCCGTCGACAACGCCCACGCCGGGCGCGGCATCGGCCACCTCCTCGTCGACCGGCTCATGGCGGTCGCCCGCGAACTGCAGCTCTCGCGCGTCTTCGTGCTCACGTTCGAGACGGCCTTCTTCGCGCGGCACGGTTTCGCCGAGATCCAGGGCACCCCGGTCACGCGCGAGGTGTTCGAGGAGATGTGCCGGTCCTATGACACCGGCGTCGCAGAATTTCTCGACCTCAGTTATGTCAAACCCAACACCCTGGGCAACACCCGGATGCTGGCAACCATCGAGCAGGAGTGACCATGCCGTTCTTCGCCGTGCAGTACACCTATCGCCCCGCCAAGGCCGCCCTGCGGGATCAGCACCGGCCTTTGCACCGGGAGTGGCTCGCGGAAGAACACTCGGCGGGCAACGTGCTGATCGCCGGCCCCTATCCCGACGGGTCGGGCGCGCTCATCGTCATCCGCGCAGCCGACCTCGAGGCGGCCGAGGCATTCCTCGCCAACGACCCGTTCCAGGCGCATCAGGCCGTCGACGCCATCCGCATCGACGAGTGGACGCAGGTGTTCGGGCCGTTCCCGGGCTGATGCCACGTCCACCCGTCGGCGACGGGTGGACGTGGACGGGTCAGGAGTCGGTGGACTTCGGTGCCGGGGCGTCGGTCGTGTCGCCGGCGGATTCGACCTCCGGCGACTTCGCCATCCCGCGACTCTTGATCAGGCTGGCCACCGTGGTGATCACCAGGACACCGAGGATCACCGACAGCGACAGCCCGGTCGAGATCTCGGGGACCGCCACGTGCTCGCCACCGTTGATGAACGCCAGGGTGTTCTCGTGCAGGGCGTGGAGGACCAGCTTGACGCCGATGAAGGCCAAGATGATCGACAGGCCGATGGACAGGTACACCAAGCGGTCGAGCAGTCCGCCGATGAGGAAGAACAGCTGACGCAGACCCATCAGGGCGAACGCGTTGGCGGTGAACACCAGGTAGGGCTCGGACGTGAGCCCGTAGATGGCCGGGATCGAGTCGAGCGCGAACAGCACGTCGGTGAAGCCGATGACGATGAGGACCATCAGCATCGGGGTCGCGAGGCGCTTGCCGTTGACGCGGGTGAACAGCTTGTCGCGGTCGTAGGAGTCATGCGTGCGCAGGTAACGCTTGACGAAGCGTTCGAGACGCGTCTCGCGCTCTTCCTCGTGCTCGACCGGGTCGTCGCTCTCGCGGAGCAGCTTGACGGCGGTGAAGATCAGGAACGCGCCGAACAGGTAGAAGACCCAGCTGTAGGCGTTGATCGCGGCCGCACCGACGGCGATGAAGATGCCGCGCATGATGAGGGCCATCAGGATGCCGAGCAGCAGGACCTTCTGCTGGTACTCCTTGGGCACCGCGAACTTCGCCATGATGATGACGAAGACGAACAGGTTGTCCACCGACAGCGCCTTCTCGGTGACGTAACCGGCGAAGTACTCACCGCCGAAGGTCGAACCCCAGTTCCACCAGACGAACAGACCGAAGATGACGGCGAATCCGATGTAGATCGCCGACCAGATGCCCGACTCCTTGAGCGACGGCGCGTGGGGCACGCGCACGTGGGTGAAGAAGTCGAACGCGAACAGGGCGAGGATCACCGCACAGGTGATCAGCCATACGGACAGCGAAACATCCACTTGTAACCTCCAGCAGGCAGCATGAGCTGACGAGCCAGAGGTCTCTCCCACCGAACGAGGGCCGACGCTCCGGGTCAGGGCCGCGACGATGATCGGCATCGTTGCGAATCGTGACCGTATTGACGGAGACGCCGCTTTGGGGATACTCCCCTCATGGATCTCCGGCTACCTTATACAAACCGCAGGAAACCTGCAGAAACCGCAGGTCAGCGACCCGAGTCAGGTGCCGGAACTGTCCGTTTCGTCGCCGCCGCCGGTGATCGAGGCGATCACCCCCGCCAGATCGTCGGGCTTCACGAGCACCTCACGCGCCTTGGAGCCCTCGCTGGGGCCGACCACTCCGCGCGTCTCCATCAGGTCCATGAGACGGCCGGCCTTGGCGAACCCGACCCGCAGCTTGCGCTGCAGCATCGACGTCGACCCGAACTGGCTCGACACGACCAGTTCGATCGCCTGCAGGAGATCGTCGAGGTCGTTGCCGATGTCGCTGTCGATGTCCTTCTTGTCGCCCGCCTTCGCCGCGGTGACACCCTCGGTGTACTCCGGCTCGGCCTGCTCCTTGGAGAAGTCGACGACCGCGGCGATCTCCTCGTCGGTGATGTAGGCACCCTGCATGCGGATCGGCTTGTTGGCGCCCATCGGGAGGAACAGGCCGTCGCCCATGCCGATCAGCTTCTCGGCACCCGGCTGGTCCAGGATGACGCGTGAGTCGGTCAGAGACGACGTCGCGAACGCCAGCCGCGACGGCACGTTGGTCTTGATCAGACCGGTGACGACATCGACCGACGGACGCTGCGTCGCGAGCACCAGATGGATGCCGGCGGCGCGCGCCTTCTGGGTGATCCGCACGATCGCGTCCTCGACGTCGCGGGGCGCGGTCATCATCAGGTCGGCGAGCTCGTCGACGATGGCCAAGATGTACGGATACGGCTTGTAGACGCGTTCGCTGCCCAGCGGGGCGGTGATGTCTCCCGACCGGACCTTCGAGTTGAAGTCGTCGATGTGGCGCACCCGCGAGGCCTTCATGTCCTGGTAGCGCTGCTCCATCTCCTCGACGAGCCAGGCGAGTGCGGCAGCGGCCTTCTTCGGTTGCGTGATGATCGGCGTGATGAGGTGCGGGATTCCCTCGTACGGGGTGAGCTCGACCATCTTCGGGTCGATCAGGATCATCCGCACCTGCTCCGGCGTCGCACGGCTGAGCAGCGACACGAGCATCGAATTGACGAAGCTCGACTTGCCCGAGCCGGTCGACCCGGCGACCAGCAGGTGCGGCATCTTCGCCAGGTTGGCGCTGACGAAATCACCCTCGATGTCCTTGCCGAGCCCGATCACCAACGGATGCTTGTCCTTCCGGGTCGACGGCGAATTCAGCACGTCGGCCAGGCGAACCATCTCACGGTCGGAGTTGGGGACCTCGATACCGACCGCGGACTTGCCGGGGATCGGCGCGAGCAGGCGCACGTTGTCCGTTGCCGCGGCGTAGGCGATGTTGCGTTGCAGCGCGGTGATCTTCTCGACCTTCACGCCCGGGCCGAGTTCGATCTCGTATCGCGTGACGGTCGGCCCGCGGGTGTATCCGGTGACCGCGGCGTCGATCTTGAACTGCTCCAGCACGCCGGTCATCCGGTCGATCATGTCGTCGTTGGCGCTGCTGCCCATCTTCGGCGGATCGCCCTCGAGGAGAAGGTCGGCGGGCGGCAGGCGATAGTCCCCGTCCGCGGTGGGATCGGACGGGATGAACGCCTCGTCGTCCGACATCCCCTCGTCCGTCATCTCGTCGTCGAGATCGGGTTCGTGCCGGGGCTCCGGTTCGGGTGCGGGACGCGGCGCGGATCGCGCGGTGGCCCGCCGGGCCGGGGTGGCGCGGGTACGGGGGCTCGGCGCGATCACCTCGGTTACCTGCTGGTCGGCATCCGCGAAGTTCTCGGTGACGGCCTCCTCGAGCGGGGCGACGTCGGCGACGTCGGCGGGCTTGCGCCGCGACGTCCGTCCCGAGGTCCGCGCCGGCGCCGAATCCGGCGGGTAGTTGTCGTACGGGTTCGACGAGTACGGCCGACGCCGGGACCGCGACTCGAGCGCACCGGAGTCCCAGGGATCCGACTCGGCGCTGTCGGTCTCGGTATCGGGGTCGTCGAAATCCGGATCGTCGTAGTTCTCGGCGTCGGCATCCCACTCGTCGTCGTCCCAGGGCGCGTCGTCGCCTCGTCCGACACCCAGCCCGAGGTAACCGGCGGCGGCGTCCACGACCTCGCGGACGGTTCGGCCGCTGAGGATGAGTACGCCGAATGCCATGCACAACAACAGGATCGGCACCGAGACCCACGCGGTGACGCCCGCGGTCAACGGTGTGCCCACCGCGAAGCCGACGAACCCGGCCGCGCCGGACCGTCCGGGGAGGTCGACCGGCCCACCGGCGACGAGGTGCATCAGACCGAGCAGCGGAAGGATCACCAAGAATCCACCCGACAGGTAGCGGCCGCGTCGCTCTGGGGCGGCCGGCCGTCGCATCAGGACCACTGCCAGCGCGAGGAGACCGACCGGCACGAGCACGGCTGCCGACCCGATGACCGCGCGGATGAGGGCCTTGATGAAGGCGCCCACCGGACCCGCCGCACCGAACCACACACTGGCGCCGACGAGCAGACCGAAGGCGAGGAGACCGAGTGCTGTCCCGTCCCGCCGATGGCTGTGACCGCCGGGCCGGGGTCGACCGTTGCCGTCGGACCCGTCGTCGAACTCCTCGAAGTCCGGGTCGGTGTCGTCGATGTCGCCGAACTCTCCGACGACTTCGGTGCGCGGTCCGCGGCCGACGCCCGAGCCCGCCCGGGCGGCGCTGCCGACGCCCCGCGCGAACAACGACCATCCGGCGCCGATGCCCTTGCCCACCGCGGACGCCCCGGCCGCGGCGACGGAACGACGATGCAGGTCCACCGACTCCGCTGGTGCAGCGGACCGGGAACTCTTCCGCGATGCCCCGGCCTTCGACCTCGTCGAGGCACCGGCGCCCGTCTGACGACGCGAACCACCGCTCTTCGAACCGCCGCTCTTCGAACCGTCACCCGTCGAGCGGCGAGCGGCGGTCGAACTCCCTCGAGCCGAACTCGCCCGCCCCGAACCACCGCGTGCGGATCCACCGCGCGTGGAACCAGCAGCGCCGCGCGCGGAGGACGCGCGTGTACCCGTGCTTGCCTTCGAAGCCATACCGACAGACTAGTGGGCAGCGGTCACATCAGTCACACGGGCAACACAGACAACGAATGCGTGTCGAAGTTGTGATCGCTCAGAGGCCGCGCGAACTCTCGCGGACGCCCGTGATCGCGGCGGCGTCGCCGGCGAATGTGACGTCGACCGGTGTACGGCCGAACGCGAACAGCACCAGCTCACCGACGCGACCGGTCACGATGACGTCGTCACCCGATCCCGCCGTCACCAGATCCTCGCCGTCCGGGGTGCGCAGGGTCACGCGGGCCGGGACCTTCTTGAGCGTCATCCGGCCCATCGACTTGGCCGGCGTTCGCAACTCCGCCTCGAGTTCGGGGGCCAGCGACCGGGGCGTCCACGGCCCGTCGGGGTCGGCGCCGCCACGCAGGACGTCTTCGTGGTGGACGAACATCTCGGCGAGGTTGGCGAATCGGTCGATCAGCTTGAACGGCGAGTAGACCGGCGGTCCGGAGGCGAGCAACGCGAGTTGGGCATCCCAGTCCTTCGACGTCGCCTGGGTCCGCACCTTCTCGGTGTGGCCGGCGAAAGCCGGGATGAGGATGCCCGGCCCGGTGTCGGGGCGTCGTTCCCGGACCACGAGATGCGCCAACAGATCGCGGGTGGTCCAGCCCTCACACAAGGTGGGCGCGTCGGGGCCCACCTTTCGAAGGGTCTCGACGAGGGCTGCTCTTTCCTTCTGCGCTCCGGTCACACGACCACGGTAGCGACAAAGAGGTGGTCTCGTTCCTCCGCGCCGGTCAGTCCCCGACCGCGATGACCGTCGGCACGATCATCGGTCGGCGACGATAGGCGGTCGACACCCAGCGTCCCACCGCACGGCGAATCCCCTGGGCGATCCGATGTGTGTCGGAGACACCCTCGGCCGCCAGGGAATCCAGCGTCTGGTTGACGATGTCCGCCGCCTCCTTGAGCGCGTCCGGGTCGTCGGAGAAGCCGCGGCCGGAGACCTCGGGTGTGCTCACCGCACGGCCGGTGGTCACGTCCACGGCGACGGTGATGGCGATGAAGCCGCCCTCCCCCAGCACGAGCCGTTCGGAGAGCGTCGACTCCCCCACGTCGCCGACCGACAGGCCGTCGACGTAGACGTGCCCGACCGGCACCCGTCCGACGATGTCGGCGCGTCCGTCGACGAGGTCGACCACCACGCCGTCCTCGGCGAGGACGACCCGGTCCTCGGGCACACCCGTCGCGACCGCGAGCGCGGCGTTGGCGCGCAGGTGCCGCCATTCGCCGTGCACGGGCATCGCATTCGAGGGGCGCACCGCGTTGTAGAGGTAGAGCAGCTCACCGGCCGAGGCGTGGCCCGAGACGTGGACCTTCGCGCTCTGCTGGGTGATGACGGTGGCGCCGCGCTTGGCCAGCCCGTTGACGACGGCGAACACCGAGTTCTCGTTGCCGGGGATGAGTGAGGACGCCAAGACGACGAGGTCGTCGGCCCGGATGTTGATCTGCCGGTGCTCTCCGCGCGCCATCCGGGAGAGTGCGGACAGCGGCTCGCCCTGTGAGCCGGTCGAGATCAGCACGACACGGTGGTCCGGCAGGCTCGCCGCGGTGTCGAGATCGACGACCACGCCGTCGGGGACCGACAGGTACCCGAGGTCCTGCGCGATCTGCATGTTGCGCACCATCGAGCGGCCGACGAAGGTGACCCGCCGGTTGTGCGTGTGCGCGACGTCGATGATCTGCTGGATGCGGTGGACATGGCTGGCGAACGACGCCACGATGACCCGCTGCTTGGCCTTGCCGATGACCTGGTCGAGAACCCCGCCGATCTGGCGTTCCGGGGTCACGAAGCCGGGCACCTCGGCGTTGGTCGAGTCCACCAGGAAGAGGTCGACGCCCTCGTCGCCGAGGCGGCTGAACCCGGCGAGGTCGGTGAGGCGACCGTCGAGAGGCAGCTGGTCGAGCTTGATGTCGCCGGTGTGCAGCACGACGCCGGCGGGGGTCCGGATCGCGACGGCCAGGGCGTCCGGGATCGAGTGGTTGACCGCGAAGTACTCGCACTCGAACGGGCCGTGCGAGGTCTTCTGACCTTCGACGACCTCGACGAGCTTGGGCCGCAGACGATGCTCGCGGCACTTGGCCTCGACCAGGGCGAGCGTGAACTTCGCGCCGATCACCGGGATGTCACTGCGCAGCCGGAGAAGGAACGGCAGGGCGCCGATGTGGTCCTCGTGGCCGTGGGTCAGGATCACCGCGTCGACGTCGTCCATGCGGTCTTCGATGTAGCGGAAGTCCGGCAGGATCAGGTCGACGCCCGGTTGGGCGTCCTCGGGGAAGAGCACACCGCAGTCGACGATCAGCAGGCGGCCGTCGTACTCGAAGACGGTCATGTTGCGGCCGATCTCGCCGATGCCGCCGAGTGCCACCACGCGCAGACCGCCCTTGGGCAGTCGGCGGGGTGTGCCCAGCCGGTCGACGGGGGCCGGGGTCGCCGGTTCGGGCCGGCGGCCGCCACGGGCGTCGCCGCGCTCGTGGCGGGGGCGACGGGTGTTCGACGCGGGGCTCGCCGGACGCTTGGCCGCGTGCTTCGGCGAGTTCGCGTCGGACTTCGGTTCCGATGATCCGGTCCGCTCGGCTCGCGCGCGCCGGGGTTCCCTTGCCTTCGAGGTCACCTCGACAGGCTCGGCGGACGGGGAGGCCACTGCGGGGGGCGGACTCGGCGGGCCGGCCTTGCGGGCGGCCGCCCGGCGTCGGGTCCGGGGGCGGACGGTGCCGGTGGTGTCGTTGTCGGCGGTGTCGTTGCCGGTGTGGGGGCCGGTGGTGTCGTTGTCCGCCATCAGAGCAGCACACCCGCCGCACGCAGATCCACGATCAGTTCCTCGATCTGCGCGGGGTTCGCGGGCACCTGCGGCAGGCGCGGGTCGCCGACCTCCAGCCCGAGGATGCGCAGTGCCGCCTTCACCATCGTGACCCCGCCGAGGCGGCCCATGGCGTTGACCAGCGGCAGCATCGAGGTGTTGATCGCGCGGGCGGTCGGCAGATCGCCCTTCTCGACGGCGATCTGCATGTCGCGCAGGCGATCCGGGACAAGGTGGCCGATGACGCTGACATAACCGGTCGCTCCGATCGACAGCCACGGCAGGTTGAGTGCGTCCTCGCCGGACAGGTACTCCAGGCTGGTGCTGGCGATCAGGCCGGCCGCCGAGTGCAGGTCGCCCTTGGCGTCCTTCACCCCGCGGATGTTGGGATGTTCGGCCAGGGCGAGCATCGTCTCGTTCATGATCGGGACCACCGATCGCGGCGGGATGTCGTAGAGCAGCACCGGCAGCGCGGTGGCGTCGGCTACGGTCCGGAAGTGCGCGAGGAGCCCGGCCTGCGGCGGCTTCGAGTAGTAGGGGGTCACCACGAGGAGCGCGTGAGCACCGATCTTCTCGGACTCGATCGCGAACCGGACGCTCTCGGCGGTGTCGTAACTGCCTGCGCCCTGGGTGATCCGGGCCCGATCACCTACCGCGTCGAGGACCACCCGCAGCAACTCGAGCTTCTCCGGCACGGTGGTGGTCGGCGACTCACCGGTGGTGCCGGACACGACCAGCCCGTCACATCCCTTGGCGACCAGGTGGTCGGCGAGGACGGCGGCCTTGTCCAGATCGAGGCTTCCGTCCGGGCGGAAGGGGGTGACCATCGCAACCACGTTCGTCCCGAAGGGATGCTCGTGCAGCGGTTCCTGGACTGCGTTCATGGTGCTCAAGGCTACCGCCTCCCTGTTGGTGACGATCCTCACCCTTCCAGCACGAATGGTGAGGTGGCGACCTCGGTCCCGTCGGCCAGGGTGCCGATCTCGAAATCGCCGAACACGGTGGGCGCCACCCGCATCAGCTGGCGCAGACATTCGACCGCGAGCTGGCGGATCTCGACGTCGGCGTGCTCGGTGGCGCGCATGCCGACGAAGTGCCGCCAGGCGCGATGGTTGCCGGTGACGACGATCTTCGTCTCGGTGGCGTTCGGCAGCACGGAACGAGCAGCCTGACGTGCCTGTTTCCGACGCAGGATGGCGTTGGGGACGTCGGCGAACTTCGCCTCCAGCGCCGCGAGGAGCTCGGTGTAGGCCGCCCGGCTCGCGTCGGTCGCGGCGGCGAACAGGTCCTCGAGTTCCGGGTCGCCCACGATCGCCGGCGGCGCCACCACGTTGGAGTCGTGCTCGGGCACGAACCGCTGGGACAGTTGCGAGTACGAGAAGTGGCGGTGCCGGATCAGTTCGTGGGTGCACGAGCGGGAGATGCCACTGATGTAGAACGTCACCGATGCGTGTTCGAGCAGCGACAGGTGCCCGACCTCGAGGATGTGCCGCAGGTAGCCGGCATTGGTGGCGGTACGCGGGTTCGGCTTGTCCCAGCTCTGGTAGCACGCCCGGCCGGCGAACTCGACCAACGCCTCACCGCCCTCGGCGTCGGTGCTCCACGGCACGTCTCCCGGCGGGGTGAACTGGGTCATCGCCACCATCTGCACCTTCAGCGGCACCAATTCGGACACGCATGTCTCCTGTCGTCCGTCGCGGCCACACGTCCGCGTGCCGCGCGGTATCCGATTCTCCCCCACCACGTGAGTACCGCACCGTCGGGCTCCGCCCGCGGTAGAGTCCCTGCAGGCGTGGGCGAGTACCCGGGGGTGGATGCGATGACGACGCGACGCGACTTCCTGCGCACGGGCGCGGTCGTGACCGGTGCGGCGCTCGCCTCCCCCGCCGTCGTCGCCCAGGGCACGCCGCGGTCGCCCGGGCCCCCGTCGGCGGCGGTGTTCCGCCACGGCGTCGCGTCCGGCGACCCGCTCCCCGACGCCGTCGTCCTCTGGACCCGCATCACCCCGACCCCGGCTGCGACACCCGGCTCCGGCCTGGGGCCGGCGAGCCTCGTCCGCTGGGAGATCGCCCGGGACCCCGGCTTCGGCGCCGTCGTGGCCGCGGGCGAGGTGCGGACGTCCGCCGACTCCGACCACACCGTGAAGATCGACGCGTCGGGTCTGACGCCGCGCACCTGGTACCACTACCGCTTCGCGGTGCTGTCCGGACCCGCGACCGGCGCGGTGTCGCCCGTCGGTCGCACGTGCACCGCCCCCGCGACCGGTGCCGATGTCGCGAAGATCCGATTCGGCGTCGTGTCGTGTGCCAACTGGGAGGCCGGATACTTCGCCGCCTACCGGCATCTGGCCGCGCAGCCGGCACTCGACGCGGTGGTCCACCTGGGCGACTATTTCTACGAGTACGAGACCGGGCGGTACACCGGCAAGACCGGAACCGTCCGGCCGCACGACCCCCGCCACGAAATCATCACCCTGCGCGACTACCGGACACGCCACGCGCAGTACAAGACCGACCCCGATCTCGCCCGGCTGCACCGGGACCTGCCGTTCATCTGCATCTGGGACGACCACGAGTCGTCGAACGACTCGTGGTCGGGCGGGGCGGAGAACCATCAGGCGGGCGAGGGCTCCTGGGCCGCGCGGCGCACCGCCGCACTGCGCGCGTACGCCGAGTGGATGCCGATCCGCCCCGCCGTCGACACCGCGGGCCGGCACCTGTTCCGCAGGCTCCGCTTCGGCCGTCTGCTCGAATTGTCCATGCTGGATCTGCGCTCCTACCGCGACCTGCAGGTCAGCGCCCGGTCGGCGGCCATCGACGATCCCGCCCGCTCGATCCTCGGCCGGTCTCAGATGTCGTGGCTGACCAACGGACTCACGTCGTCGGAGACCCGCTGGAAGATCGTCGGTAACCCGGTGATGATCGCCCCGGTGCTGATCCCCCCGCTGGACCCGCAGACAACCGGCGCGGTCACCGCACTGCTCGGCATCCCGCGGGAGGGCATCCCGTACAACGCCGACCAGTGGGACGGTTACGCCGCCGATCGTCGACGTCTCCTCGAATCACTGCGCCGCAACCGCGTCGACAACGTCGTCTTCATCACCGGTGACATCCACTCGTCGTGGGCGTGCGACATCCCGGCCGACCCGGCGAACTATCCCGGCGGCGGGAGTGTCGCAACGGAATTGGTCGGCACGTCGATCACGTCGACCAACATCGACGACATGCTGAACGTGCCCGCCAACACCGCCGGGGTCGCGGTGTCCTCGGCCTTCGCGGCCACGAACCACCACGTGCGCTGGAGCGAGTTCGACGCGCACGGGTATTCGGTCCTGACCGTGACGCCGGCGGCGACGCAGATGGACTGGTACTTCGTGCACGACAAGACGAATCCGCGCTCCGGCCAGTATTACGCGAGGTCTTACCGGGTCGCGAACGGCACCCAGCGGGTCGTATCGGCGGGCGGGCCGGTCGACTAGCTGCCCGTCTCGACCTGATCCAGCAGCGCCGACAGCTTCGCGTGCGTGTCGGGCCAGCCGTGGACGGCGATAGACGTGATGCCCAGAGCCTTGACCGGGTAGTCGTTGCCGCCCTCGTCGAGCCGGTCGCCGAAGAACAGGATGTCGCTGGTGCTGAGGCCGAGGATGTCCATCAACTTCAGTGCGCCGTAAGCTTTGTCGATGCCCTTCTTGGTGACGTCCACCGACGTCGACCCGCCGCTGCGCACCTCGAGGTCGGGAAGTCGCTCGGCGGCGTAGGCACGCAGGGACTCTTTCTTCGCTCCGTCGGGGTCCCAGGCCGCCTTCGCGTCGACGGGCGCCTTCTGCCCCAGCGCGCTGAAGGTGATCTGGCTGCCGCGGTCCTCGAGGATGTCACCCCACGTCTCGCTCTCCCACAGACCCAGTTCTTTGGCGCCGGTCTCGAGCACGTCGAGCGTGCGCTGCTTCTCGTCGTCGGTGAGGAACTCCGCGTAGACCGTCTCCCAGTCGTTCCCGGACCACCGCACGTACTGCGTTCCGCACGTCGGCATGAGGTGGAGGTTGGCGACGCTGTCGAAGTTGCCGAGCCGCGCGAGAACCTGCTTCTCGAACTGGGTGAAGTTGCCGCCGGAGATGATGCAGCCCAGGCTCACGTCGAGCATCCGCCGCAACAGATCGACCATCTGGTCGTCGAGCGGGCTCTTCGACGGGGCCAGGGTGTCGTCGAGATCGAACATCACCAATCGGTAGTCGTTGCCCTCATACGACACGGTCATCGCTTCGTCTCCCATCGCTGTCGTGAACTTTCGATCCTCAGCATCGCATCACTCGGGGTGAGTCACGCGACGTGCAGCACCCGTTGCAGGTCGGGCGCCAGGTCGCCGCGTCCCGACACGACGACATCGTCGAGGTCCTGCCAGCCGGCGAAGCTCCGCAGATCCGCGGACAGCCGTTCGGCGACGAGGCCTCGGGAACGACCCGGCTCGCAGTAGGCCCCGAGCACCTGCAGGGTGCGGTTCTTGCGGTCGGCCTTCAGGTCCACGCGCGCGGCGATGTCGGTGCCCAGCAGATACGGCAGCACGTAATAGCCGTGCACGCGTTTGTGTTCGGGCACATAGATCTCGATGCGGTAGTGGAAGTCGAAGAGTCGTTCGGCGCGGGGGCGGAAGAACACGAGCGGGTCGAACGGCGACAGGATCGCCGAGGCGTCGACGCGCCGCGGAATCACTGCGCCGGCGGCCAGGTAGGCCGGGTCGCGCCAGCCGTCCACGGAGATCTCCTGCAGCCCACCGTCCTCGACGAGTTCGGCGACCGCCGGCCGCGCGTCGGCCGGCCGGAGCCGGTAGTAGTCGGCCAGATCGGCCACGGTGGCGACACCGAGCGCCTGGGCGGCACGGCTGACGAGTTCACGGTGCGCCTGCCCACGGTCGGGTCGCAGCGCGACGATGTCCGCGCCGACGATCCGTTCGGTGAGGTCGTAGTGCCGCACGAAGTTCCCGTTGCGGACCGCCGACAGGTCACCGGCGGCGAACATGGCCTCGCACAGGTGCTTGACCTCACCGCGCTGCCACCAGCTCCCGGCTGCACCGGGTTCACGTTCGATGCCCAGTTCCGCTTCGATGGCACGGGGCGTGGTCGCGCCGACCGCCTCGATCACGGCCCGGATGTCGCCGACCAGAGAACGGTTGCGACGCATCACGTCTCGCGTGTGCCGATACCGACCGTCGGCGAAGTCGTCCATCCGCCATCGGAAGAGGGGCCAGTCGGGTACCGGGATCAGCGCCGCTTCGTGGGCCCAGTACTCGACGAGTAGCCGCCGACCGCGCCCGGGCTGCCACGCGGCGCGGTGCAACAGGTCGGGATCGTAGGCACCCAGGCGAGAGAACAGCGGCATGAAGTGCGCACGCGCGGCGATGTTGACCGAGTCCATCTGCAGCAGCCGCGTCCGGCCGACGACGCGCTTCAGGTGTGCCATGGTGGGCGCGGCGGCGGGCCGGCGGTCGGTGAAACCCTGTGCGGCGAGCGCGATTCGACGCGCCTGCGCGATCGAGAGACGATCCGGCGCCATCAGCCCTGCCGAGCGCGCCGATAGTCGACGAAGCGGTACCCGATGCCGCTCGTCGAGGTCTGCCACTCACCGCGATGTGCCAAAGCCCACTCGTCGGTGATCTCCGGGGCGAACGCGTCGGCGCCGTCGACCTCGACGTCGATCTCCGTGACACACAGTTCGGTGGCGAATTCCATTGCCAAGCGGTAGATCTCGCCGCCGCCGATGATTCCGACCCGTTCGCCACCGGCCAGCTCGAGCGCCTCGGCGACCGATCCCGCGACCGACGCGCCGTCGGCCGACCAGCTCGCGTCGCGGGTGACGACCACATTGGCGCGACCGGGCAGCGGCCGAAATCGCGGCGGCAGCGAATCCCATGTCTTGCGGCCCATGACAACCGGGTGCCCGACCGTCAGTTCCTTGAACCGCGCCACATCTTCGGGGACCCGCCACGGGATCGTGTTGTCCCGGCCGATCGCCCCGCCGCGTCCCTGCGCCCAGACCAGGCGCACCTCACGCGAGCCCTCCCCCGCGGGGCCCGACGTCACACCGCCACCGGGGCTTTGATCCCTTGATGGGACCGGTAGTCGACGATGGCGATGTCGTCGTACTCGTAGTCGAAGATCGAATCCCGCTTGCGCAGTTCGAGTTTCGGGTACGGATACGGGTCGCGTGACAGTTGCAGCGTCACCTGCTCGACGTGGTTGTCGTAGATGTGGCAGTCGCCGCCGGTCCACACGAACTCGCCGACCTCGAGGCCCGCCTGCTGGGCCATCATGTGCGTCAGCAGCGCATACGACGCGATGTTGAACGGCACGCCGAGGAACAGGTCGGCGCTGCGCTGGTACAGCTGGCACGACAGTTTGCCGTCGGCGACATAGAACTGGAAGAACGCGTGGCAGGGTGGCAGTGCCATCTGCGGGATGTCCCCCACGTTCCATGCGGACACGATGTTCCGGCGCGAATCGGGGTTGGTCTTGAGCAGGTCGAGGGCGGCCGCGATCTGGTCGATGTGCTCGCCGGACGGTGTCGGCCAGCTCCGCCATTGCACGCCGTAGACGGGTCCGAGTTCACCGTTCTCGTCGGCCCACTCGTCCCAGATCGAGACCCCGCGCTCCTGCAGCCACCGCACGTTGGAGTCGCCGCGCAGGAACCACAGCAACTCGTAGACGATCGACTTCAGATGCACCTTCTTGGTGGTGATCAGCGGGAAACCCTCGGCGAGGTCGTAGCGCAATTGCCTGCCGAAGAGGCTGCGCGTCCCGGTGCCGGTGCGGTCGGCCTTCGGTGTCCCGGTCTCCATGACGAGGCTCAGCAGGTCCTCGTACGGAGTCGGGATGGTCCCGGTCGATGACATGTCGCGGATGGCCGTGCTCACGGGTGCCAGTCTAGGCAAAGCACCAGTCGCACCGCCGGGCGCACGACACGACCCCCGACTGGGCCTGTGACGGCTGTGACTCGTGTGATCCGAGCGGTAGGCTCCTCCCCGTGGCCACCCGCAGCACCACCCGCGCCAATCGGTACGCGAAGCGTCGTCGCAAGCGTGTCGCGGCCCGCGACAACGACCTCACCGACGCCCAGTGGCTCGCGCTGCAGGAGGCCTGGGGTGGGTGCGCGTATTGCGGCGCGGTGGGCGTTGCGCTGCAGCGTGACTGCATGCTGGCCATCTCCCGCGGCGGCCGGTACACCGTCGCCAACGTCGTGCCGTGCTGCGGTTCGTGTAATGCGAGCAAGTGCAATTCCGAGGTCACGACGTGGATGCGGCGTAAGAAGCTGGACGAGAAGGCATTCCTGGTCCGGCAATTCGAGGTGAGCCGCGCGCTCGCCGCCGCCGTCGACCCGGCCGCCGGCCAGGACGAGTGATCAGCCGGCCCGCGCCGCGCGTCGTACTCGCGGGGTGAGGACCGGTGGCGACATCAACCGTCGGATCACGCCGCGGTTCTCACCGAGTCAGCGCGGTCACTGAGCCGAGTTGCGGGCGATGATCAGTTTGTCCGTGCTGCGCAGCGGTCCCGGCGATTCGAGGGTGCGACTCAGAGTGCCGTCGCGGACGATCCCGATCACGTTGCCCGGTAGGTCCTGCGGCTCTCGCCCGATCTCGCCGGAGGTGACGGCGCGCTCGCCGATCGCCAGTCCGGTGGCCGGGGTGAGCAGATCCTCGATGACGTCGACGACGTGCGGTCTCCGTGTCGCGATCCCCATGAGCCTTCCGGCGGTCGCTGCCGATACGACGACCGAGTCCGCTCCTGATCGTCGTAACAGGGCGGCGTTGTCCGCGTCTCGAGCCGCGGTGACGATCTTCGCCGACTGGTTCAGTTGCCGCGCGGTGAGCGTGATGAGGACCGCGGTGGCGTCTCGGTGGGCAGCGATCAATACGGCGCGCGCGTCGTCGACCTTGGCGAGGGCCAGCACCTCCCGTCGTGTTCCGTCACCTCGTACGGCCACCATGCCGAGCGCTTCGGCTGCCTCGAGCGGCTCCGGTTCCGAGTCGACCACGACGATCTGCGTTCTGTCGACGCCGGCATCGAGCAGCGCGTGGGCGGCGCTGCGCCCCTTTGTCCCGAAACCGACGATGACATGGTGGTCACGGAGCTGCTGCCGCCACCGCTGGATACGCAAAGCCTGCCGGGAACGCTCCGTCAGGACCTCGAGCGTGGTCCCGATCAGCACGACCAGGAACAACACCCGGAGCGGCGTGACCACGAAGACGTTGATGGCCCGGGCTTCGGCGGTGATCGGCGCGATGTCGCCGTAACCGGTCGTCGACAGTGACACCGTGACGTAGTAGAAGCTGTCGAGCAGCGTGAGCGGCTCGTCCGTGGAGTTGGTGTAGCCGTCCCGGTCGAGGTAGACCACGAACGCGGCGATGCAGATCACGGTGACCGCGATGGCAACCCGCCGCCCGATGGCGCGCAACGGGTTCTGCGCGCGCTCGGGGACGGTGATCACGCCGACCGCGAGGTTCTCCTCGCCCTTGGGCCGCCGGCTCAGGAACATGCGCGTCCCACCGTTTGTGCTCTCACCGTTCTTGCCGTTGATACACGTCCGGGATGCCGTCGTGGTCGTCGTCGCGCATCTCCTCGTCGGCGATCCTTCGGTAGTGCCGGTTGCGCATCCGGAGGATCACCGCTGCGGCCGAGGCGGCCGTCAGCGAACCGACCAGGACCCCGATCTTGACGTACTCCGCGCGGTCGGATTCCGGGTCGTATGCGAGGTCGCCGATGAGCAGCGACACGGTGAAGCCGATCCCGGCGAGCATCGCGACACCGGTGACGTCGATCCATCGGATGCTGGCGTCGAGGGTGGCCCGCGTGAACCTGGCCAGCAGTGCGGTGGTGCCGACGATGCCGGCCGTCTTGCCGATCACCAGACCGAAGATGATGCCCAGCGCGACAGGACTGGTGAGTGCCTCGCCCAACCCGCTCAGTCCGCCGATCGTGACGCCTGCGGCGAAGAAGGCGAACACCGGGATCGCGAACCCGGCCGAGATGGGCCGGATCCGATGTTCGAAGTGTTCGGCCAGGCAGTGCCGGGTGTCCGTCTCGTCGCTCCCGGCTCGGCGCAGCACCGGGACCGTGAACCCGAGGACGACGCCGGCGACGGTGGCGTGGACCCCGGACTCATGGACGAACGCCCATGTGAGGGCCGCCAACGGGAGCAGGAGCCACCACGAGGTGACCCGTCGCTGCACGAGAACGGCGAACGCCGCGAGTGGGATCAAGGCCAGGGCCAGCGCGGCGCCGTTGATGGAGTCGGTGTAGAAGACCGCGATGACCGTGATGGCGAGTAGGTCGTCCACCACGGCCAGGGTGAGCAGGAAGGTACGCAGTGCGGCGGGCAGATGCGTCGAGATCACGGCCAGCACCGCGACCGCGAACGCGATGTCGGTGGCGGTGGGAATGGCCCATCCCTGCACCGCGTCGTCGCCTGCCCGAATGGTGATGGCAGCGAAGATGATTGCCGGAACAGCCATTCCACCGACCGCAGCCGCGATGGGCAGGGCAGCGCGGGCGGGATCCCGCAGGTCGCCGGCGACGAACTCGCGCTTCAGCTCCAGACCGACGACGAAGAAGAAGATGGCGAGCAGGCCGTCGGCAGCCCAGGTCGCGAGGGACAGGTCCAGGTGCAGACCGAGCGCGTCGGTACCCACGTGGATGTCGCCGAGGCCGAAGTATGCCGCCGACCACGGGGAGTTCGCCCATACGAGGGCGACGACCGCGGCGACGAGCAGCAGCATGCCGCCGATGGTTTCGCGCCGGAAGATGTCGGCGATGCGGGAAGCTTCGGGCCAAGAGCCGCGCGAGAAGAGCGTCGGGGTGGCCCGACGTGAGTCGGTGTCAGTCATGGTGCGTACGGAGTCCTTCGTCGGGTGGGCTACGTACGCGTCGTGGCCGCCCCACCGTGCAGGGCTCACCGTCAACGCGCAGCCGACCAGACTTCCCGGCACACCGCGTGTCAGTCTAGCAGCTGAGCGCCTATGCAGCCCGTTGCACAGCGGGCTCGGAGCGAGTTGCGTTGCGTGCCTTCCACTCCCACACCGCGTAGAGCACCTCGGTGGTGTACCCAAGGTCCATCCGACCCCCACCGACCGGCACCGTCGCGTCTGCGTCTATCCGGGCGTTCGGCCGCCACCCAACCGGTCTCTCGGTTGGCGGCGCCACCTCGATCTCCGAACCGTCCGGACGATGAAAGCTGAACCGTTGCTCACCATGTGCGGTGATCGCAAAATCGCCCCGATGCAACGACCGATGACACGACCCACACAACAAGATCAGATTGTCCGGATCGGTCCGCCCACCCGCCGACCAGAACCGCACATGATGGGCATGCAGATGTCGCGTCCGCCCGCACCCCGGCATCTGACAACACCGATCCCGCACGAACAACGCCCGCACCAACGCCTTGTTCGGCGCCCGCTTCCGACGCCCCAGCCCCAACAACGCCAACTTCCCCGGCTGGCCAGCAATCCTGCGGCTTGAGACATGTTGCGTCGACGCACCACACCGGGCCTCGGCCACCTCAGCCTCGGACAACGCCGGCCCGTCATCGAGATGAGCCGACTCCACACCCTCACCGGCATGAATCAGGATCTCCGCACCCGGCGCCAGATCGGGCATCGCGATCCCCTCGTGCACCATGTCGGCCATCGCCACCACCGCCGGCGCCACATTCGATGGCACCTGCCGCCACAGATCCCGCCGCCGAGACGGAACCACCTCCGAATCGGGTTCGGTGTTCCGCGGAACACTCTCAGCCGACGGTAGATCCGGGTCACCGCAGGTCCGGGTGCGTTCATACTCCGCCCGCACCGACCCAGCAAGGAACCGCGCCCCATCCAACGGACTCAACCGCAACGACACCGACAACGACCCGTCAGCATTCCACTTCCACCCACCCGTCGACTCCACCGGCGGCCGGCTTTCGTCTTCGACGCCACGGTTACGGTCGATCTGGCCCATCGCCCGTACCGCCCGATCCAACTGACTCGCCGTCGTCGACAACGCCAGATTCACCAACTCCTGCTCACGCTCGGGAGTGGCAACCCGCGTCAGGGCGCGGACCTTCGAATACGTCAGCCGACCCTCGCCAAAGGCCTTGCGGGTCACCGGCAATTCTCGTATCGCCTTGGCGACCCTCACATGCTCATGCGCCGTTCGCGGTGCAATGCCGGCCTTCCACGACAACCAGTGCGCCAATGAGTGAATCCCCGGCCCCCGCCACGACTCCCGCCCATCCAGTTCTGAATCACCCCAGGTTTGATGCCGCTTCCTTCTGAGTCAGGAAGGATGAGCACATGCCTAAGAAAATCGACCCAGAGGTCCGTTCGAGGGCCTTGCGGCTGCTGGAGGCCCA